>JAADHU010000066.1 GCA_013151645.1 Gammaproteobacteria bacterium | reverse complement strand
TGACGGTACGTCGGAGGGCGATGCCGCGCGGCGGCGCGAACCCGTAATAATAATCTCGTCAACAACCGACTCGTCACTGCCCGACTGGGCCGCGCTGGGTTCGCTCATCAATGGCAGTCCGATAACAAGCGTCAACAAAGTCGACAGGAACAGACTGCGGTTCTCGAACCGATGCATGGCATTCACCTCAAAAGCGGTTGAAAGAGTATTTGATCGTCCCCCCAATCACACCGCTGTTTACTTATGTTGTCCATACAAAACCGGCTATAACAGATCAGTCGAATTTTGTATCACTTGCATCAAACGATTCACGACGGTTCATATCTGCGATGCCCCGTTGCCTTCCACCGCCGTCCCTTTTTCAGCCAGAACCGGCAGACGCCCTGTGCGATACAGGGTGTTTTTCGATATTTTTCGCCGTCGGAAAATATTCAGATCGGTCGATCACAGCAAGAATATTGCAAGAACGGTAACGACGAACAGCCCGGAAAAAACCGGCATGACATTTCGTCGAACCAGGGCCGCGGGTGTTATTCCGGACATACCGGCATCCGCGCAAGCGCCAAATGCCCACGCAACCAGCGTACCTCCTCCGGTGAATATGGTTACCACCTGTCCAAGTGCGGCAAGCACCGGAAGTTTTACACCTGCGCCGAGAGCCAGCGCCGCGGATAGTGAACCGATCAATGGCAACCCGGAAAATCCGGACCCATCCAGTCCCGCCAACATACCGACTAACGTCACACCGAAAGCCAGTACTACAACATTGCCGTCGGCGTGGCTGCCCACGACATGTCCGATATCGAACAGGAAACCCGGCGTACCCTCACCCAATACGGTTACGGCGTGATCCGGGTTGCCGAGGAAGAAGAACCCGGCGATGGGAATAATCGGCGCGAATATTTTGACGGCGAAGTAAAACCCATCCCGAGTATGGTCCGCGATCCCGTCCATTGCGCGCATGCCCTGCGCTGCAAATGTGGATAGCACCAGAATGATCGTCGCGGTGCCGCCAAGCAGAGCGGATGCAGAGTCGCCAAGAATCGCTTCAGCCGGGTTAAACAGGGCCCTGTAAATCATGAGCAACGCAATGCCGATTAGAATGGCCGGCACGGCGATCGCGAAAACACGAGCATATCGACTCGAGTTTTTTTCCTCTAATGCGCCGCTGTTCTGATCGGATACGGTCGAAATCAGGTGATCGATTTCATCCTCTGTGGGCGCGACCAAAGCCCCGCTGCGCATATCGCGGCGGATGGTCAGACAGGCCAGAGAGATCGCGACGCCACCGGTTACCAATGAGAAAAGCAAGGTATACGGAAGCAGCTCGCCGGGCTCGATACCCGCAGCACCGGCCGTCAGACGAGTTGCACCCTGTATGATCGGGTCGGCCGACAGAGCCATGCCGTGCCCGGCGAGGTTCACCGATACAGCCGCGGCGATCGCGGGCAATCCAACGCGCATCGCGACCGGAATCAGCACCGTGCCCACGAGTGCGACGGCGGGCGTTGGCCAGAAGAACGCGGCCGCAATGTACATGGTGGTCGCCAGTACAAAAAAGGCGGACCACGGCCCTGCCATCAGTTTCATCATGGGTGCGACCATGATTTTATCGGCGCCTTGAGCCTGCAAAGACCGCAACATTGCGACCATCAGCGCAACAACCAACATGATGTCGAATAGTGCAGAACCGGCGTTCAACAGCGCCTTGAATACGACCTGAACCGAAAATATGACCTGATTGAAGAATCCGCCGCCACCGCCGTCGGACAACAAACCGAGAATGAACGTGGCCACGATTGAGATAATTATGACGCCCTTTCGAAACACCACGGACAGAAGGATCGACAACACGGCCAGCAGGAAAACCCAGTGCGATGCGGTCAATTGTATTTTTTCCATTAGATGTCCCGTACTCCGAGTTCCCCGACAGGGTGCTTTCGATGCAGTCGATAGGCCGACTGCCTGATCGGTCAAGGAATCGGATGGTAGCATCACTTTCGAATGACCGAAGCCGCCTGCGGCTTCGTTGCCCAAAAGTTTCTTTTTTGGGGCCCGGCGCGTATGTTTCGGCAAATCATCTGATCGCGACGAATGCGATCAGGAAAACGGATTCGGGATTCGAGTAGATGAGACAGAACAAAATCGAAGGCTCCTTCGTTGCGCTGATTACACCAATGAATGACGACTACTCGGTTGATTACGGCGGGTTTCGGCGTCTGCTGGAGTTTCAGGCGGAGAATAATACATCCGCAATTCTGATCATGGGTTCGACGGGCGAAGTGTCAATGCTGTCGCCCGAAGAACGCCTGGAAATCATGTCGCTCACTTCTAAAATGAAGCCGAAGGACGTTGAATTGTGGTTCGGTTGCACCGGCACCAATACGCAGCAAACAATCGATTATTGCCGTGCGGCCGCGAGTGAAGGAGCAGACGGTGCCATCGTTGCAGCCCCCGCCTATATCGCGGCACCGGAGAACGATATCGTGGATTATTTTGTTGAGGTCGCCGACGAAAGTCCGATTCCTGTCGGCATTTATAATAATCCACCCAGAGTGCGGACCGATCTTTCGCATACCGCATTATTAAAGCTGGCCGAACACCCAAACATCGTCGTCAACAAAGAGTCGACCTCCAGAACCGGTCAGGTGGCGCAAACGATTGCTGGCCATCCTGACATGTCGTTGATGTGCTGTGACAGCCCGAATCTTGGTCTGGTTATTCCGTTGATGTCGTTAGGGGGTAATGGCACGGCCAATATGTCGGGAAACGTGATTCCTCGTGAAATGGCGGTGATCTCCACGCCCTGGCGTGAATGGCGCGATGCGATGGCGTGTCGTGAAACCTGGCTTGAAAATCTGCCGTTGCTTCATTTTCTTTATTCCGTGGTCAACCCCGTGTCATTGAAAACGCTGATGCGGGCACTGGGTCTACCGGCCGGTCCGCTGCGCAAACCGTTAAAGGCCCTGTCCTCGCCTGCATTGGCGGTCGGGCTGGAGATCAGCCGTAGGCTGGAACTCGACAAAAAGTACGCTTACCGGATTTCGCCTGACTGACTTTGCGTTCAGTGAAAGCCGACAACGGCGCCGCCATCGACGCGAATGACCGTTCCGGTGACGAAACTGGATCGTTCGCTGCAGTAAAAGGTAACCACGTCGGCGAGCTCATCGGCCGTTCCCAGTCGACCGAGTGGTATCGCTGACATCTGCTTGCGTGCGACTTCGGCTTCGCTAACGCCATCGGTTGCCGCCAGCCAGGCTTGAAATTTATGATAGGCGGGCGTGTCGAACTGCCCCGGCACAATTACGTTCACGAGGACTTTTGGCGCCAGTTCGAGTGCCAGCGATCGTGCTGCAGCGGCGACACCGCTGCGATAAACGGACGAGAGTGCGAGTTCGGTCGTGGCTTCAACAACGGACCTGGAAGTGACGAAAAGCATACGACCCGAGTGCGACTCTCGCAAGAAGGGGATAGCGGCGGTCGCCGCATCGATTGCCGGGCGTAACATCGCGTGATAGGCATTCTCTCTTGCGTGGTTCGTTGATTCACCCAGCGTTCCCGGCCCGCCGCCACCGGAGTTAATAACGATGATATCCAGGCCGCCCAGGGACGCCGCGGCCTCACGGACCATTCGCTCGGGTTCGCCCGGTATGGTCAGATCACCTGCAATTGCCGCCACCGCGCCAGTGTCTTTGCTGGCTTGCTGCAACTTACTTTCATCGCGACCGGCAATGACCACTGCGGCGCCTTCCGCCGCGAGCTTTAGTGCAATGGCTTTTCCCAGGCCGGAGCTTGAGCCAAGGACAAAAGCCTTTTTCATTTTCAGGTTCAGCTGCATAACGAACTAATAGTTAGTAAGAGTCGGCTTCACGCAAGCCATTTTCGCGTCACTTTGCCTGAGGCATGAAAGCAGCGCAAGTAACGCGAAACCGTCCGTCGCTTCGTTAATCCCGGTCGACACGACGAGTTCCGCATTTTGGGTGGCGCGTGCTTTTCTCCGAACGAACGTGAATAATAATGTAAAAGGGAACAAACTTAGAGACCAAAAAAATACGACGAGGTTAAGTCGATGGACCTGATTCGAAGAAACTTATTGCTCGGGGGTGCTGCTATTGCGGCCGTACCTAAGGTACTCATGGCGGCGACTTCGCGCCTTTCTGTTGGCGTAGTTGGCGGCGGAATTGTCGGCGCGTCGATCGCGATGCATTTGGCGCAGGCGGGTGCTGATGTCACGGTGTTTGAGAAAACTGCCCCGGCGAGTGGTGCGACAGGTGACTCTTTTGCGTGGTTGAATGCGTACAGCGATAACGCTCACTATCGGAATTTTCGTCTACGGAGTATTGCTGCGTACCACGAGTTGGACCAGCAACTTCAATTGGATATTACGTGGGGCGGCTACCTCAATTGGGAGAGCGATCCTGAGGTCGTGGCCAGGCTTCGTGACCAGGCCGAACGTTTCAGTAACGGCGGGTATCCTCTCAGATTGTTAAGTTCGACGGATTTCGCCGCGATTGCACCGAATGTTTTGCCGGGGCCTTTCGAGGTCGCGGTTTACGGCGAGATGGATGGTCACCTCGATCCCGTGGGCGTTACTCGCAAATTTCTGGCGCAGGCGGAAAAACACGGGGCACGAGTGATCTACCCCTGCGCGGTCGATGAAATCGAACTTAGCGGTAATCGCTTGAGCGGTGTCAGTACGAGCCGGGGGTCTTTTTCGTTTGATCGACTGGTCATTGCGAGTGGTGTGGACGTACCGGTTTTATCTTCGCAGCTGGGCTATCGGCCGCCACTAGTGCACTCACCCGGTATTCTCGCGCATAGCGTTCCCGCTCGGCCGATGATTGGAACAGTGAACTATGGTTCGGGTCTTCATTTCAAACAATTGAAGAGCGGGGTTATCGTCGCGGCGGATAGCGCGTACGCACCGGATACTCCGATTCACTACGATATACGTCACGAGCGCCTTGATTTCCCGAGCGACGATATTCGCGATATGCACGGCCTGCGGATTCTCGACAAGATATCGACGGTACTGCCCGATTCCCGAGGTACCGCCCTGGATCACCTTACACTGGGTTTTCGTCCGCTACCGAAAGACGATTTTCCGATTGTTGGCTTCGTTCCGGACCGTACCGATATTTATGTCGCCGTCATGCATAGCGGGGTTACGCTGGCGCCGATAGTCGGACAGAGCATTAGCCGTGAAATTCTTGACGGTATTTCGGTAGACCTGCTAAGCCCCTATCGGCCAGAGCGGTTTGCATAGGTGCTGGTTGCAAATATTCGATGGTAGTGCGTATATTCGAATGCAATGGTTGTTTACGTTGCGCCGATTACAGGGCGTGAATTGAGGGAGCGACAAGTATATGAGTGAATCGAAGATTGCGATCGTAACGGCCGCGGGAAGTGGAATTGGCGCGGGCATTGCCAGGAAACTCGTGGCTGATGGCTATAAAGTTGCATTGATGTCGCGGACAGAGAAGATCAACAAACTGGCCGACGAACTGGGTGGTATCGCCCTTCAGGGTTCGATTACGGATCCGGAGGATATTGAGAAACTGATTCAACTTAGCATCGATACTTACGGTCACATTGACGCGATCGTGAACAGCGCAGGTCACGCCCCGAAAGGACCGTTGCTCGAACTCAGCGACGACGACTGGCACGCAGGTTTTGAAATGAATCTGCTGAGCGTCATTCGAATGGCGAAACTGGCAACCCCTTATTTGATTGAAAACGGCGGCGGCGCGATTGTGAACATATCGTCATATTGCGCGTTTGAACCGGAAAGCGATTTTCCCATGACCGTGTTGCGAGCAGCCGTTGGCGCCTGGACAAAGCTGTATGCGGATCTTTACGCTCCGGTTAACATCCGGATGAACGCGGTCTTGCCGGGATTTATCAACAGTTTGCCGGAAAAGGAGGAGCGACGTTCCCGGGTACCGATGGGTCGTTATGGAAACGTTGAAGAGATCGCCGATGTCGCGGCATTTTTGTTGTCGGATGGCGCCAGCTACGTCACCGGTCAAAATATCAAAGTCGACGGCGGGCTTGCCAGATCCATTGCATAAGCGGCGTTCGGTAGAGTGGTTTGCGCCGCTTGTTACGTTGTTTGGGATTCGATTGACGGATCTGACTGATTGGATGCAATCATTCTTTTGGTTATTTCTTCACCGAGTTCCTCGACATGGCGAACCGCGAGCACTGAGGCCAACTCTCCGTCGGCCGCGATAACGGCCTTCAGAATCGCCGCGTGTTCTTTCCAGTTTTCGGTCACGCGCTTTTCAGACCTTTTTGCAAACAGCCACTGGGTTTTTTCATTCAGTGATTTCATGAATCCGGCCAGAAATCGGTTCTTGCCTATCTGGGCGAAAGACTGATGAAACTGGTTGTTACACGCCTGTAGCAACTCGGTATCATTCTGTTTCGCGGCCCGATTGCCTCTGTCCAACAGCGTTCTCAAGAAGGCACGCGATTCCTCGTTACACCGGCGCGCGGCGTATTTCGCGCTCATCCCTTCAAGCTCGGCTCTGAGCTCAATAATTTCTTCAACTTCCCCCAACGATAACAACGGCACACGGGCACCCTTGCGCGGAGTTCTTTCTACCGTTCCCTCAACCTGCAAAGCTCGCAGAGCATCTCTTATCGGGTTGCGGGAAACGTTAAAAGTCGCCGCCAGACTGGCTTCCGTCAGTCTTTCACCGGGTTTGAATTCGCCGTTCAGTATTGCCTGTCGCAAAGCGTCGGTTACGGCATGATTCAATGACTTGTGCGATGCGCCGATCTGGGCCCACGACGGCCTTTGATCCGGGTCGTCATCGGCCAAACCTGCTTCGTCATTGCTCATTTTCGACAAGAGTTCCTGTAATTCCCGGTCACTTTCTGACCTCGTTATATATTCCGTATTGACGAATATTGTATACCATTTGCTCACACCCCGGAGCGCTGGCTTTGTCGTCCTGGAGTGAAAATTGTCTGGCTGGCCTGCTCATCACCCGCACGAGAAATCGCTTTAACCGGCTAAATCAGCGGGTGTTCGACTGGGGAAAGCATCAATCGAGCCTGCTCATCAACGGACGCGGTCGGTCGTTGTCGGACCGAGCGGCGGGCGATCATGATGCGTTGCTTCCATATTGTATACAATATACAATATGGCTCGCCCGGTCTCATCGTAATGCCGACGTCGTGCACAGAGGAAAAGCCGAACCGTGACCCTGCAGACATCCCATATTCTTCGCGACTACATGCGTCCCGAAACGCTGCCGACAACCTGGTGCGCCGGTTGCGGTCTCGGCATCATCATGCGTTCGATCGTCGAGGCCATTCACTATCAAGGGCTGAAGAAAGACGATGTCGCGATGGTTTCCGGGATTGGCTGTACCGGACGCATGTCCGGCTACACGGATTTCAATTCCATACATACGACGCATGGACGAGCACCCGCTTTTGCGACCGGCTTGAAGCTGGCTCGGCCGGACATGCAGGTCATCACCATTATGGGCGATGGTGATGCCATGTCGATCGGCGGAAACCACCTGATCAGTGCCATGCGCAGAAACATGGACATCACGGCGATCGTGGTGAACAACAGTATTTACGGATTGACCGGTGGACAGTCATCGCCGACGACGCCAATGGATAGCCGTACCACGACCGCCAGGCATCGTACCTTCGAGAGACCCATGAATCTCGAAGTGCTCGCGCGTGCCGGAGGTGCACCGTTTTTCGCCCGTGCCACCGTCAATCACACGGCCTCTCTGACGAAGCTCATCGAAAGAGCATTGAATATTTCGGGCTTCGCGTTGGTAGAGATCATCAGCAATTGCCATGTTCTCTACGGAAAGATGAACGAACAGCCGGTGGCATCCGGAATGATTGCGAACATGGACAAAGAGACCATGCGCAGCAATCCGCTATTGAAAAAACGTGCCTCGTACCCGGTACGCGAGACGGCGACGGGCAAAACGTATCTACGCGACTCCAATAGCGATGCAGCTCAAAGCTCAGTCGCCGCCGATACAAAAGATCGTGGAGTGATTTTCGAGAATAAGGGGTCTGTCGGCTTCAGCCGCCGATACTTTTCGATGTTGGAAAATATCAGGGCACAGAAAGAACACGCGGGCCGTCCCGATGACTGAAATCCGACACGGTGTTTTTGACATCCGAATCGACAAGAATTATTGCAAGGCATGTGGGTTGTGCGTTGCCTGGTGTCCGCAGGACGTGCTCGCTGAAGACGAAGAACTCTATCCGATAACCCCTGGATTGCAGAACTGCATAAATTGCAAATTGTGTGAGTTGCATTGCCCGGATTTCGCCATCGAAATACTGCCCCCGGAGCACCCTGAACACAGCAAATACAAGGAAGCAAACTAGATGGCCGAATTTGAAGTCATGTACGGTAACCAGGCGATAGCCGAGGGTGCTATTGCAGCCGGGTGTCGATTCTATGCGGGCTATCCCATTACTCCGTCAACGGAAATTGCGGAAATTCTTTCGGATCGTCTGCCGGAGGTCGGCGGTGTTTTCGTGCAGATGGAAGATGAGATTGCCAGTATGGCGGCCATTATCGGCGCATCGCTGGGTGGGCTGAAGTCGGCAACCGCCACCAGCGGACCGGGTTTCTCGCTGATGCAGGAAAACCTGGGTTACGCGGTCGGCAGCGAGGTGCCCTGCGTTGTGATTAACGTACAACGTGTCGGACCGAGCACAGGCCTGCCGACGAAGGCCGCACAGGGTGACGTCATGCAGGCTCGTTGGGGAACTCATGGAGATCACCCCATCATTGCGCTGAGTCCCGGTTCGGTGCAGGACTGTTTCGATCTGACGGTGAAAGCGTTCAATTTCGCGGAAAAATATCGAACGCCTGTTATTTTTCTGGCCGATGCACTGGTTTCAGCATTGCAGGAAAAAATCTCGGTTCCACATAGCAGTGAACTGGATATATACGCACGACCGAAGCCGACGGAATCACCCGAAGACTATAAGGCATTCGCTTTTACGAAAGGCGGTGTCGCTCCGCTTGCAACGTTCGGCGAGGGCTATCGATACCATGTTACCGGGCTGTCCCATGACGAAAAGGGCTATCCGACAGAGGATTCTGCGCTGGTGGCTCAATGGTGGGAGCACATGCACAGCAAGATAGAGGACAATCTCGACGACATCCTCCTGTACGAAGAAAAACAACTTGACGATGCCGAAATCGCGCTGATCGCCTACGGCGGCACCTCCATGGCGGCCGATCATGCGGTTGCCATCGCTCGTCAACAAGGTATCAAGCTCGGTCTGCTCAAGTTACAAACGATCTGGCCGTTTCCAGAGAAAAGGGTGAAAAAACTCACTGAAAACGTCAACTGCATCGTTGTTCCTGAATTGAATTTTGGTCAGGTCCGTAGTGAAGTCGAACGTCTGAGCGCCGGCCAGGCCGCCGTTGTTGGAGTGAACAAAGCAGACGGAAACCAGATAACGCCCGCGGAGATTCTTGCTGAGGTGACCGCGCAGCTGAGAAACACTCCATGAGAACGGCGACGCAACGTAAAACGGCTCATACCGATACCTGGCACACATTGATGAAAGTGATTTCGGATGCGGCTGCGCCAGGTGACCACGCGAAACTTCCGCTCATCCTGACCAGTCTGCCGGAACTGCCCGAACAGGACTTTCCCGGCCCGCCCATTTCGTTTATTCACGGCCCGCCGGGGCGAAATATTGCGCTGGCAATCGGCCTTGGGGCCGCATTGCCCGATACCCCGCTGCTATTGATCATGAATGCAGATGCCGTCACTTTAGGCATGAACCACCTGATCCATGCCGCGCGGCGCAATATGGGAATGACGCTGCTGATACTGCGCTCAGAAGTTACCGATGCTGTAGAGAAATCCGTCGTCAAGCGCACGAACTGGCATTCATACGGGTTCCAGGAAAGTATCGAAAAAAAGGCGACCCCCCTGGAGCTGGCAACCAGTCTTGAAGCTTCTTCGGTGTCCCGTGGATCGATTGATGACGTTCCACAGCTCACGCAGTTGATTAGTGCGGCAATGGCCAAACCAGGCTTTTCAATGATCGGCATTACCTCCGAAAACCGGTTGCCACGAGGCATCCTGAGTCATACCGACTTGCCGGAATATTTCGAGTCCTACAGACGCTGGTCCGCATCTCTCCGGCAAAGCATGCGAGTGAGCGATCAAAGCGCAAACCCGCAGCCGATTGTCGACAAGCAAAATCTTTCGCCATCCTCACGAAACGTTCCCCGGCACGAAATCAAGATTGCCGGTATCGGCGGACAAGGCGTGAAACTGGCCGGTTCGATACTAAGCGACGCTGCCGGAAATCTTGCGGGTCTTTGGACCACCCAAAGAGGATCGTACGGTTCGGCCACTCGAGGGGGCCCAAGCGTGGTGGACGTGGTCGCGGGCAGCCGCCGCATTGGTTATCCCGGCGCGGACAATCCCGATGTTCTGGTCGTATTGAACGAGAATTCGTTGCAGCAGTTCGCCGATTCGGTAAAACCATCGGGATACTTGATCGTGGACAGCGATCAGGTCACGTCGGTTCCCGCAAAATCACTGGCGATTCCAATCATTAAAATTGCGGTGGAGTTTGTGGGAAAGCCCATTGCCGCCGGCATTGTTTCATTGGGGTGCATCGCGGCCGTAGCCGATTTTGTTTCACTTGAGGCCATCAAAGAGATGGTCGCCCTGAAGCTTCCCAGGAAGATGGTCGCGAAAAATATTGATGCTTTAGTGGCCGGTTACACAGTGACTCGAACAACCTTGATGGGAGAATGAAGTGGGCAAACGTATCGTTATCGTTGGTGGGGGCTGGGCCGGGTCGGCCGCCGCATTGACGGCCAGGAACGCGGGTGCCGAGGAGGTTATCCTTCTTGAGCGGACGGACAGTCTGTTGGGTACGGGGCTGGTGGGTGGAATTATGCGTAACAACGGCAGATTCACCGCAGCCGAAGAGATGATCGCGCTGGGCGCCGGCCATCTATTCGAGGTTTGTGACCGGAACTCCCGTCACGTGAACATCGAATTTCCGGGTCACAAACATGCATCTCTTTACGATGTATCGAAAATCGAACCCGCGGTGCGGCGTTGCCTGGTCGAACACGGCATCGAAATCTGGACGTTCAGTCGTATTACAGAGGCGGACATTGATAACGGCTCCATAAACGCGGTTCTTCTCGAAGGTGGAACCCGCGTTGAAGGCGATGTTTTTCTGGACACCACGGGATCCTGTGGTGCGCAATCCCAGTGCACTGAAAACGGCAATGGCTGCGTCATGTGCGTCATTCGATGTCCAACGTTCGGTCCCCGGGTCAGTCTGGTCGAAATGTGTGGTATCGCTGAGCGCAACGGCAAAAAGCCGGACGGAACCCTGGGTGCCATGAGTGGTTCGTGCAAGCTGAGTAAGGAAACGATCGCACCGGAGATTATTGAGGAGATGGAAAGGACCGGCCTTGCGATCATTCCGTTACCCGACGAGTTGAAAGTGAGCGACAGCAAACAAAGTGCGAAAGCCTGTGCGCAATACGCCCTTAAGGCGTTCGCCGAAAATCTGATCCTGCTGGATACCGGTCACGTCAAATTGATGCTGGCGTACATGCCTCTGCACAAACTGCGCCAGCTTCCAGGCATGGAAGAGGTCAAATATGTCGACCCTTATTCGGGAACGTTAGGCAATTCCATGCGTTACTCGAACCTCGCACCCCGCGACGATGCGCTGCGCGTGGAAGGCGACATTGACAACCTTTTCTGCGGCGGTGAAAAGGCCGGGCTACTGGTCGGACATACTGAAGCGATAGTGACCGGTTCACTGGGTGGGCACAATGCCGTTCGAGCGATGGCCGGCAAGGAACCAATAATCCTGCCTGACAGCCTTGCGACCGGTGATGCGATAACAAACGTGCGCGAGGAAATGGAGACTGAAGCGGGTATGTGCAAGAAGTATACGTTCTCGGGTTCCGTCTACTTTGATCGAATGAAGGAACGAAACCTGTATACAACGGATCTGGATGCCATTTCGAAACGAGTATCTTCTGCTGGTCTTGAAGGCATCTTCGAACAACGGGTCATCTGATCGTGTCTTACATGATTACGGCTGAATGTATCAATTGCGGTGCCTGCGAAATGGACTGCCCGGTCCGTGCGATCGCACCTGCAAACAATCAGTACGTTATCGATGAAAACCTCTGTATTGATTGCGAGGGCTATTTTCCGGTGGCCCGCTGCAAGTTAGTGTGTCCGGTGAATGCTTGCGCTCCGGAAAGGATAAAGTATCTGGCGAAGGCCGGAACAATGGCTAAAAAGGGCGCACGACCCGTGGTTTTCAGGAACGGCGGCGAACCTGCAGGTGAGATGATTCCTTCCTGAGACCCGAACACCGCTGTGAGGTACCTATGTCAGTTCCACTCCCGCAGATTGATCACGTCGTAGTCAATGTTCGCTATCAGATGGACCGGGCAGAGACCGCGTTCAGAGACCTGGGGTTTCAGTTGACCGAACGCGGCTATCACACGCTCGGGTCGATTAATCATCTCATGATGTTCGGCCGCGACTATTTGGAATTAATCGGACTGCCGGCCGATTCGAGCACTGAAAAGCCGGGTCGCCCGGAGATAGCCAATGCGTGTTCGGGAATTAACGGGCTTGTTCTGAAAACCTCCAATGCAGATGAGTCCTATGCTCATTTGCAGGCGTTGGCTATGGCGGGAGAACCTCCGATATCTTTTTCCAGGCCGGTGAAGTTAGCTGGTCGCACCGTAGACGCTTGCTTTCGTACAGTGCAGCTTCGAAGCGATGTGTTCTCCGGAGGGCGAGTCTATTTTTGCGAGCATCAGACGCCTGAACTCGTTTGGCGTCCTGAATATCAGCATCATGAGAATGGAGTTTCGGGCATCCATGAGGTCGTCATTGTCGCCGAAGACCAGCGCCGAATCGCCGACGACTTCGCTGCACTACTGCGCTCGGATGCTGTGGATTCCGGCGATTGTACAGCCGTCAGATTGGACGGGGCACAAATTACCTTTCTGTCTCCGGCGGCCTACCGGGAACGCTACGCTCATCTGGCAACGGCGATGTTGGCCAGGCCGGCGATTTTTGGTGCTGTGGCTCTCTCCACGGGCGACTTGTCGACGATTCGCGACATTGCCCGTACTAGCCAGCGGCCCACATCTGTCGAACCCGCAAGCCTGGTCATTCGTGAACCCGCGTTCGATACGGTACTTGAATTCGTCGCCCGACCGGGTTCAGACGCCACCTGTTAGGGCGCTTGTTCACAGGCCCAGCAAACTCCGAACTGGCCCTCATTGTCTTCACCACAGTTTTTACATCGCCACGATGCTTGCGGACTCTCGTCAATAATCGTTGAGTCGTCGATCAACTGCTTCGCCCGTTCGTAGTCGAGATCGTTTTCCACCCACAGCTCCGGCCACACTTCCTGAAACGGCATTTCGCCGATAATGCTGCCCAGGTGTTCGTTGCGCAGAAAGGCTTCAATACCTTCGCTGGTCAGAATATTCTTGTAGTGGCTGATCGTGATCAGAGAATCTGCAGAGGTCACTTTTTTCATGCTGTTCGATCAGGCCGCGTGAATCAGGCCGCGGAGAAAAGCGGCCGGGTCTTCGCCACGCTCCAGAACCTCGACCAGCGCCGATCCCACGATGACGCCCGCCACGTGTTCTCCAACGGAGGCAACATCGGCGGCCTTGCGAATACCGAAACCGGCACAGACCGGCAATGGCGATATCGCCGTTACCTTGTCGAGGTAGAACGGCAGGTCGTCTGACGGCTCAGCGCCTCCACCGGTGATGCCCGTCACGGTGACGGCATACAGGAAACCGCACGATGCCTGCGCGAGTCTTGCGAGGCGGTCGTCGGGCGTCGCCGGGGTGACCATCTGAATAAGACCCACTCCTTTTGCTTCGAGTGCGGTGCGCAATGCATCGCTTTCTTCCAGCGGCAAGTCCGGAACGATGAAAGCACAAACACCGCTTGCCAGTGCTCGCGAAGCGAGTTCATCGTAGCCGAAAGCCAGCAACGGATTGACGTAGGACATCAACACCAGCGGTACCTCGACTCGCGGCTTGGTCAAATCGAGCTGATCGAAAATCCATTTCAGGCTCACACCGTTTTTCAGTGCTGTATGGCTGGATCGCTGGATCGTCAGGCCATCGGCCATGGGGTCGGAGAACGGCACACCGATTTCAACCACATCGCCGACCGCGCTGACTGCTTCCAGTGTGTCGGCGAACGTCGCCGTGTCCGGGTAACCCGCCGTGATATACGGAACGAGCGCCGTACGACCGGCATCCCTGGCCCCATTGATCGCGACGCCTATTTTTTCATGCGCTTGCATGGCTGAATATCCTCACAGGATGCTGCGTCAGTGTCGGCATGTCTTTGTCGCCCCGCCCGGAATTGCCAATCAGTATTCGTTTCCCCGGATGATCTTTTGACCAGCGCTTTGCCGCCGCGTAAGCATGCGCCGTTTCGAGCGCCGTCAGAATTCCCTCCAGCGCACAAACCTCCTCCAACGCCGCGAGGGCTTCCTCGTCGTCGGCGCTGACATAGGAAACCCGGCCGACGGCCTGCAACAAAGCATGCTCCGGCCCGACGCCCGAATAGTCGAGCCCCGCTGAAATCGAATGCGTTTCCTGCACCTGGCCGTCGTCGTTCTGGAGAATCATTGAATAACAACCCTGCAGGACACCCGGCGTCCCGGTTGCGAGCGTCGCCGCGTTCTGGCCCAGGCCGCTCCCGGTGCCACCCGCTTCAACGCCGATTAGTTCGATTGCTGCATCGCCCAGCAACGGATAGAACAAACCAATCGCGTTGGAACCGCCGCCGACACAGGCAAAGGCGACGTCCGGGAGCCCACCCGCCTGATCGAGCATCTGCTGCCGCGCTTCCGCACCGATAACCGACTGCAGTTCCCGCACCAGCCAGGGGTAGGGATGCGGACCCACGGCCGACCCCAGCAGGTAGTAGATGTCATTCGGGTCCGATACCCATTCGCGCATCGCCTCATCGATGGCGGCTCGCAACGTCTTGTCACCGGTCTCCACTGAGACGACTTCTGCACCGAGTCGGTGCATCCGATCGACATTCGGTGCCTGCCGTGCGATATCAACGGCCCCCATGAATACCCGACAGGGCAGCCCGACTCTTGCGCAGGCTGCCGCCGAGGCAACTCCGTGTTGCCCGGCACCGGTTTCAGCGATCACGCGTTTTGCGCCCAGTCTTTTCGCCAGCAGTGCCTGACCAATCGCGTTGTTGATTTTGTGGGCACCGGTATGCGCGAGATCCTCGCGTTTCAGCCAGACCTCAGTGCCCCAACTTTCGCTCAGGCGTGCCGCAAACGTCAGCGCCGTCGGTCTGCCGACCCACTCCCGCAGTTCGCGGCGAAACGCCTGTTGAAACCCGGCATCCGGCAGGTACCGCCTGACGCCCGCCTCAAGACGCTCGAATGCCGGCACCAGAGTCTCCGGTATGTAGCGCCCGCCGAACGGGCCGAATCGCCCGCGTTCATCGGGCAACTCGCCCCTGATTGAAGACGCCAGCAATGCTGCAGCGTCGGACGCTGCCAGTATGGATTTCATCTTTCTATCACCTTTCGATATTGGTCATGCGAATTCGGCCCGCCTTGCCGCGGTAACAAATGCCACTATTTTTCCAGCATCCTTTCGACCGGGCGACGCTTCCACGGCGCTCGACACGTCGACACCGAACGGGTGCACCTGGCGGATCGCGTCGACAATGTTGTGCGGACCAAGCCCACCGGCGAGAATCATTTTTTTCTTCGCCGCAAGCGAAGCAGCAACCTGCCAGTCAACGGTTTTTCCCTGGCCACTTTGTTCGCCCTCGTACACGAAAATCGCCGGCATTTCGTCAACCGTCAAAACCTGTCCCTGCCGATAGACGGGCCAGCGCTCGACGTGGTCGTCAACATCGAGACCGTCGAAGTCGGCGGCGTCAGTTTGCAGCACATCGGGCGCGAACCCCTCGGCGACACGCTGCCATTCCTCTTGTGTCGGATGCAACATGACGGCTACCCGCCGCAGGGTTTTTGGTACGTCACGGCTGATCTCCAGGGCATGCTCAACCGATACCTGTCGCACCGACTTCGCAAAAACAAAACCTATTGCATCGACACCCGCATCGATAGCGGCCCTGACATCGGTACGCTCCGTCAAGCCGCAAATTTTCACGAACGTCTTCATGCCGAACAATGCTCGCGGCCCGCTGCACGCATGTCGGCAAGCAATGCTCGCGGGTTGTCGCTGCGCATCAGGGCCGTGCCGACCAGCGCCATCGAATAACCCCATCCGGCCACCCGCGCCACATCGTCCGCCGACGTCTGGCCGCTTTCGGCAACCGCGATAACGCCACCGGGAAGCTCGCCCGACAGCTGCTCGAGCCTTGCCGGATCGACGTGCAGTGTGCGCAAGTTGCGCGTATTGATGCCGATAAGCAGGCGTGCTGCCGCGGCAGAATCCGCGTAGCGGGTGTTCCCGAGCAGCCTGGATGAGCGTTTCAGGTCGTTCGTATCAAACGATTCGAGCAGCACGAACAACGAGTGTTCCAGCGCGCAGTCGAGCATGCTCGCCAGTTCGCGATCGTCCAGCATGGCGGCGATCAACAACACGCCACTCGCACCGCAGGCTCTTGCCTCGACAATTTGCCGCACATCGACCAGGAAATCTTTCCGCATGACCGGCAGCTTGAGGCTCGCGACCGTTGCAGCGACTTCTTCGAGGTGTGCGACTTCGCCGGCGAACTGCGATGGCTCGGTGAGAATCGAAATGGCGGCGGCACCGCCCTCGGCGTAGTCGAGCGCGCGCTGCTTCCGGTCTGAAGTGCCGCTCGTCAATGCACCCTCCGCCGGTGAAACATCCTTGATCTCCGCGATAATATCGAAGCCACCGAGACGCAGGGGGAACACCGGTTTGTCCAGTGCCGCCGCTGCAGACACCGTTGGCAGCAATGCCGCGCGTTCACGACTTGAATGGGCCATGTCCTGAAGGAAATTCGTCATCGGCCTGAAAAATGCCGGCGGAAGTTGTCGATAAAATCGTTCGCTTTACCGGAGTCGATGGTCTCGGCGGCCACCGCCACGCCGTCTTTCGCGTTGTCGACGGTACCCATGACCTCGAGCACGAGTGAGACGCCCATTAACAAAGCATCGCGGTGAGGCCCTTTGTCTTCGCCGCGAAAAACACGCGTCAACTCGCGTGCGTTGTGGTGCGCATCGCCTCCCGCCAGATGGTCCGGCTTGCATCGTGCAAGACCGTAATCTTCCGGCGTTCGATGCCGCTCCGTTACCGAGCCGGGCGTCACGTCGTAGAGCAGAAAGGCGCCCGCCGGTGTCGCTTCATCCCAGCCGGGCTCGCCGTGCACGACGAATGCTCGTTCAATCGACATGCCGGACAAGGCATCGGCCATCAGTTTCGCCGCGTACGGACTGAATGCACCGATAAGCTGAAAAGGCGGTGCAGCCGGATTGGTCAGTGGTCCGAGGAGATTGAATACGGTGCGCACACCGAGGGCACTGCGCACCGGCATGATCGATTTCATGGCCGGATGAAACGCGGGCGCAAACAGGAACGTAAAATTGAGCGCACTCAGCGCGTCAGCGACGCCTTGCTCGTCCAGGGGCATCGGCAAGCCCAGGCACTGCAACATGTCCGCGCTGCCGGAACGACTCGATATCGAACGGTTGCCGTGCTTGACGACTCGCGCACCGCAGGCGGCCGCGAGCAGACCGGTGCCTGTCGACAGATTGAAACTGCCGGAGCCGTCGCCGCCTGTGCCGACCGAATCCACGGTCGGCGCACCGTCGGGAAGTGACGGTTTGAGTGCGAGCTCGCGCATGGCGGTAGCGAAGCCGCGAATTTCCTCGGCCGTTTCTCCCTTCATGCGCAATCCCGCGAGCAGCGCACCGGCCAGTGCCGGCGCTATGTCGCCGGCCGCCAGCGCACGCATCAGGTCAGATGCCTCACCTTCGGTGAGTGATCCGCCATTCAACAGTCGATTTAGCCATACGGAACAGGTGTCGCTCATGATGCTTCGATCCGCATGAAATTCGCCATAAGCGCATCGCCATTGGGCGTCAAAACGCTCTCCGGATGAAACTGTACGCCCTCGATGGGCAATTGCCGATGCCGCACGGCCATGATTTCGCCCCGCTCGGTTTGTGCACTCACCCGCAGCGAATCCGGCAGCCGCGCCGGCGCGGCGATCAACGAATGATAACGACCCGCCTCGAAGGGCGCCGGCAAACCGGCAAACAGGGTCTCGTTATCGTGTTGCACAAACGACGTCTTACCGTGCATCAGTCTGTCAGCACGCACAATCTCACCGCCGAAATGACTGACGATGCACTGGTGTCCGAGACAAACACCGAGAATGGGTGTTCGCCCGGCAAACGCGTCGATCATCGCAACCGAGTTACCGGCATCCCGCGGATGGCCCGGACCCGGTGAAATCACCAGGTGTGTCGGCTCAAGCGCCAGCGCCTCGCTCACCTCTATCCGGTCGTTGCGATAAATCAGGACCTCCGCTCCCTGTGCGCGAAACGCCTGCACCAGGTTGTAGGTAAAGGAATCGTAATTATCGATCAGCAATATGCGCACGTTGTCGAAACTCACAGGCCTGCTCCCGCGATATCGAGTGCTCGTCGGAGGATGGCACTCTTTGCCAGCACCTCGGCGAACTCCTTCTTCGGTACGCTATCGGCCACGATGCCGGCACCGGCCTGGAAACTGTATTCGTCGCCATTAAACACAAGTGTACGAATGGTGATGGCCTGGTCCATGTCACCGTTGATATCGAAATAGCCGGCGGTGCCAGCGTACAGACCACGTCCGACCTGTTCCATTTCCTCGATAATCTCCATGGCCCTGACCTTGGGTGCGCCCACCAGTGTCCCGGCGGGAAAACTTGCTGCAAACAGGTCGAAGGCATCGTACTCGTCGGCCAGCGTCCCTGTCACGCCGCTCACAATGTGCATAACGTGACTGTAGCGCTCGATTGACCGGTACGGATCGACGTACACACTGCCCGCCGTCGCAACACGGCCGAGGTCGTTGCGGGCCAGGTCCACGAGCATGACGTGTTCCGCCGACTCCTTGGGATCCGCCAGCAGGCGCTCGCCGTTGGCGATGTCCTCATCGGGGGTTCTGCCGCGTGGCAATGTGCCGGCGATCGGCCGTAGCGATGCCTTTCGACCGTGCAGCTTGACCAGCGCCTCCGGCGACGAACCGACGACCTTCAAGTCACCGAACTCGAGGAAAAACATGTACGGCGATGGATTGAGCAGCCGCAAGGCCCGATACACCTCGAACGGCTCCAGGTTCGAACGGCCTTTGAAGAGCACCGACACGACGATCTGGTAGATGTCGCCGGACGCAATGTATTCCTTGCACGCGTCGACACGCTGCATGTATTCGCCTTCGGACATTCCAGCCACCGGTGGCGATACTTTCCCCTCACCGCCGTTCGTCGGCACCGGCCCGCGCAATCGCCTGACCACTTCCTTGCGGAGACTCTGCCGCTCAGCCTCCGGGCCGTCGTGCAGGAGTGCTATCCGGCGGGTGAGGTGATCGAAGACCAGCACCGAAGACGGTGCGGTGAAGGCCGCATCGGGAATGCCGCTCTGTGGCGTGCTGTTTTGCGGCAAATGCTCGAACAGGCGCACGACGTCATAGCCGGAGACCCCCACCAGTCCACCGGAGAAGGGCAAACCCGGCAGCTCCGGCCTGGGTCGCGGCGCCAGCGCCAGCGCATCGCGCAACACCTGTAAATAGTCTTGTTGTGTCCGCGGACGCGGCGACGTCCTGCCATCGACGCAAAGACCGTCTGCATCCAGGCGGAGTTCCACGGCGTCGCCGAAACCCAGGAAGGAATATCGCGCCAGACGCTCACCGCCCTCGACACTCTCGAGCAAAAAACGCGGCTGCATGTCGCTTAGCTTCAGATACGCCGACACCGGCGTATCCAGATCCGCAGCGATGTCGAATGGCGGCTCCATGCTCATGGCAATTGAACTCTCTGTTGTCGTGGCCAAAAAAAAACCCGCCTCCACGTATCCGGCGGAGAGGGGCTTGTGTGTACTCTTGCGAAAACGAGGTATCAGTCGGCCATCCACTCCTGTCGGGATTGCCACAGCCAGGTCCAGCTCTGTTGAGTCGTCGTCATGGTGTTGAGTATTAACACATGGTCAGCACAGGTCAAGCGATGGGGAGTGCTTATTTTCGGCAGCGTGGTAAGGGCATCTCCTGACGCGCGACCAGGCTTAAGGGGATCGCGTCTCAGGTGACGCTCCTACAATTATTCTATTGGCACTTCTGCGAAAGCGTGACCTGACGCGCGACCGGGCCTCAAAGGATCGTGCCTGCGAGACGTTTCTACAATCGTTCTATTGCCACTCCTGTAGGAGCGTGACCTGACGCGCGACCGGGCTTCAAAGGATCGTGCCTACAGATCGTAAAGAAATGGCAGCACCAGCGAAAAACCAATCCACATAATGATCGTCAGCGGAATGCCCACCCGCAGGAAATCAGTGAACTTATAACCACCCGCGCTCAGGATCAGCAGGTTCGTCTGGTAGCCATACGGCGTGGCATAACTCATATTCGCACCAAACAGCACGGCCAGGATGAAAGGCTCCGCATTGACATTCAGGTGCTGCGCAATCGCAACCGCGATGGGCGTACCAATCACAGCCGCGGCGCTGTTCGATACGACATTCGTCAAGATCGTCATGACGAGAATGAAGGCGCTGAGAATCAACGGCACCGGCATGCCGATCGACGCATTCACAAATCCCACGGCAAGAAAATCGGCCATTCCCGTCACCGTCAGCGCCTTACCTAACGCGAGGCTCGCAACAATAATCATGATCACCGGCGCCGACAGCGCACCGGCCGCATCCCGCCAGGTCAAACACCCGCAAGTCAGAATCAGGCCAACACCGATCAGGGCGCTCACGGATATAGGCAACAGCCCGGTCGCGGCCGCCAGTACCACCAGCGCCATCACTCCCAGCGCACGTTTGGCTTTTTCGGTATGCGGTAACTCGGTGGTTCCGTCGAGAACCAGCATGGTGCCACTCACCTTCAGCTTGTCGATGGCGTCGGCCGTTCCCTGCACCAGCAATACATCGCCGGCGCGCAGGCGAATCGTCGTCAGATCGCCGGTGACCTGTGTATTCGGGGAACGCGCACGGTGAATGGCGAGTGGTATCAAGCCATAGCTGGAGCTGAAGGTCGCCGTTGCCAGGGTTCGCAAATGCAGCGGCGAACCGCGTGTAACCACGACTTCCGCAAGTTGCTGGCCGGACGCGGTCAACGGTGTTTCCTCGTTGATCGGATGCTCGCTGTCGGAAATATTGTAAAGCGTTGCGCCCAGCAGGTGCTCGAAACGTTTGAGGTTTTCGGGGGAGTCTCTTACAAAGAGACGGTCACCGGGCAGCAATGTAACCGACGGCAGCTTGGCCAGGAACAGCGACTCGGTCCGCTGAATCTTGTCGACACGCATGTCTCCCTGCGTTTTAGCCAGCACTTCCGACAGTGTCTTGCCCGCCGCGAAACCACCTTCCTGGATGTTCAACTGGCTGTTGAATACTCGCGGCGTGGTATCGGCCATCGGCGGAATCCGGTCCGGCAATAAACGCGGTGCAACCAGCCAGAGAAACAGGAGGCCGACGCCGCCGACGATCAGTGACGGCACGACGAAGTCGAACATGCCGAACTGATGCACACCCAGGTCGTGCGAAATACCCACGACCAGCAAATTGGTCGATGTACCGATTGTCGTCGACATGCCACCAATGATCGTTGCGAGTCCCATCGGTAACATCACGCCCGACACCGGAAACTTCGCGCGCAACGATACGCCGACCAGGATCGGCATAAGCAACACGACGATCGGCGTGTTATTCATAAAAGCGCTGAGCACGGCGGCGGCGACCAGCGTCACGAACAGAGCGAGCACGGGTCTTGTTGACCACGCACGCCCGACGATCGTCGCCAACGGTTGCAACGCACCGGTGGTCTCGAGGCCCTTGCCAACAATCATCAGGGCGCAAATCGCGATCAGCGCCTCATTGCCAAAACCCGCGAAAAAATCGACGGCACGCAACGAAACATCGTCGCGAGCATAAGGGAAGATCTGAAACCCTGCGACCAACGCGATCAAAACGGCGAGGCTTGACGTCTCCAGCGGAATTCGATCACGTGTAAACAGGAACAATGCTACTGCGGTAAGCAACAGCACAGCATACCCGTGAGCGTCGACCGTAATTGCTTGCAATGAACTGTCTTCCGGTCTGGCCAATGATTAGCAACGGTATCTCAGTTCATACCCCGGCTGCAACGAAAGAAGCCGCATCCCGACGCTGTGTGATCGCCCACGCGCGACGATGAAAAGCCGTGAAAGCGCTGGCGTTGCAGCCAGGCCAGAGGGGTGGCGATGCGAAACTCAGCGCGTCTGCATGCGCAATTAACGGCAGCAAATCAACATAGTCCTCGTGTGCCGGGCCATAGCGCGGTAATACTGAATAGGGCGACATGACCAATAGATTGCGGTGTCGTACCTGTGCCGTTGTCATGGCATTCTGCCAGCGTTGCTGCCAGTCCTGACGGTGCGACTCATCCGGCCAGCGGCCGGCCGGATGCGGCTGATCGAGGGCGGGCAACGGCCCGCATGCCTCAGCCAGTTGTTTCGATTTCTCCCACAACGTGTGATGGATATACCCGACCAGTTGGTCGAGTTCACGCAGGCAGGCGAGATCCGCCGGCTTGTGCTTGCGCAGGACCACCAGGTCGCCCAAGCCGGTAAGCATCACCGCCAGGCGACGATTCAGTCGCGCGTCGGACTGCTGTCGTTCTTCCGGCCACGACAAGAGGCCGAAAAGCCGGTCGCCCAGCACGACACAGGCTTCGAGGGCGTTGGTCAGCGCATCGCTATTTAGCGTGCCGCTCGCATCGGCGAAACGGCCAATATCGAGTTCCATCGGTAGCCAGGCCGTGCCGGCTGGCACCGCGATGCCAGCGCCTGGCAGCAATGCGTTAGTGGCTTCATTGTTCAGCAACGGGCAACGGCTGCGGACACCGGCCGCGTAGACCGGCCACAATGGCGCGGGACCGGCCCTGCGATTAAAAAGTGCCGCCCAGTCCGTCTGGATGGCCCGGTCCGTTGTGTCGGCGTCCATGTAGGCACTGCTCATGACCACATAACGTGGCCCGCATCCCAACAATGCACTCGAGATCACCTGAAACGCAGGCAGCGCGATATCGCTCGCAGCAACGCACAAACCGAGCTGCTGCTGCGGCATGCCACCCTCGCGCAAGGCCACCTGTACCTCGTTACAAAAAAGTTGCAGGCAATCGATACTCTTGTCGTCAAGACCCAGATCGTCCAGGGACAAGGTCAGTCGCACGCCGCTTTCCAGGATGTTGCGGATTTCCTGCAGCCAGGTATTCAGCCTGTCCGGCAAAGCGATTAGCTCGCGAACCCTGACTCGCAAAGCGATCCCGCCGGCCGACGTTCCCCAGGGAAACACACGAACTTTGGGCTCGACGCCCAGCAACCGCAGCTGCCGCGCAAGGTTGGTGGCCTGCTCGCTCGCCGCTTCGCGGGGTCGCTTGACCCTCGGCGGCGGACCTGAGGCCCTGGTGGTCGCAACGGTTCTTAACATGATGGTCCTTCCCTGGACTTTCGACTATTCTGCCGCGGGCGAAACTTATACACCGCATCTCAAACTGGGCAGCCTGTACAGTTTTTGCTATTGTCGCGTCGCCGCTATGGAGACCCACCAATGCCAACGTTTGACGTAGTCAGCGAGTTCGACGCTCATGAGGTCACGAATGCCGTCGATCAGGCGAATCGTGAAGTAACCAATCGTTTCGACTTCAAGGGCACCGGCTCGAAGTTCGTGCTGGAGGAAAATGTGGTCAACCTCAGCAGCCAGTCGGAGTTTCAACTGCAGCAGATGCTGGATATTCTGCGCCAGAAGCTGGTCAAGCGCGGCATCGACATCGCCTGTATGAAAGAAGAAGACGTCGAGATCAGCGGCAGCGAAGCGCGCCAGAAGGTAATACTTCGCCAGGGCATTGAGACCTCGCTCGCCCGCGACCTCGTCAAGAAGGTCAAGGCCAGCAAGATCAAGGTGCAGACCGCCATTCAGGGCGACAAACTGCGGGTCTCCGGCAAGAAACGAGATGATCTGCAGGCCGTTATTGCGCTGCTCAAGGATGCCGATGTCGAATTGCCGCTGCAATATGAAAACTTTCGTGACTAATAGCTTCTATACTTGCCTATGCGAGCAGGCCCGGGCAGTTAACCTCCCGGCGACAACCTGAAACCGGATCACGACGAGCATCGAGCAGTGCGGCGGCAGGACATCACATTCGAAGACAAAGACGACGCGCTGCGTGCCGATGTGCGTACGCTGGGTACGCTGGTCGGCGACCTGCTGCGTGAACAGGGCGGTGAGTCTTTATACGAATTCGTTGAGACGGCGCGATTGCTCGCGATTCGCCGTCGCGAGGGGAATGAGGATCCTGACGAAACGCTCGAGGATTTTTTTCGCGAATTGGATCTCGCCTGTGGCATCGAAGTTATTCGTGCCTTTTCTACCTACTTCCAGGTCACCAATACAGCGGAGAAAGTGCACCGAATTCGCCGCCGCCGGGAATACCTGCGACGGGCCGGACAATATCAACCCGGCAGCCTCGAGGAGACGCTGGTAAAACTGAAGGCGGCCGGTTTCGGCATCGACGCCGTACAGGACCTTCTGAACGCGATGTGCGTCGAACCGGTTTTCACCGCCCACCCGACAGAACCGACACGCCGAACTGTCCTGCGCAAGGAACAACGCATCGTTCGACGCCTGATCGACATGCTGAACCCCACCATGACGGCACAGGAAACCGAGGCCTGTATCGAGAACATCAAGCTTGATGTCACCACCGGCTGGCAAACGCAGGAACATCCGGCCGAGCAAATGACGGTGTCCGATGAGCTTGAACACGTCCTGTTCTTCGTGACCGACGTGCTGTACCGGGTAATGCCTCCTTTCTACGAAGATGTCGAAAATGCGGTTGTGCGTGTTTTTGGCGACGAGGGCAAGAACCTTGTAGTACCTGACTTCTTGCACTACGCCTCATGGGTCGGCGGTGACATGGATGGCAATCCGAACGTCAATGCGAAAACGATCCGCTCGACCCTCGCACGGCAACGGCGCCTGATTCTCGATCTTTATTACAAAGAGTGTGGCACGCTATCGGGCAAGCTTAGCCAGTCATCCTCACGCATCGGTGTCAGTGATGCAGTCGGCGACAAGATCCGCCAGTACCGCGATATTTTTCAAAACGCCTATCATGCCGTTCCCGTACGGCACAGAGACATGCCGTATCGGGTGCTGCTGCGCCTGATGCAGCAGCGTCTGCAGGCCACCTACGACGACGACGCCTATCCGTACGAATCCGCGACACAGCTGCGCGACGACATTCAGATCATCGCGGACAGCCTGACGGAGAACAAGGGTCAGCACGCGGGTCTGTTTGCGGTGCGGCGCTTGTTGCGGCGCATCGATACCTTTGGTTTTCACCTGGTCACACTCGATGTTCGCCAGGATGCCATGGTGCACCGACAAGTCGTCGGTGAGTGCCTTGGCGAAGACGACTGGCTTGAGTGGAGCCCCGCGGCACGCACGAAACGCATTGTCGAGGCGATGACGACCAAGGAATCGGCACCCGATACGCAAAGTGTACAAACACGAAAAACGCTCGCGGTGTTCCAGGCAATTTCTTTCTGTCGGCGAAAATACGGGTCGCAGGCCATTGGCCCGTTCATCATCAGTATGACCCAGGACACGGACGACATTTTGTCCGTGCTGCTGCTTGCCAACTGGAGTGAGCTGCATACGCGTCGTGGTAACGTCCCCATGGACATCGCGCCGCTGCTGGAAACGGTGGACGACCTGGAGCGCGGCCCGGAAATCATCCGCTCATTGCTCAACAACACCCTGTATCGCGAGCACCTCGAATACCGCAAGAACAAGCAAATGGTCATGATTGGCTATTCCGACAGCAACAAGAACGCCGGTCTCGCATCCGCCCGCTGGGCCTTGCAAAATGCACAGGTTGCCCTGGTCGAATCCGTTGCCAAAGAGAACATCGAGCTACGCCTTTTTCACGGGCGCGGCGGCACGATCAGTCGTGGTGGTGGCAAGACGCATGCCGCCGTACTTGGCGCCCCGCCCGGCACCATCAACGGATATCTTCGTGTGACCGAACAGGGAGAGATCATCAACGAGAAATACGGGCTTCGCGGCATCGCTTTGCGCACCCTCGAACAGGTCACCGGATCGGTGTTACTGGCGACCGCGATGCCGCAGCATCGTGGCAACGATCTGCCCGAGTGGCACACGATGATGCAGCTTATTGCGGATACCAGCCGGGACTATTATCGCAAGCTCATTTTCGAAACACCCGCTTTCTACGAATATTTTCGCCGGGCAACGCCGATCGACCTGATCGAACGCATGCGCATCGGCTCGCGCCCCTCCTCTCGTCGTGGCGGCACCGGCGTCGACGATCTGCGCGCTATTCCCTGGGTATTCTCATGGACGCAGAGCCGCCTTATCCTGCCTGGCTGGTACGGTCTTGGCCGCGGCCTCGCGGCGGCCGCCGAACAGTTTGACGATGACGTATTCCGCAGCATGTTCCAGGAATGGTATTTCATGCGGGCGTTAATATCCGATGCGGAAATGGTGCTCGCAAAAGCCGACCTTGGTATCGCCGAGATATATTCGGAGCTTGCCGGCGAATTGCACGGCGAATTTTTTCCGCTGCTCACGAAAGAGTTCAATCTTACCCGGGATATGATCCTCGAATACTCCGGTCAAAACGAGCTTCTCGAGGGCGATCGCACGCTGCAACGGGCCATTATGCTGCGCAATCCCTACGTCGATCCCATGAGCTTGTTGCAGGTCGATCTGTTGCGTCGCTGGCGAGCGTCTGATCGGCAAGACCCGGAATTATTCGAAGCATTGCTGGCGAGCGTCAACGGAATCGCGCAAGGGTTGCAGAATACGGGGTAAGGGTACGGTTGACCGCAGTTGCGTGTCAGGTGACGCTCCTCAGGAGTGCCAGTAGAACGAATTGTAGGAGCGTCACCTGAGGCGCGACCAGCGGGTTCAGGCGACAGCGCTCAACACGATGCTTTTGCCTAACGGTCAATGAAGCTGACGAAATCTTCGAGCGGTTTGCGTTGAATGTCAGGAATGGTCGCGTCCTCAGCCGGGTACCCCGTTACAAGAAGCAGGAATGGTCGTTCACTCCTGGGGCGTTCGAGAATTTCATTCAGGAAACTCATTGGACTAGGGGTGTGCGTAAGGCAAACCAGTCCCGCCTGGTGCAGTGCGGTAATCAGGAAACCCGTTGCCAGGCCGGTCGACTCGACCGGGTAGTAGTGTTTCACTTTTTTTCCGTTCGGCAGGTGGCTGAACTTTTGCAGAAACACGGCGATCAGGCAGGGAGCCGTTTCCAGAAAGGGTTTGTCGGTGTTTGTGCCCAGGGATTCCAACGCTTGCAGCCATTCTTCCGAAGCCCGGTGTTCGTAGAATTCCCTTTCTTCTTCTTCCGCTGCCACGCGAATCTTGTGTTTCGTTTCAGGGCCGGTCACGACCACGAAATGCCAGGGCTGCAGATTCGCGCCGCTTGGCGCTGTCCCCGCTGTCCTTAATGCCTGTTCGATGATTCCGCCCGGTATCGGGCGGGCAGAAAAATCCCGTACCGTGCGACGGCGATCCATGTTTCGGTAAAACGCATTCAGTCGTTGACGCATTTCCCCGGCAGGATACTCCTCATACGATTCGAGCGGAATGAAAGGATAGTCTGTCATATTTTCAGCCGTCGTCTTTGTCAGGTTGATAGAGTTCTGAAAACGGTCGGTTCACCGCTTTCCTGTTCTGAAGTGGCTTTTCCCTGCACTGAAATACCCGCCTCATGCACTGAATCGAAGTCGCCGCTTATCAGCGGGTGCCACGGCGGCAGGTCCTCGCCCTCGGCGAGGCGCCGATACGCGCAGGTACCGGGCAGCCAGGAGAACACCGCCGGCTTGTCCGGGGCGAGAATCAGGCATGCTTTTACCAGCCTTGAACGTGCGCCGTAATTTGTGCATCGGCACGACTCGATATCCAGCAGCTTGCAGGCGATGTCCGTGAACAGAATTTCGCCGCTATCTTCGTCTTCGAGCTTGTGCATGCAGCACAACGCACAACCGTCGCAAAGCGACTCCCACTCCGCGACGCTCATGTCGGCCAGCGTCTTGTGTTCCCAGAAGGATTTGTCCATATAATGTGAAATCAGGATCGAAACGAAGACTTGCAAGGATAACTGAAATCCCGATGAAAGCCGTATTTCTCGATTTTGCGACGATGGGCGGTGGCGGTCTCGACCCGTCTCCGCTGCAACAGCGCCTGCCGGGGCTCAAGGTGTTCGAAAACACCCAGGCCGAACGAACGGTTGAGCGAATTCGAGAAGCCGAGTTCGTGCTGGCCAACAAGGTGAAGTTGAACGCGAACAATTTGGCAGATGCAACGGCGCTGCGCTTCATCGGGCTCACCGCAACCGGCACCGACAATATCGATCTTGAATTTGCGAAGGAAAACGGCATCGCCGTGTGCAATATCCGTGCATATTGCACGCAATCCATTGTCGAGCATGTGATGGGCACGCTGCTTTCCCTCACCCACAGCTTGCGTCCGTTCAACGATGCCGTGCGACAGGGTGCGTGGCAAAAAGCGCAGGAGTTTTGCATGCTCGATTTTCCGATCCGGGAATTGTCCGCGATGACGCTGGGCATTGTCGGCAACGGCGTGCTGGGTCAGGGCGTTGCCCGGGCCGCCGAGTTTTTTGGTATGAATGTGATGATTGCGAGGCGACGCGGTGATGCCGGCACAACGGATGACGGCCGCGTCGATTTCGAAGAGATGCTGCAACAGGCGGATGTGATATCGCTGCATTGCCCCCTGAACGACGCGACGCACGAGCTGATGGGCGCCGACGAATTTCGCGCCATGAAAGCCGACAGTATCCTGATCAATACGGCACGCGGTGGCCTGGTGGATTCAACGGCACTGGCCGCGGCACTTGGCTCCGGTGAGATAGCGGCGGCAGCCATTGATGTACTGCCACAGGAGCCGCCTGTCGACGGCGACCCGCTGCTCGACTATACGGGCAACAACCTGATCGTCACACCGCATATCGCCTGGGGCACCTTCGAGGCCCGACAAAATGCGATCAACGAGCTAGCCGAAAATGTGGCCGCTTTTCAGCGCGGCGAACAACGCAATCGAGTGGTATAAGTTAAGCGTCGTCAGGAACGGCATCCCGGCCGCGATTGGTCTTCACGCCGCTCGCAGGACATCGATCGGCGGCGCATTGATAGCGCCCCGGGCGGCAATAAATCCGCTGACGCAAACCAGCAACGTGCCGCCCAAAAGCCCCGCGAGCCAGAGTCCCGGACTGAAATCGTAGTCAAGTTCGAACAGGTTCACGGCGATAATGTACGCGAGAATCGACGCCCCCGCCGAGGCCAGTAAACCGGCTGCGAAACCCAGCGCAGCGAATTCCGTCAGGACGCCGGCGAGCACCGTACGTCTTCTTGCGCCCAACGCTCGCAACATCGCGCTTTCGAAGCGGCGCTCGTCGATGGTGGATTGCACGGCTGCAAACAGCACGGCGATTCCGGCGGCGAGTGTGAATACGAACACCGCCTGTACGGCGAGGCTCGCTTTATCCATGATACTTTGCACCTGCTCCAGAATGGCATCGAGATCAATAACGGACACCGTCGGGTGCGCACGCACCAGTGTCAGCAACACCCCTTTCTCCGTCGCGTCGATCTTCAGGCTGGCAACGTACGTCGCCGGATAGTCCTCGAGCGCGCCTGGCGACAACACCATGAAGAAATTTGGTCGAAACGAATTCCAGTCGATGCGGCGAAGACTCGCGATGGTCAGTTCGACTTCCTGACCGGCAATCATGAAGTTAAGTTGATCGCCAAGGCCGACACCCATTTCCAGCGCCGCTTCTTCCTCAACCGAAACGAGTGGCGGTCCCTGATAATCCGCGTCCCACCACTCGCCTTCCAGCAGTTCATTGCTGTCGCTGAGCGTCGTCGCCCAGCTCAGGTTCGCTTCGCGGTTCGCCATCCAGCGACCGTCCTCCGCCGGGTACTCGCGCGTCTTCACGTCTTCGCCATTAATCGTCGACATGCGGGCGCGCACCAATGGCACGAAATCCGGCGCCGCGATATCGGCCTGCTCGAATATCGCCGCAATTGAATCACGCTCCTGCGGCTGAATGTTGATCAGAAACTGATTCGGCGCGTCTTCGGCGAGCGATTGCTGCCAGCTCTCCAGTAACTCTGTACGCACAAAGGTCAGCAAGAGAAGCACCGTCAACCCCAGACCGAACGCGACGATCTGCACCGCGCTATCGCGGCCCCGACGGGCGACGTTCGCGAGGCCGTAACGCCACGCAACGCCGACGCCACCGCGTGACCGGCCGATCAGCACGACCAGGCCACGGCCGACGACGTAGAGGGAGCCGGAGATCACCAACATGCCAGCGAGGACGATGAGCAACATCCGTCCGTCCCCGATGACGCTGTAAAGCAACGCGGCGACGGCCAATAACGAACTGCCCGCCACAAAAAGTCGCGATGGTGGCGGCGGTATGGCGTCATGCCGCAATACGCGCAACGGTGGCGTGTTGCGCAGTTGCACGAGCGCCGGCATGGCGAAACCTATGACCAGGATCAGTGCCACCGCGCTGCCCAGCGCAACCGGTGCAAGACCGGGGTCCGGAAGATCGCTCTGGAACAGGTCCGCCAGCATGCTCGTGATGAGTTTTTCGGCCGAGAAACCCACCGCGCAACCAATGACGATGCCAAGAACGCCCAACAACACTATTTGCACGGACGCGGCGGTGATGATGAATCGCTGGCTGGCCCCGAGGCTCTTCATCAATGCCACGGTATCCATGCGCCGATGCGTGAAGCGACGTGCCGACATCGCAATCGCCACGGCGCTAAGCAGCACGCTGATCACAGCCGTCAATGACAGGAATCGTTCCGCGCGATCTGCAGCATCGCCCGCACGGCCGCTGCTGTCTTCACGATTGCGCACGCGCACCGAGTCCGGAAGCGTTTCTTCGACGGCGTCATAAAACGAATTGACCGCGTCTTCCTCTCCCGCGACCAGCAGTGCATAGCCGACGCGGCTGCCCTCAGTGATCAGACCGGTACGCGGCATGTCGCCGAGATTGACGAGGATTGACGGTGCGAGTGAAGCGAAGCCGATGGACTGATCCGGCCGATAGGTCAGTACAGCGGCCACCTCGAGATCTGCTTCGCCAACAGACACCGTGTCGCCAACGCTGATGCCAAGCCGCGCCATGAGCGCCCCGTCCGCCCAGACCGTTCCGGGCTGCGGTATATCGTCGACCTCATATTGTTCGCTGAAAAGGCGATCGGAAATACGCACGTGGCCTCGCAATGGATAGTCCGCGCTCACACCTTTTACGGTGGTGAGCGAACTCTCGTCACCGGCAAAGACCACGCTCGGAAATGTTTGTGTCTCGGCTGTATCCAGGCTGTGCGCTTCAGCCGCTTGCCGCCATTGTGGTGGAATCGGCTCCGGTGATCGCAGGCGGATGTCCGCCGCCAGTATTTCGTTTGCCTGGCGGGCGACCGATTTACCAATGCGGTCAGTGAGAAAACCGACGGCCGTCAGCGCGGCAACCGCGAGCGCGACCGAAAGCAGCAAAACGACGACCTCGCCGGATCGCAACTCGCGAGCAAAACTGCGCAGCGCAAAGCGAACTGCTTTCACGCGACCGCCTGGGCATCGGAGACCAGCAGACCCGCATCCAGGCCGATTTCGCGATCGCATCGTGCGGCCAGCGCCTTGTCGTGAGTGACCAGCACCAGCGTCGTTGACAAGTTGCGGTTCAACTCAAACATGATATTCATGATGTTGTCGCCGGTACGTGCATCCAGGTTGCCGGTCGGTTCGTCCGCGAACAAGACCGCCGGCTCCGCAGCAAACGCGCGCGCAATAGCAACCCGCTGCTTCTCACCACCCGACAATTGCGCCGGATAATGACTCCAGCGATCCTGTAAACCCACCTCGGAAAGAATACGCATCGCCCGGTCACGCGGCGCATCCTGGTCCGCCAGCTCCAGCGGCAACATGACGTTTTCGAGCGCATTCAACGACGGCACCAGGTGAAAAGACTGGAACACAAAACCCACACTGCGGGCACGGGCCGCGGCACGGCCGTCTTCGTCCAGATCGGTCAGACACTGGCCATCGAGCCAGATTTCGCCGCGGGTCGGTAGATCCAGCCCCGCCAGCAATGCCAGCAGTGTTGACTTACCTGCGCCGGACGGGCCAATGATGGCAATCGACTCGCCTTTATCGACGGTGAAACTGATGTCCGACAAAATGGTCAAACTCCCTTCCGGACTGGTGACCACTTTGGTAACGTTTGCTGCGGCCAGAACGGCCGAGGCATCAGGTGAATTTTTCGACATGCGAATAGTTTTGACCTTTTTTATGTTGTTAGTGTCTTGCGGCGCTCACAGCGCCGACGGTCCGGCTGTAGTGGTATTCGGTGACAGCCTGAGCGCCGGATACGGTATAGACGTTGACCAATCCTGGCCGGCTTTGTTGCAATCAAGGCTGACCGCTTCAGGGTACGAACATCGGGTCGTGAACGCCAGTATAAGCGGAGAGACGACCGAAGGTGGGGTCACCCGCATTCATTCAACACTGGAAAAATTCGCGCCCGATCTCGTTATCCTGGAGCTCGGTGGCAATGATGGCCTGCGCGGCTTTCCAGCGGAGCGCCTGCGGGCCAACCTGCGCAAGATTGTTGAGACCACACAAGCCAATGGTACCGCGATTGTACTCCTCGGTATTCGAATCCCCACCAATTACGGGCCGCGGTATACTCAGGCCTTCGACAATGTGTATCGGGAACTTGCGCAGCAACTCGACGTGCCGTGGATCGAGTTTTTCATGGACGGCATCGCGCTGAACAAGGATTTGATGCAGGATGACGGTATTCATCCGAATGCAGAAGCTCAGCCCATACTGCTTGAGAACGCCTGGCCGATCATTGCCGCGGCCCTCGACGGACGGGCGTCAGGCGACTGATTCGAGCAATCGGTGGCAGGCGGGCTGTTGCCCGTAAAGGACACGATGAGACATGGATAAACCCTGGCTGAATTCCTATCCGGACGGCATGCCTGCAGAAATCCCGACCCCTGAATACCATTCGGTCCGGGATTTGCTCGATGCCAGTATGGCAAAATTCGCCGACCGGACGGCGTATTCGAACATGGGCGCCCGTCTGACGTACCGTGAACTCGATCGGCTATCCACACAATTTGCCTGTTACCTGCAACAGGACCTGGGTCTCGTGAAAGGCGAACGCGTCGCCATCATGCTGCCCAATATCCTGCAGTATCCAGTCGTCCTGTGCGGCATTTTTCGCGCTGGCCTGGTTGCCGTTAATGTTAATCCGTTGTACACGCCTCGCGAGCTCAGGCATCAGCTGGCCGATTCCGGGGCGAAGTGTATTGTCATACTGGAAAACTTCGCGACGACATTGACCGCTGTCATTGACGACACCGATATACAGCACGTCATCCGGACCGCCATTGGCGATCTGCTGGGTTTTCCGAAAGGGGCGATCACCAATTTCGTGCTCCGGCACATAAAGAAAATGGTGCCGTCGTATTCGTTGCCCGGCGCCGAAACCTTCAAGGCCGCGCTTGCAGCCGGCGATTCCGGGACGCTCAAACCGGTAGAGCTCGGCTTTGCTGACATTGCATTCCTGCAGTACACCGGGGGTACGACCGGTCTGTCGAAGGGGGCGATGCTCAGCCACCGCAACATGGTCTTTAATGTTATGCAGGCAAGAGCCTGGCAGGGCCCCGCGTTTGACGACACCGACGTCGTTGTCGCCATCACCGCGTTACCGCTCTACCATATTTTTTCCCTGCAGAGTAATTGCCTGTCCATCATGTCGCTCGGGGGCGAAAACGTCTTAATCACCAATCCGCGCGATTTTCCAGGCTTCGTCAAGGAATTGTCCCGACACAAATTCGTCTATTTCAGCGGCGTTAATACGTTGTTCGCCGCGCTGCTGAACACGCCGCACTTCGACGAGCTCGATTTCAGCGCATTGCAACTGACCGTCGGCGGCGGCATGGCCGTGCAGGAAGCGGTCGCTCGCAAGTGGCAGGAAGTAACCGGCAATTCGATTCTGCAGGCCTACGGGCTTACCGAGACCTCGCCCGGTGCAATCGCGAATCCACTAACCGCGGAAACTTTTACCGGCTCCATCGGCCTACCGTTGCCGTCAACCGAGGTGCGCATTTGCGATGATGCGGGCCAGGACGTTGTACCCGGTGAAGCGGGTGAAATATGCATTCGCGGCCCGCAGGTTATGGAAGGGTACTGGCACAATCCGGAAGAGACCGCCAAGGTCATGTTACCCGACGGCTGGTTCCGCAGCGGCGATATCGGACGTATGGATGAGCGCGGCTACGTGTTCATCGAAGACCGCAAAAAAGACATGATTCTCGTGTCCGGTTTCAATGTTTATCCAAACGAAATTGAAAGCGTTGTGGTTGAGATGGACGGCATTCTCGAAGCGGCCGCCATCGGCATGCCGGATGAGAAATCGGGCGAAGTGGTCAAACTGTTTGTCGTCCGGACGGACGACACAATTACCGAAGCGGATGTCCTCAGGCACTGCAAAGCGAACATGACCGGTTACAAGGTGCCAAAACTCGTTGAGTTCAGGGACGACTTGCCGAAAACGAACGTCGGCAAGATTTTGCGCCGTGCGCTGCGCGACGAATAACGACGGGCCCCGGAGGCCGGCTTACATCCCCGGCCCAAGGTATTTTCCGTACCACTCGAGCATTCGCTCCAGACGATCCTGTTGGTAGCTTGGTTTTGCCAGGCCGTGATGTTGTCCCGGATAGATGATCAGCTGAGTCGGTACATTCAGGCTTCGCAGTGCCTGGTACATTTGCTCCGAGTTTATCAGTGGCACGTTGAAATCTTTTTCGCCGCACATGAACAACGTCGGCGTCTTGATGCGATCCGCATGGAAGAAGGGGTATGAGACCTGCAGGTAGGTGTCAATCGATTCCCACGGCAGACCAAGTTCGTTCTCGTATTGCCGGATGTATTGATCCGTACCGTACCCCGTGATCATGTTGGCGATTGAGGCGCCTGAAACGGCTGCGATGAATCGAGTATCGGTGGCAATGGCATAGTTGGTGTTCATGCCGCCATAGCTCCAGCCGCCAATACCCAGTCGCTCGGCATCGGCCAGGCCCTGTTCGACCAGTGTGTCGACCACCGCATGAATGTCCTTGATTTCAAGCTGACCCCATTTTGCGTATATCGCCCGCGAGAATTCCTGCCCGCGGCCGGAACTGCCACGATAGTTCGGGTTGACGACCAGGTAACCCCGGGCCGCGAGCGCCTGGGAGATCGTATCGAACTCGTAGCCATCCTGGCCCACCGGACCGCCGTGCACGTAGACGATCGTCGGATAGGCGACGCCTTTTCGGTAACCCGGCGGCTTGAGCAGCATTGAGCCGATCCGTACACCGTCTTCGCCGATGCTGTCAAAACCTTCAACCGTTGCCCACTCAATCTGCTCGTGCAACGCGCTGTTGTGACTACTCAGTGCCACGCCGTCAGCCAGCCGATAAATCTCGGCAGGTCGCTGCCCGAACGAGGTGACAGCAACGATACCCTTGCGTCCTGCCGCAAACGATTTGACCACGCCTGGCTGCTTTGCCGGGGGGTAAAGTCGCTTGATGCGGCCGCCACCGGCCGACACCCGCTCCACGGCCTGGACTCGATCGTCGGCGACCAGGAACAGCACTGCCTTGCCGTCGCTGGTCCAGCGCGGCGACTGAATGTTCCGATCCCGCTTCGCGGCCGGTAGAAAAGGTTCTCCGCCGTCGACGGAAATTATGGCGAGTGTAGCGGGATCGTAACTCGCGTACTTCGAAGCGCTGCCCTGCAGGTAGGCGATCCGCTGGCCGTCCGGGCTGAACACGGGTGAGGTGTCCGCGCCTTCCTGTGTTGTTAGCTGTCTTGCCGCCGCTCCCGCCGCCGCCTTGATCACGTAGATATCGCTGTTGTTATGGCGATCCGGGTCGCCCTCGCGACGGCTGCTAAAAGCGATGATTTTGCCGTCGGGACCCCAGGCCGGCTGAGTGCTGTCGTAGGCACCCGCGGTCAGGAGTGACGCTTCGCGTTTCGCGACGTCGAACAGGTAGAGTCGTTTGTAGCGATTTCCCCGATAACCTTCGCTGTCGCTCTTGAACTGGTAGCGGTCAATTACGATCGGTTTCGGTGTGTCATGCGTTTTTTTCGTGCCTGCTTCATCTTCGGCGTCATCTTCGCCGGGCGTTTCTTCGGGGTCCCTGGCGACCAGCACCAGCCGCGTGCTGTCCGGTGACCATTCAAAAGCCGACACACCGCCGGGCAATTCTGTCAGCCGTTGCGCCTCACCACCGGCGCGATTGAGCAACCAGACCTGGCTTTTGTTGCCGGGGTCGTCTTCGTCATCCGAGGCGCCGTCCGCGCGTCCGGCGATGAAGGCAAGGTATCGACCGTCGGGACTGAATCGGGGATGACCCTCGCTATCCTTGCGGGTATGCGTGAGTTGAATGCGCTCGGACCCGTCCCACCGAACCATGAACAAGTTGGACGAACTCGTATCCTTGTCGACGTCAGTGGCTCCGAGGGCATACGCCAGCCACTCACCGTTCGGTGAAATCGCAACGTCACCGACCTGTTTCACGCGATGTATGTCCGTCGGCTGAAACGGTCGTTTGTCAACGTCTTTTGCCACCGCGGCGCCGGAGAGCAACGTGATCGCACAAATACTCAGAATGGGAGGGGCGAAAAACAGGCGGTGTATTATCGGCGTCCTCAAGGGAGTTCTCCTGGTTTGGGTGACTTACGAGATCTGTTCCGGCTCACTCTTGTCATGATAGCGGGGGCTTAATCGATGCACAGCGTCAACCAGCACTTTCAGGTGCTGCGGATCGATATCCGGCGTGATGCCGTGGCCCAGGTTGAAGACATGACCGGGGCCGTTACCATAGCTCGCCAGCACCTCGGCAACGCCTTGTTCAATCGCCGCAGGCGACTCTCGCAATACGGCCGGATTCAGGTTGCCCTGTAACGCCACTTTGTCGCCGGTATATTGTCGCGCCGTGGCAAGGTCCGTGGTCCAATCAACGCCAAGCGCGTCGCAACCCGTCGTAACCATATCCTCCAGCAGTGGCCCCGCGCCTTTGGTGAAGAGAATCACCGGAATTCGTTGTCCGTCACGCTCGCGCTGCAAATCGTCGAGAATCGCCTGCATGTGCGTCAGCGAAAATCGACGGTAGTCGTCCGGCTCGAGCGCAGCACCCCAGGTATCGAAGATCATGATGACCTGCGCACCGGCATCGATCTGAGCGTTCAGATAGTTCGCGGTCATTTTCGCCACGGTAGCCAACAGGTGGTCGAGCGTTGCGGGATCCTCGGCCGCAAGGGCCTTTATTTTTTTGAACTCCCTGCTGGAGCCGCCCTCAACCATGTAGGTACCGACCGTGAACGGGCTGCCGGCGAAGCCGATAAGCGGCACGGCGCCGTCCAGCTCACGTCGAATCAATGCGACCGCATCGAAAACGTAGCCCAGGCTGTCCGCCACATCCGGCGCTGCAAGCTTGCGTATCTCCGCCGCCGTCCTCACCGGGTGCTTGAATTTCGGGCCCTCGCCCGCCTCGAAATACAATCCAAGCCCCATGGCATCCGGGATTGTCAGGATATCCGAGAACAGGATCGCCGCATCGAGATCGAAGCGCCTGAGCGGTTGCAATGTCACTTCGCAGGCAAGTTCCGGGTTCGCACACAGACTCATAAAGTCGCCGGCTTTCTCGCGCACGGCCCGGTATTCCGGCAAATACCGTCCGGCCTGGCGCATGATCCAGACCGGCGTCCGTGACACCGGCTGCCTCAGCAACGCTCGAATCAGTAGGTCGTTTTTTAGTGCGGCCGGCATCGTCTAAAACTGCGCCGCGATCGTGGCTTGTATTGCCTCGGCGGCCTTGCGAGGATTGTCCGCATCGCGAATCGGCCGTCCAACCACAATGTGATCCGCGCCGTTAGCGAATGCTTTCTCAACGCTCACGACTCTCTTCTGATCGCCACCGGGCTTGTTGTCGACCGGCCGTATGCCCGGTGTCACCACCAGCAGCCTGGAATCGATATGTTGCCGCAAGCTCGGCGCCTCGAGTCCGGACGATATGACCCCGTCACAACCCGCTTCAAGCGCTCTTTTCGCCCGCGACAAGACCAGATCGCTCACGTCACAGTCGAAACCAAGATCATCGAGATCGCCGCGGTCGAGACTCGTTAACACGGTGACGGCCAGAACTTTGAGGCGGTCTCCCTTGTTTTCAGCGGCCGCTTCCATGATCGACTGATTGCCGTGCACCGTCACAAAACTGGCACCGCGATGTTGCAGCTGGCGAATCGCCGAACCCACCGTGGCGGGAATATCGAAAAATTTGAGATCGGCAAACACCTGTTTGTCTCGCGCCAGCAACCAGTCCATGAGCTCGAAGTATCCGCCGGTCATCATCAACTCAAGACCGATCTTGTAGAACGTCACGGCATCGCCCAGTTCTTCGACGAGCGCCCGTGCGCGGCCACAGTCCGGCACGTCCAGGGCGAAAATAAGTCGGTCTTTCGGCGATATTGATTTACTGGTCACTGCTTGAATGGCTCCTTAGGCTTTGTGTGTTCGCGGCGGATGATAGCACTGACCCAGGGCCGGGAAGGAGGTTGGTCTGTTATTCATGGCAGCGCTTGTTGCGAGGTGTGGTGCTGCGAAAGCGTGTGCCAGGGTCGGGCTCTGAGACCCGCTGCAAGTACGTCCCTGTAAGCTCGGGCCCCGCATCCCTGCGGGGCACGGTCTCAGAGCCCG
>JAADHU010000051.1 GCA_013151645.1 Gammaproteobacteria bacterium | reverse complement strand
GGTCGCCGCTGAGTTCGAAAGACCCTGACTCACTCAGCGGCGACCCACTCGCTGCCATACGGACGCCCCCGATAACGGTGACCCCGGCACAAGTCAGTGCTAGAATCCGCGCGCCAAGCCTGAGTCCGGCTCACCACCGGACATCCTTACACTCACCTGAGAACCACTATGGCGGCCTTTGACAACCCGGCATTTGATAACCACGAACGAGTCGTTTTCTGCAGCGATGAAGCCAGCGGCCTGAAGGCGATTATCGCCATTCATTCCACCGCGCTGGGGCCGGCTGCGGGCGGATGCAGGTTGTGGGGTTACGATTCTGACGATGCAGCATTGACCGATGCGCTGCGCCTGTCGCAGGGCATGAGTTACAAGAATGCGCTGGCAGGGCTGAAATTCGGTGGCGGCAAGGCCGTCATTATCAAAGACGGCGATTTCGGCGGCTCAGAGTTACTGTATGAAAAATTCGGTGAATTCGTCGAGCAGCTCAATGGCGACTACGTGACCGCGGAAGATGTCGGTATGACGGTCGATATTATGCAGACCATTGCACGCCGGACGAAGCACGTGAGCGGACTGCCAAAGAAGGGCGGGCATGCTGGAGGCGACCCGTCGCCGAAAACCAGCTGGGGAATATTCAAGGGAATCGAAGCCGCCGTTCGTTTCAAGCTTGGCCGAGATAGTGTCGATGGTTTGACGGTTGCCATCCAGGGGGCCGGGCATGTCGGCTACTACCTCAGCAAGTATCTTTCATCGGCGGGTGCGCAGATTATTATTGCGGATCTCGATGAGCAACGGGCTCGGCGAATTTGCGATGAATTCGGAGCAAAAGCAGCCGGTCTTGACGAAATCCTGTACCAGCCAGTGGATGTGCTGGCGCCGTGTGCGCTTGGTGCCATTCTGACGGAAGATTCGATTCCTCGCCTGCGTACACAGATCGTGGCAGGCGGTGCCAACAATCAGCTTGCCTTTGATGCTGATGGCCAGCGGCTTGTCGATGCCGGTATTCTCTACGCGCCGGACTACGTCATTAACGGCGGCGGTATTATCAACGTGTCCTGTGAATATTACGGCGATGTCGATGACGACGAAGTGCTGGCGCAGGTGGCGGCGATCGGTCCGAGATTGACCGGAATATTTGAGGCGGCAGAAGCAAACGGCAAGCCGACGAACGAAATTGCTGACACGATGGCAAAAGAAATTATTGCTACCGCGACCGCCAGTCCGGACTAGCAGCCTGTTGAAAAACACCGTTTTTCGGCGGGCTGCGAACGGTACAGGGATGTACCGTCATTTTCGATGGCTGCAAAGCCATTGAAAATGTGAGCAATTCGAAAACGACGTTTTTCGAATTGCGGTGTTGAAAATACCATGGATGGTTTTTTCAACAGACTGCTAGAGCGCTTTGACGGCCGTAAATAATTTTTGCGGGTCGGGGCGGTCCATAATAAATTTCGACAACCAGGTATAGCGAATAATGCCGTCCGCATCGACAACGATGGACGCTGGCCAATAGGTGTCCTTGCCGTATTCACCTTCGTAGTCGGCCGGCACGCCTTTCGACAGAACCAGCCCAAGTTGTTTGGCAATGGCGAGTCCTTCGTCCAGCCAGAATTCGAAATCCACTGCAAAAAGTTTGGCGACACGACGAGTGGTTTGTAACGGTTTTGGCGTAATGAGAATGAGTCTGGCGCCCAATTCGTTGATATCCTTGTAGTGCCGGGTCAGGTTCGCGACCTGCTTACTGCAAAACGGGCACCAACTGCCGCGAACGAAGAGAATGACGGTCGGCCGGCCGCGGAGATCGTTGGAATGCAGTTTCTTGCCGTTTTCATCGAGGGCGTCAAACGCCGGTAGCGGCTGGCCGGGGCGCAGGCCGGGTGGCACGGATCGCCCCCCTATTTTCTTGTGCAGGATCAGGGCGCCAATGCCAATAGCCGCAATGGCGACGGCGATACCGCCTGCGATAGCAAGTTGCATACTGCTACTCCGTGGTGGGTTTAGCTTGGTTTGAGCACGATTTCGCCCATATGTTCACTACTTTCCATCAGTGCACGGGCGCCGTCGGCTTCAGCGAGGGGGGATTCAGGAACTATTATGGGTCTGACCGAGGTGGTTTCAAGCGGTGGTCGCCGTTTTTTCGGTTCTATCGGTGGCATCGATTGCGACGGCCTGTACGATCATTGGTCTGTCAACGAAAGGCAAGATATGCTCGTCGTGATTTTCTGAAAACGAAGCCGCCTCAATGGCAGACTCGCAGTAACCCGGAGCGGTTCGATTCTCAAGCGACACGTGAGTGAAACGAGCTTCGTTTGCTGAGACAATTGCAGCGTCTGGAAAAAAATGGAAAAACCAGTGAGCAAAAACCCGATTATTTGGCAACCGTCTCGCGAAAGACGGGAGCGTACGGCGATGTACCGGTTCATGCTGGAGCAGGGCCACCAAACGTACGCCGAATTGCATGCGTGGTCTATCCATCGGCGCGAGGACTTCTGGCAAGCCCTGGTTCGCTTTTGCGATGTTCGTTTCAGCAAGCAAGCGGACAGTGTACTGACGCAGCACGGTGATATGACCACAGCGCAGTGGTATAGCGGCGGCGAACTGAATTTTGCGGAACACCTGCTGCGACATAGCGGAAGTCGGGCCGCGCTGATTTTTTGCGGTGAGGAGGGTGCGCGCCGCGAAATGAGTTTCGATGCTTTACGCGTTGAGGTCGCACGGGCGGCCGCAGGTTTACGCGCCGCGGGCGTCACTCGGGGCGATCGTGTCGGTGCATTTCTGCCGAATTGTCCGGAAGCCGTCGTCGCGATGCTTGCGGCGGCCAGCATGGGTGCAATCTGGTCATCCTGTTCGCCTGATTTCGGCATTAACGGCGTCGTCGATCGATTCGGCCAGATCGAACCGAAAGTGCTTATTTGCGCCGACGGTTACTTTTACGGTGGCAAACGATTCGATTCACTGGAAGCGGTGCGCGGCGTGCTGAAAAGTATTCCAAGTATCAGGCAAACGGTCATCGTCCCGTTTTCCGCCGAGCTGCCAGCGTTAACGGGACTGGACAATGCGTTGTCATGGTCTCAATTCACGTCAAAAGACGAACCGTTGCAATTCGAGTCGCTGCCTTTCGATCATCCGCTGTACATCATGTATTCGTCGGGCACGACCGGTGTACCCAAATGTATCGTGCACGGTGCGGGTGGAACGTTATTGCAACACCTGAAAGAACAGGCCCTGCATTGCGACGTGAATGAGCAAGATCGCCTGTTCTATTTCACTACTTGTGGTTGGATGATGTGGAACTGGCTCGCCAGCGGGCTTGCCAGCGGAGCTACATTGATGCTGTTCGACGGCACACCGTTTCACGAGGATGGCCGGATTCTATGGCGTATGGCGGAAGAGGAAAAAATTACGATTTTCGGTACCAGTGCCAAGTACATTGCGGCACAGGAGAAAGCGGGCATCAGGCCCGGCGACGAATTCGACCTCTCTTCGATAAGAACCGTGCTCTCGACCGGCTCCCCGCTGGCGCCCGCGAGCTTCGACTATGTTTATCGAGACATTGCGGACAATGTCCAGTTGTCATCGATCGCCGGTGGCACCGACATCATCAGCTGTTTCGCGGCCGGGAATCCGCTGCTACCAGTACGCCGCGGCGAATTGCAGTGCCTGGCGCTTGGCATGGCCGTCGCTATTTTCGATGATGACGGCAACGCCGTGGTTAACCAGAACGGTGAGCTTGTGTGTACGCAAGCATTTCCGTCAATGCCGGTATGTTTCTGGAACGATCCGGACAACGCCAGGTATCACGCTGCTTACTTCGAACGTTTTCCGGGCGTTTGGGCACACGGTGACTATGCTGAGCTGACCGACGAACATGCCATGATTATTCACGGTCGGTCGGACGCGGTACTCAATCCCGGTGGCGTACGTATCGGCACGTCAGAAATATATCGTCAGGTGGAGAAGCTCGACGAGGTCGTGGAGAGTATCGCGATTGGTCAGAGCTGGGGTGACGATGTCCGCGTTGTCTTGTTTGTGATCTTGCGGGACGGTCTTGAACTAACCGATGAGCTGAGCGCAAGAATTCGCAGTGTGATTCGCAGTAATACCACGCCACGTCATGTGCCGGCCAAAATTATCAAGGTGCCCGAAATTCCGCGAACTATTAGTGGCAAAATCGTCGAACTGGCCGTGCGCTCTGTCGTACACGGGGAGCCGGTCAAGAATACTGATGCACTCGCGAATCCGGATGCGCTGCAGTATTTTCGGGATATTCCCGAACTGGAGCGCGACTGATGCGCGGTGATCAGGTAAGCGGGGCACACACGAGTGACGGTGTGGTCAAGCCCGAGTGGATAGACCACAACGGTCATATGAACGTCGCCTACTATTTGCTTGCGTTCGACCGTTCGGGAGACGACCTCTGGCGGGAGTTCGGCATCACCGACGAGTACGTTCGTACAACGAACAATTCGACATTCGCTGTCAAGTGTCACCTAAGCTATCAACGCGAGTTGAAAGAAAGCGAACGCTTTTTCATTACCTCGCAGGTGCTGGCCTACGATGAGAAACGAATACATTTTTTTCAGCGTATGTACCACGCGGAAGAAAAGTATCTTGCCGCCACATCAGAGTGGTTGAATCTGCACGTCGACCTGGCGTCGCGTCGGGTAAGCGAGTGGCCGAAAAAGATATCGGATTCGATCGGACAATGGGCGAATCGTCAGCCCAAAAGCAGCTACCCGGCTGAGGCGGGCAAGCGCATGCAGGTGAAAAAGCCGCTATATGCGTGGCCTGGGAGCTACCCGCTGTGAATGACTATTTGATCGCTATTGATCAGGGTACCAGCAGCAGCCGGACCGTGGTGTTCGATCAACGTGCCGGCGTGGTCGCGTCGTCGCAGAAGGAGTTCCCGCAAATCTATCCTCAACCGGGGTGGGTCGAACACGATCCGGAGGCGATCTGGGAATCAGTCAGAACGGTAACGAGCGAAGCACTGGCAAGCAGCGGAGTGACGCAGAAGCAGATTGCGGGTCTTGGTATTACCAATCAGCGTGAAACGACACTGCTTTGGGATCGGGAGACCGGTGTCTGCCTGTACAACGCTATTGTCTGGCAGGATCGGCGCACGGCGAGCATTTGCCAGGGTTTGCGCGAAGACGGATTGGAAGCGACGATTGTCGATAAGACCGGTCTGCGCCTGGATCCCTATTTTTCGGCAACGAAACTGGCGTGGATTCTGAACAATGTTGCGGGGGCCAGAAAACAGGCGGATGCGGGTCGCCTTGCGTTTGGCACGATCGACTGTTTCTTGTTGTGGCGATTGACTGGCGGTCGCGTTCATGCGACGGATGCGAGCAATGCGTCGCGCACACTGTTGTTCAATATTCACACGCAGGAGTGGGACGACGAATTGCTGCGGATTTTCGACATACCGATATCTTTACTGCCAGATGTTCGCGATTGCGCCGCCAATTTTGGTCGCACAGACCCTGCTGATATTGGTGTCGACATTCCCATTTACGGCATGGCGGGAGATCAGCAAGCGGCACTCATCGGGCAAGCCGGCTTTCAACCCGGCATTACCAAAAGTACTTACGGTACGGGTTGTTTCGTGATTACCAATACGGGAGACGAGGCGCTGCGGTCCAACAACAAACTGCTGACCACGGTTGCCTACCGGTTGGACGGCCACGTGACCTACGGTCTTGAGGGAAGTATTTTCGTTGCGGGTTCTGCGATCCAATGGCTGCGTGATCAGCTAAAAGTGATCGATGACGCGGCGGCGACAGAAGCGATCGCCGAAGCCACCGGCGTCGTGACCAATGTCCACGTCGTACCCGCTTTCGCGGGACTGGGCGCACCGTATTGGGACCCCGATGCGCGAGCGGCCATTCTGGGTCTGTCGCGAGATAGTGGTATTGAACAAATCGTTACCGCGACACTGCAGGCGGTTGCTTACCAGACGAACGACCTTGTCCGTGCCATGTCGGCCGACGGTATTCAGCCAGGCATTATCCGTGTGGACGGCGGCATGGTGACAAATGACTGGTTTCTACAGTTCCTGGCGAACATTTTGCAAGTGCCGGTTGAACGCCCGACCAACGTTGAATCAACCGTATTGGGCGCCGCGTTTCTCGCCGGTCTTGCCAGCGGCCTGTACACGTCACTGGATGAGATAGCGACACTCTGGTGCAGGGAATCCGTGTTCGAACCTCAGATGGAGATAATAGAACGCGATGATCTCTATGCGGGCTGGCTCGAAGCCGTATCGCGAGTGCGCAGCACCGACCCGACCTGATCCCACCACAGTTCACCCGCACCCATTCAAAAAAAGGTCCGCCGGTCCCCCCCTCCGTCGCACACCCCTGATCCTTTTTCATCTTTTTCACTGTACACTGGCCAGCCCGCCAGCGCCGTCAGGACACACGTAAAATGTTGACCGTCAGCAAAGAAAAACTTTCCGACTACATCGATAAGCCGCTTGAACCCTCCGCCTGGCTGACCGTCGATCAGGCCATGATCAATACGTTCGCGGACGCGACGCGGGATCATCAGTTTATTCACGTGGATAAAGAGAAAGCGGCGCAAACACCCTTTGGAACGACCATTGCTCACGGTTACCTGACGCTGTCGCTGGTGTCTTCATTCCTGGAGGAATGTGCCATTGCGCCGACGGGCACCGTGATGGCGATTAATTACGGTTCAGACAAGGTGCGCTTTCTACAGCCGGTCAAAGTCGATAGCGAGGTGCGTGCGCATGCCGTTTTGATGAGCGTACAGGAGAAAATGCCGGGCCAGATTCTGCTCAAAACGAAAGTGACCGTCGAGGTCAGGGGCGAGGATACACCCGCGCTGGTTGCCGAGATACTCGGCCTTTTTATTGTTCAATAACGGATTCGGTTTACAGAGGAAGCATCAAGTGGCAATTCGATTCGACGATCAGGTAGTCATAGTGACAGGGGCAGGCAACGGACTGGGCAAGTCGCATGCGCTTGAGTTTGCGCGACGTGGTGCAAAAGTTGTCGTGAACGATCTTGGAGGGACCCGGGATGGAAGCGGAGGTTCCAGTGAGGCTGCTGAAAACGTGGTTGCCGAGATCGAGCAGGCGGGTGGCGAAGGACTGGCGAACGGTGCGAACGTGGCCGACTATGCGCAAGTCGAAACAATGGTGAAAGAAGCCCTTGAGCGTTGGGGCCGTGTTGACGTCCTGGTGAACAATGCGGGTATCTTGCGTGACAAGACTTTTGGCAAGATGGAACTTGACGATTTCAAGCTGGTTCTCGATGTGCACTTGATGGGTGGCGTGAACTGCACCAAGGCCGTATGGGAAACAATGCGGGAGCAGCAATACGGCCGCATCGTTATGACTACATCATCGAGCGGTATTTACGGTAACTTCGGTCAAACGAACTACGGTGCGGCGAAAATGGGGCTGGTTGGATTTATGAATACGCTGGCAATCGAGGGACAAAAGTACGGTATCAAGGTCAATTCGCTGGCACCGATTGCGGCGACGCGCATGACAGAGGATTTGATGCCAGCAAACGTGCTGGGCTTGTTGCAGCCGGAGGCAGTGACACCGGCGGTGATATTCATGGCCAGCGAAGATGCTCCTACACGGCAGATTATTGCAGCCGGCGCAGGTGTGTTCGCGAAAGTCGTGGTGCAGGAAACACCCGGCGTTTTTCTGCCGTCGGATGAGCGCGATGCGGAGCATGTGGCGACGGCCTGGGAACAGATCGCAAACACGGACGGTCAGTCAGAGTTGACGGCGGGCGGCGACCAGACCATGAAATTTTTGCAGAAAGCGGCTGGCGAACTGGGTATCAAGCTGGCTTGACGATTAACGGGAGAAAACGATGAAAGAAGCGGTCATCGTAGCAACGGCAAGAACACCGATTGGCAAAGCCTATCGCGGGGCATTCAACAATACCGATGCACCGACACTGGCAGCGCATGCCATTCGGCATGCCGTTGCTCGCGCCGGTATTGAACCGGATCGGGTCGAAGACGTGGTCATGGGATGTGCCATGCAACAAGGTTCGAGCGGCCAGAATGTGGCACGGCAGGCGCTGCTGGCGGCTGGCTTGCCGGTCACGGTCGCGGGCATGACGGTTGATCGTCAGTGTTCGTCGGGCATGATGGCGATTGCGATCGCCGCAAAACAGGTGCTCGACGACAACATGTCGGTGGTAGTTGGTGGTGGTGTGGAGTCCATCAGCCTGGTGCAGAATGAACACTACAATCAGTACCGGGCGACAGACCCAAACGTCCTGAAGGCGGCCCCGAACGTTTACATGAGCATGCTGGAAACCGCGGAGGTGGTTGCGAAGCGCTACGACATTTCGCGCGAACTGCAGGATGAATATGCCCTGCAGAGTCAGCAACGCACGGCCGCGGCTCAGGAAGCGGCTGCGTTTGACGATGAGATTGTGCCAATGACCACCCGCAAGGGGGTCCTGGACAAGGCGTCGGGAGATATCAGTTTTCATGACATCACGCTGGAAAAAGATGAGGGAAACCGTCCGGATACGAGCATTGAGGGCCTGGCGGGATTAAAACCGGTCTTTGAGGGCGGGGTGATATCACCCGGCAATGCAAGCCAGTTGTCTGATGGCGCATCCGCTGCGGTTGTCATGGATTCGCGACTTGCGGAAAAGAAAAACCTCGAACCTTTGGGTATTTATCGAGGTATCGCGGTGGCGGGAACGGAGCCGGACGAAATGGGAATCGGGCCGGTGTTTGCCGTGCCCAAACTTCTTGAGCGAAGTGGGCTGACGATTGACGACATCGGGCTGTGGGAACTCAACGAGGCGTTCGCCGTACAGGTTATCTACTGTCGGGACAAACTCGGCATTCCGGATGAGTTGCTAAATGTGAGTGGTGGAGCGATTTCCGTCGGTCACCCTTACGGTATGTCGGGCGCGCGCATGGTGGGTCACGCCTTGATCGAGGGCAAGCGCCGCGGTGCCAAGTTTGTCGTTTGCACGATGTGCATCGGTGGCGGTATGGGCGCTGCAGGATTGTTTGAAGTGGTTTGATTGCTGTACGGGCAACAAACCCGGACCACGCACCGGGACAACTATCGCTTTGTTGAAAGTTCGTCAAAAGATTGGCAAATACAAAATCCTGAAACGCATCGCGTCCGGCCCGCAGGCCGATGTGTATCAGGCGTTCGATACGATTCACAATTTGCGCGTGGCACTGAAGCTGCCGAAAATCGAAGGGCACGTCGAGATTGACGATGTGCTGCATGAAGTTCGGGTCGCGACGAAGCTTCACCATGCGAACATTCTCGCCGTGCAAAATGCGAGTTACATCGACGATCACTTCGTCATCGCGATGGAGCTTGGCGGCGAGTCACTAGGTAGTCGTCTTGAACGACGCATTTCAATGGCACGAGCACTTTCGCTGGCCGAGCAGGCGCTGGCGGGACTCGCGCACGCGCACGAGCACAAAATCATTCATTGCGATATCAAGCCGGAAAACTACATTCTGTTTCCCGGCAATCAGCTGAAACTGGCCGATTTCGGTTTTGCCAAGAAGGTATTGCGAACCGTGAAAGCATCCGGCTCGGGTACGATTGACTATATCGCACCGGAACAGGCGATGGGACGCCCGAAATTCCAGTCGGACGTATTCTCGCTGGGTCTCGTATTGTACCGAATGTTGTCCGGGAAGCTGCCCGAATGGCCGTTCACGTGGCCGATGGCCGGGCACGATTCGCTGACGGCACGCGTGCGGCCGGAGATGGTGGAGTTCCTGCAGCGGGCGATTCAACTCGACCCCGCCAACCGTTTTACGAATGCCATTCAAATGTATGCGGCGTTTGAGAAAATGCAGACACGCGCTCGCAGGCAACGGCAAAGCGTGTCCAAAAAGAAAACCAAGGTGGCGACCTCCTGGCGTCAGATTCAATGGCGCGAATTTCAGCGCAAATACAAAAAGGAACTCGATACACGGCATCAATGTCGCCGTTGCGAGGGCCCGGTGGCCGAGAGCATGCAGGCCTGTCCCTGGTGCGGTTTCGATCACCCATCGCGAGGCTCGGAAACCCGCATGCCCGCCGATTGCCCGCGATGCGAGCGCGGCGTGAAGACGGACTGGGACTATTGCGCCTGGTGTTATGGCCCGGGTTTCGAGGCGGAGACCAATCGCTTCTACACAGACAAACGTTACACGGCGAAATGTGCCAACCGCCGTTGTCGCAAGCCAATGATGGCGTTCATGCGCTATTGCCCCTGGTGTCGCACGAAAGTCAGGAAACCCTGGAAGCTTGCGAGTAGCAAGAAATCCTGCCGTGCCTGCCGTTGGGGGATTGCGAGTGACTTCTGGAATTTTTGTGCCTGGTGCCGGGAACCGATTCGCCGGCGCGACTCATAGGAACGTCTGGAAATGCCAGCGAATGTGATGAAGGTATTGGACGGGCGGGCGGAGCCCGAGAGAATCAGCATGCCGATTGCCGGTGGAACGCTTGTGGCTTACACGGGACGTTCTCCGGACAAAGACAGCGACAATGAAGATACTGTGGCAGCGATTCCGTACGGACCGGATGCGGCGGTTCTGGTCATTGCTGATGGTGCCGGTGGCATGCCGGGCGGGCGGCGGGCATCGGAAACGGCCATCACGGTGCTGGAAGCATCGCTACAGCGTTCCATGGCCGAGACGATGTTGCTGCGGACAGCGATTCTGGACGGCATTGAAACAGCGAACCGGGCCGTTTTGGATATTGGCAATGGCTCGGCAACGACGCTGACGGTCGTTACGATTGAAGGGCGAACGGCGCGCATGTATCAGGTCGGTGACTCTGAGGCGATGATCGTCGGCCAGCGTGGCTTGATCAAGGCGCAAACGATGGCGCATTCACCCACCGGGTTTGCGGTCGAAGCCGGGTTTCTCGATCAACGGGCGGCGTTGCACCATGCGGACCGCCATCTGGTGTCCAACTTCATTGGTACCAGCGACATGCGTATCGACGTTGGCACGGCCGTGGAGCTTAAAGCGAGAGATACGGTGCTGTTGGCCAGCGATGGTTTGACCGACAATATTCACCGGGATGAAATCGTTGCATTCATGCGCAAGGGCGCGCTGGACAAAGCGCTGGACGTGATCGTCCACCGGGCACTGCGCAGGATGACCGTGGAATCGAAGACGCTGCCGAGCAAACCCGATGACCTGTCGTTGATCCTGTTTCGAAAACCGGTCAAAACCGTCTAGATCGGCAAGCGAATTTCGATTCGCAGACCGCCCTTGCTCGCATGGCTCGCTTTTATCGTTCCTTTGTTCTTGAGTATCGCCCGTTTTGCGATGGCCAGTCCAAGCCCGGTGCCCTGCGATGATGCTTTTGTGGCGGCGTCGCGGGTTCGGTAGAAAGGTGCAAAAATGATGTCGAGTTCATCGTCGGGAATACCGTTTCCCTGATCCTCTACCGTGATGCTCGCCTGGTCCGCGCTTTGGTCTAGCTGCACCGTGACAGTACCGCCGCTCGGACTGTGATACACAGCATTGCGCAATACGTTTTCCATGGCGCTGCCGAGCGCGCCGGCGAAACCCCGGACTATCGGCTCGCAGGTTGGGTCGAATTGAACCGTTACGTCGTCGATACCGTCCGAGCGACATTCAAAACGAACGTTTTCCACAACATCCTGGACCAGCTCCGCCAGGTTAACCGGTTCCGCTGCTTCATGATCACGAGTTTCCAGGCGCGAATAGCTCAAGATTTGACCGATCAGGCTATCCAGCCGTTGTGCTTCGGTTTCGATGCGCGTGAACTCCGTCAGATTACCGGCCTGCCGGCGAGCAAGTTCCAGTGCGACCCGCAGCCTCGCCAACGGTGATCGTAACTCGTGCGAGATGTTTCGTGACAGCTCGATCTGCTGTTCGGACGCATGCTGCAATTTGTCCGCCATTGAATCGAAATCGCGTGCCAGAAGTCCGATTTCGTCCCTGCGCCTGCCCATCGAATCGGCGACGCGCGTTTCAAGGTCGCCCTCGGCTATGGAGACTGTCGCTTGTCTGAATCTGTGTACCGGTCGCGTTATCGCTCTGGCCAGTGCGTAAGACACGCTGGCGCTGACCAGTATGGCCAGCAACAGCATGAGCGATTTCGTTTGCTCATTGAGCCATTCGCCGTAGGCGCTGCGTTTCGGCACGACGAACAAGGTATAGACTTCCTCATCGGGACCGACCAGTTGCGTCAAGGGCCGTGCGGGCCTGAGGTTGCGTGGCTCGCGTCGATGACCTGTGCTTGAGTTTCGGTGCTGCGCAAAACGCCGCAACATACGAGCGACTCGTGGCGGTACGTGCCGTCGCAGAATATCAATGCCTGCCTGATCAATGACAAAAACCGTGACAGGGTATTGGGCCGGCAAGTCCTTTAACCATAATTCCAGGCCGGGACGACCTTCGGTATCGAGCGCGGTGCTTGCGGCGATTACCGTATCGCTTATCTCGTAGTCATCGATCGCCTGGCGTATGCGCTCGGAATAGTAGTAGCCACCCAGTGCCGCGAATCCGATTGTGATGGCGATAATCAGCCAAAATGACAGGAAGATTCTTACCAGCAGACTTCGCATCCCCGGACCCCTAGTTTCCCGGTATCAGCATGTAACCGATGCCGCGCTGGTTCTGAATGGATGCATTCGCGCTTCCCGCCTGCTCGAGTTTTCCCCGCAGGTTGCTGATGTGTGTGTCGATGCTGCGATCATAGGGCAACAGTCGGCGCCCGAGCGCTCGTTCGTTCAATTGATCCTTGCTGACCACCTCGCCAGGGGTTTCCAGCAGGCAGCGTAGAATCTCAAACTCCGTACCCGTGAGACGCAGTGCGGTCCCATCGACCGTGACACGGTGAGTGCGCGGATCAAGCGCAATCGTACCGAGTTCAAGTCGTCCCGATCGTTGATTACCATGGCTGGCGCGACGCAGGATGGCCTTGATACGTGCGGCAAGTTCGCGTGGATTGAAAGGTTTGGCGAGATAGTCGTCAGCGCCGAATTCGAGTCCGATAATCCGGTCGATGTCGTCTCCCCTTGCGGTTAACATGATGACGGGAATGTCGCTTTGCTGGCGCAGTCGCTTCAGTACGTCCAGACCGCTGATTCCGGGTAGCATGATATCGAGTATCAGCAACTCGTAGTTACCCGTGTCCAGTTTCTTGAGCCCATCTTCACCGTTCAGACACGCGGTCAGCGCGAGATGATCCGGTGCAAGAAAATCCCTCAGCATTTCGCCAAGTTCCCTGTCGTCGTCAATAATCAATATGTTCGCGGCAGCGTTCGCGTTATTCATGATTACATCGTGGGTCATTCCGCTGCGCGGTTCAATAACACTGTGGTGCTAATTGACAAATCTTTGCAATGCTTCAGGAATGTCTGACCTTTGCGGACGCTCGGTAGCCTAAGCTGTGACCAACATCAATCGACGGAGACTGTTGCAGAAGAATGTCGACGTCGTGGTTCTGTGAAGATCAAGAATGGAGAAAGTACTATGAGAGTTATATTCGTCGCCGTCCTGACGGCATTGGCACTGATTAGCGGAGCCAGTAACGGCTTCGCGGAACAGAGTGACGGGCACCGTGGTTCCCACGACGGGCAACATCGCGGTATGCGAGGAGAGGGTCCCCGCGACGCGTCAATGATGGTCGAGCGGATGTCTCGACATCTCGACCTTGATGAGTTGCAAGAGGAAAAACTGAAAAACATCCTGTCGGCCGCCAAACCGGAGCTCGATGATTTGCGAGGCCGTGCACGCGCCAATCGCGAGGCGCGGAGCGGGCTGGATACCAGTGATCCGGACTACTCTGCAACTGTGGCTAATCTTGCCGCCGAAAACGGCGAAATCGTGACGTCACGCATGGTTCTGATGGGCAGGATTCGTGCCGAGATCAACGCTGAGTTGAGCGACGAGCAGCGTGCGAAGCTTGCGGAACGGGGTGCGCATCGGGGTCGGGGTGGTCATGATCGGGACAGCGGGTCGGATCAGTAGGTTTGGGTCGGGCCTGAGCGAGGGTATGGGTGACACCCGCTGAGCTCGGAGGGCCTTGACTCGCCCAGCGGGTGTCACCCATACCCTCGCTCAGGCGCACATTTCGCTACTGTCGCGGAGTTGGATTTCGTTACTTGGCAGCATGGCCGGATTCAACTTTTCTGGTGTTTTGGTGTGCGGGTGGCTATCTTGGAAAGTCCATTCCTGAGACGGAATTGCAGCCGTCCCCTTGATTGCCGGAGTGAGCCAATGATTCGTTTTATCGCTGTTGTTTGTTTTGCTGTCGCTGTTCCTGTTTCGACGGTTGTTGCAGAAGGTGAACGCGAAGTTCTTGAATACGAGATTGACGCGGGGATTGATGCGGTGTGGGCGGCGTTTTCGACCACGGCCGGGCTTCAGTCCTGGGTGGCCCCGCTCGCGGAGATCGATTTCAGAGTCGGTGGGAAATGGCGGGCAAACTACAATGCAGAGGGCGAGCTCGGCGACCCTACGACCATTGAAAATACGATCTTGTCGTTCGATCCCGGACGGATGATATCGCTCAAGGCGACCACATTTCCCGAAGGATTCGCATTCATGGAAGCGGCCAAAGACACCTGGACGGTGTTCTATTTTTCACCAATTTCTGCCGGTCGAAGCCGAATTACTGTCGTCGGGCTTGGTTACACGGACAGCGAGGAGTCGAAAAAGATGCGTTCGTTCTTTGCGCAGGCGAACGAATACTCCCTCAACGAACTCAACAAGGCCTTGCAAAAGAACTAGCCCGGCGCGGCAGTCGCGCTAGCGTTCCTGCATTCCCTTGATGGCCCCTTCGATAAATTTCAAGGCGGCTTGCCGGCTGTCGCCCTTCGGATCGAGCGAGCCCGCGGGCGTACCGCCCACGCCTAGTGCGACGACTTTGGGGTTTTGGAACATAAGTCGCAGCACGGCGGCGACCTCTTCGCTGCTTGGCCCGCCGGCGACTTTGGTATCGTGGCCGGGGACTTCCGAGGGGTCCAACACGTCGATGTCGACGTGAACGTAGATCACATCGACGCGATCGGCAAGCTGCTGTACTTCATTGCGCAATGCCTGGGATAGTGTTCGCATGTCCGCCACGGAAAACTGCTGAACTTCGTATTCCGTGAAACGTTCCGCTTCCAGCGGGTCGAGATCGCGCACGCCTCCCCAGACAATGTCACTCATCGGGATGGGTTCAGCCAGGCCCGCGGTTGTGCGCAGGTTTTGTAGAGCGTGTCCGGCGGCGACTGCGACCGGCATGCCTCCCAGACGGCCGGACAAGGTGGTCTCCGGCACATTGAAGTCGCCATGGGCATCGATGAATATCAGGCCTACACGCCGGGCGTCACCCTCGGACGTGTATTTCAAGCCTGCGAGCATGCCCATGATGTCGTTGCAATTGGCCTCAAGCCCAATCGTCAGCAAGTCATCTTGCAGGCCTTGCCGAACAAGGCCCGCATAATTGGCGTTCGCCAATGCCATGCGATTCCACGCACCGTATTGTTCATCCTGTTCCTCATCGAGGCGAATATCCTGGATGGGGCGGATCAGTTCGCCGCCCCATTCGGCGACCAGTCGTTCGAGCCCGGCCGCGTGAATGTAGTCCGGGCCCATCGAGATTTCGGGAATATTTCGATGTCCTCCGTAGGGATTCTTGATGATGTCGACTTTTACGATGTCGGCGCCACTGGCCGCCAGCGGCGTGGCCGAGAAAATGAGAGTTATTAAAAAACCACAGAGGTAGCGCATGTAAAGAGTCTCCGGAAACCGCGAATCGACCTTACGGATGGTACTGGCAAGGAATGCAACAGGGCAAACGAACATTGGCGTGGTTTTTTTGCTCGAAGCAGATCGCGAGCGAAGTATCTATTTCACTAAATACGTTTCGCCGATCTGCAGTGAATTCGAGTTGATTCCAAAAAAACCAGTAAATTCAACCGGAAACAACGTTATTCGGCGACACCGTTGCATCTGCCGCGGGCGTTAGCGGATATTTACTATTGCTGTTGCGGCAGGGTCTCGGGCGTATTAAGGTCATGAGTGTCTGAAACGTTGTCGATCGGACCCGGCAAGGTTGCAGACGGATGGAACTAACTGCATGTTGTTGCTATCAAAACTCACAATACCGGCTTGCGTTTTTGCGCGAATCGGCGACTTGCTGCCGGAATTGCTCCGGCCACTCATAATAGTTACTTAGGCGGTACCTGCTTATGCACACTCACAGCCAGGCTCATTCACTTTTTTCCAGGCTTCCCATAGTCGTGATGTCGGCTGTGACCGTGTTGGTCATTAGCGGTTGCTCCGTCGGTTATAACGGTATTCGTGTGGGCGGCGCATCGGCCGGCGGCGTGTCTATACCGGGCGGAGGTTCTTCCGGCGGGCAATCCGGTGGCTCTTCAGGGCAATCGGGCGGTTCGTCGGGCGGCATGTCGGGTGGTTCTTCGGGCGGTTCCTCCGGCGGTTCCTCCGGCGGTTCCTCCGGTGGTATGTCGGGCGGTTCCTCCGGCGGTTCATCGGGCGGTTCGTCCGGTGGCATGTCGGGCGGTTCCTCCGGTGGTTCATCGGCTGGCTCGTCCGGGGGCATGTCCGGTGGTTCTTCCGGCGGCGCTTCAGGAAGCGGGGCAGGCGGCGGCATGGGCAGCGGTGGTGATATCAGTGGTGCTGGTGGCAGCGGCGGTATGTCGGGCGGTGGCGCGGGTGGCGCGGGCGGCTCCGGCGCGATGCCCGGCGGCACTGCCGACACCAATTGTGGCAGCGACATGCCGGGCGGAACGGGTGGCATTGCAGGCGGAGATTCTGCTTCAGCTTGTGGCGGAGCCGGTGGCGTTGGACAGTACCCTGGCGAATCGGCCGAAGAACGCAAGGCGAGGCTCGAAGGAACGCTTGAGGACTCGGTTGGCGGGTTCGACGAAGTCCTGGCGGAAGAGCAACGAGAAATTTCAACCGTTGGCCGCGATACCGAGGGATTCGGTGGCGGACAAGGGGGGGGTGGAGGCCGTGGTGTGGGTCTCGGCAAACAGGCAACCGGTGGTGTAAGAGGCAGCGGCGGTGTTGCGGACACGGGAGGCGGGGCCGCTGGCGGTGGTGGCGGACCGTCGCCCAGTGTTGGCGGCATGAGTGACGATGAACGAAAAGCGAGGACACCCGACGATATTCCCGATCTTGTCAGTGAAGATATCGTTGCAAAGCAGCTTCGTGAAGCTGCGTTGTCCGAGGAAGATCCGAAGCTACGTGAGCGGTTATGGGAAGAATACCGTAACTACAATAACCTCTAGGGCCAAACTGAACTTTGATACAGTGGTAATCGAGAAGAACGGACCAGAAGTCGTATGAAAAAGACGCTACTCCTGCTAACAGTGATCGCACTTGCGAGTTCCGCATGTACCGTATCGCAAGTGATGACTGCCGAAAAGACTCAGCTGGATATCGCCAGCCTGGATATCTCGGAGAACCTGCTACTCGATATCGGTGTTGTAAAGTTCGATCCGGGAATACCGAAAGGTAACGACTCGAAAAAGACCGGCATCTATCCGGAATTACGTGAGGCCGAAGCACGCTATCTTCCTTATCACATTAAGACCACGTTACAGAGTACGGGATTTTGGGGCGCGGTCCGCGTAGTGCCAAGTCGCAGTGTCTATTCCGATGTCATCCTCAGTGGTCTGATCCGACGCTCCGACGGCGAATACGTTTCATTGGTGGTCAAAGCCGAAGACGCCACGGGGCGTGAGTGGTTTGAGAAAACCTACGAGGCGCAAACAGGGGTTCGCTCGTATTCAGGGAACAGGGATAGGAGTCAGGATCCGTATCAAAAAGTATTTAACGATCTCGCCAATGATTTACGTGCCTACGCATCGACGCTGACGCCCAAAGAAATTACGGCCATCCGGCAAACATCTGAACTCATGTTTTTTGCTGACATGGCTCCCTCGGCTTACGGCGAACACCTGAGTACCGACAAAAACGGTAAAGTGACACTGGTTAGACTGCCGGCGGAGAATGATCCGATGGTCGCCCGTTTGCGGCAGATCAGGGAGCGCGACCGACTGGTAGTGGATACGCTCAATGAGCACTACGCGAATTTTTATTACGGCATTGCCTTACCTTACGAGGGCTGGCGCAAGAAGGCCCGGGAAAATGCGGTGATGATCCGCCAGACCAAACGTACGGCCACACTGCGCGCCTTGCTGGGTGCTGCGGTCACCGTTGGTGCGATGAATATGGATACACGCAGTTCCAGCCGTTCTCGTGGCTATACCAAACGTGTCGTGCAAACGGTCGGTGTCGATCGTGGCATCAAGTCGATCATCAGTGCGTGGCAACTGCGCAAAACCGTCAACATATATCGTGCCGAGATTGGTGAGCTTGCAGAATCCTTTAGCGCCGAGGCGGCACCGCTGACCGTACGCGTCGAAGGTGAAACGCGCCGATTGACCGGGACGGCGGAAGCGCAATACGAGAGTTGGCGTAAACTAATCAAGGAAATCTACCAGATCGAAACGGGGTTCTCCGAGGCGGTCGATGTTGGTGTACCTGCCCGATCGCCACAGCCAGCCGGCTAAGTTAGCCACCATTCATGCGGGAACTGAAAGAAGCTGCGCGCCTGGCTAGCCGATATTCGCTCATTCGCCGACTTGGGCGTGGCGGCATGGCCGAAGTCTGGCTGGCGAAGGATGACAGGGCTGGCACACTCGTCGCCCTGAAATTCCTCAATGCCGATCAGATCGGCAATCAAACCAGTATCGATCTGTTCCACAAAGAGTGGACGATCGGCAGTCGCTTGATGCACGCCCATATCGGTCGCGTATTTGAATATCACGACGAACCGGACGGGCCGTTCTACAGTCTGCAATACATCAACGGCCCTGATATCGGTGTGCTCGCCAACGAAAGTCTGCAAGATGCGTTGCCGCCGTTCGGCATGCTGGCGGACGCGTTGCGTTACGCGCATGGTAAGGGCCTGGTGCATCGAGATATCAAAGCCGGCAACGTCCTTCTTGACGAACGCGGTGTGCCGCACCTGATTGACTTTGGTGTTGCCGCAACAGCAGGCAGCATGACCGCAAGTGGTGGTGGGGCTGCCATTGCGGCAAGTCCCGGACAGCAAGCAGGGAATCCACCGCAAGCAGCGGACGATATATTTTCCCTCGGTGTTTTAATGCACGAAATTGTTACGGGCTCTCCGCCCGAGCTGGATGATGCAGACAGACCGATGCGGCGACCTGATGGGCAGAATGTTGCCACGGCCGTACAGAATCTCGTGCGAAAAATGCTTTCTCCCGCCGCTGAGTTACGCCCCTCGGCCGAGTCGGTCATCGAACAACTGGAGGTGGCGGGTTTCCCCGCAGGACCCGCCAGGACGCTCGCGAAACCGGTTGGCGGCGGTGTCGAGACGGATGCGCTGCAGCCGGGTATCCAATCGATTCGTCCACAGCTGCGGGCGGCAGCCGGAACAGCGCGGTCCGTCGTGTCTGAGAGTGACAAAAAAGGTTTGCGGCCAAATGTCGTTCTTGCCGGGCTCGGCATTCTGTTGCTGTTGTTCATAGGCGTTATTTTCGTGTTACCGAAAGCCGTGGACAACGGAGATCGTGTGGTCCCGGCCGGCCCGGTGCGCGACGTCGCGCCAAAGGAATCAGAACAAACCGCTGACGATGGTAACGCTGAAATCATGGCCGTCGAGCGAGAAACAGGGAGTGATGGCAGCGCTGCGGGTTTCGGTGAGAACCTCGGCAGGACCAGCACGGATGAGGTTGCACGCATCAAGATTGCGACCGATGAAGCGCTGGGCGATCTTCTCTCGCAGCTTGAAAGACTCAAGTACCGGGGCATCGAGCGCTGGGGCGGTCAGCCTTATCTCGATGTGCTCGATATTTACGCCGAGGGCGACGCAGCCTATCTCGCCAAGAACTATGGCACGGCTGGTGATCGTTACCGCGAGGCAACAAAACTGCTCGATCCGTTTTATGAGCAGATCGATGCAGAATTTGAAAAGAGCCTGACAGCGGCAAAGGCTGCATTCGCGGCGCGTGATTTTATCGAAGCCATTCGCCTTTATGACCTCGCTGTCGCAATTACGCCGGGACATCGGGAAGCTGAACAGGGGTTGAAACGCGCGATCAGTCTCGAGGCGGTGCTGAAATTGATGGATCAGGGTTCGCAATACGAAGAAAATCTGGAGCTGGAAGCGGCAAAACTGGTTTATGAAAAAGCGTTGCAACTTGATTCTGCATGGCAACCTGCGAGCGACGCCCTGGTGCGTATCCGCAAAGCGATTGAACAGGCGGCATTCGACGCACGCATGTCGGAAGGTCTGGATGCGCTGGCAACGCAGGACTTTGAAACCGCTCGTGCAGCATTCAATGCCGCAAAATTGATGTATCCGGCATCACCCGAGCCAGTTGATGGCCTGCTGCAGGTTGACCAGGAGATCCGGCTCGCCAGCATTCGAACCATGGAAGCGGAGGCCGCTGAACAGGAGTCCGGGGAACAGTGGGAAACGGCGGTGACAACCTATCAGGCCTTGCTGGACGTTGACGCCGATTTACAATTTGCACAGGAAGGCCTCTCACGGGCCAGAGCGCGCGCTAAAGTGCACCGCATGTTGAACGACTTTATTGCGGATCCCGATGCGTTGAATGATCCGGTGACCATGCAAAAGGCAACGCGAATGCTGCTGGATGTTTCGCGCATGCAGCCGATGGGCCCGCGTCTCGAAGACCAGAAAAAAAAGCTGTCTATCTTGTTGAAACGAGCGGCAACGCCGCTGCCCGTTCGCATCCTGTCCGATAACCTGACGGAGGTTTCCGTCTACAAAGTGGGTAAACTGGGACGCTTTGACGTGCAGGATCTGAGCTTGCGGCCGGGAGTATATGTGGCAGTAGGCATTCGACCCGGTTATCGCGACGTTCGCCTGGAGTTTCGCGTTTCGCCGGATATCGAATCGAAACCGATCGTCGTGAAATGTGAGGAAGCGATTTGAAGATCGATGCCATCGTTATCCGCGATGCTGAAGGAGAGCGAAAATTTTCGCTCGGTGATCTGCCGCTGCGATTCGGTACCGGGAGCAATTGTGATATTCGCCTGCCTGGCCCCGGTAGCGCCGCCGTCGTGTTACTGGATGCGCTCGACGGTCAGCCGTTTATGCAACCGGTCGGTCGAGCTACTGCCGTAAACCTGAATGGAGAACCGCTGGTCGCGTCGCGTCGTCTCCAGGACGGCGATGAGCTGGCCTATTTCGGTACGCGAATTGTCGTGGCCTCCGGGGATGAGACTCTATTCCTCGATGTACAGTTCGAAGACAGCGCTTACATTACCAAACCGCCGGAATTGCCGGGTGCAGACGCCCTGCTGGCCGAGGAAACGATTGCGCCGACGGCTTTTCAGCGTGCCGCCAGGACGGGGGCGATCGACAAAAAGTCGACGGCGCACCGCTGGCAAGCTGCGGTTGGCGCCGCCATCGCGGTACTGGCGATACTCTCGTACCTCATGTTCACGGCCAAGTCGATTCGTTTCGATGTACAGCCGGTGGCGGCGGATTCGCTGGAGATCAACGGCGGCTGGTTTCGTATTTCACTGGCGGACAGGGTGTTGCTGCGCGAAGGCAGTTATACCGTCCGCGTAAAATCGGCGGGGTATTACGATACCAACCAGAGTTTTCGGGTTGATGCGACCCCGAGCCGGACGGTGCGGGTCGAAATGCGTAAATTGCCCGGCTTTCTTACGGTTGCAACAACTCCTTCCGTCGAGGGACTGGTGACCATCGATGACACCATCATCGGTGAGGCGCCATTCGGGCCGATCGAACTGGAGCCGGGCACGCATTCAGTGACGGTCAGTGCCGATCGATACCTGCCCTATGCGGACAATCTTGTCGTGCCCGGGCTTGGCCGAAAGCAGATAGTGAACGTGCAACTGGTGCCGAACTGGGCCAATGTCGACATTTCGTCCGCTCCGAGCGGCGCCACGGTACTTCAAGGTCGCACTGAATTGGGCAGGACGCCTCTGCGACTGGAACTGACGGAAGGTTCGCACGATTTGACGGTCGTACACGAAGGATTCCGGCCGTGGGACGGCGTCATCGTGACCCGCGCGAATGTCGATCAGGTCGTGCCGCTCATTCAGCTGATACCGGCCAACGCGCGCCTGACGGTGAATTCGATACCGCGCGGGGCGAACGTGACGGTCAACGGGCGTTATCGTGGCCAATCGCCAATCAAACTCGATTTGTCCCCGGACATTGACTATCGCATTGGCCTGTCGAAAGCGGGCTACGGATCTACTGTGAGACAGGTGCGGTTGCGTGCCGCCGCGTCGGAGTCGATAACCGTCGACCTGACGGCCCGGGTCGGCAAAGTGACCATTTCCGCGACGCCGAAGGATGCCGAGATTCTGGTCGACGGGCGCGTACGCGGTACGGGCACGATGACCTTCAATTTGTCGTCGGCGCCGCACAGCATTGAAGTTCAAAAGGACGGTTACAAGTCGTTTAAACGCAGCGTCACACCGCGACCGGGCTACCCGCAAAAGATTCAGGTCAGGCTCTTGAGTAATGAGGAGGCGCGTTTGCGCAGCGTCGCATCGACCGTGACCAATTCCAATGGGCAGGTATTGCGCCGCGTGGAGCCGGGCGGGTTTACGATGGGTGCGTCCCGTCGAGAGCAAGGACGGCGTGCCAATGAAGTTCTGGTGCCCGTTACGTTGACCAGGCCCTTTTTCATCGGTGCGAAAGAGGTGACCAATAAAGAGTTCCTGCGTTTCAGGCGGAACCATATTTCAGGTGATGGCGTACATGCGTCGTTGGCGGCCAACAACAATCCGGTCGTCAGTGTCAGTTGGGACGATGCGGTCGAATATTGCAATTGGCTGAGCACCGAGGAAGGATTGACGCCTGCGTACAAGAAGCGCTTTGAAAAATGGGAGATGGTGACGCCGACACCCAATGGCTATCGGTTGCCGACGGAAGCAGAATGGGCATGGGCGATACGTTTTCAGGCCCGCAGCAGTGCGCCAAAGTTTCCCTGGGGCAATCGTCTGCCGCCACGAAGAGACAGCGGCAATTACGCCGGTCAGTCCGCACGCAAGCTGGTTCCGTCCGTTCTGCCCGGTTACGACGATGGTTATGCGTCAACGGCGCCCGTGGGTTCGTTCCCTGCCAATGTTCTTGGCATCTACGACGGTGGTGGTAATGTTGCCGAATGGGTTCAGGATTACTATTCTGTGCCGCAGCCAGGGCAGGCAACGGCGGTAGTGGACCCAACCGGACCGAAGCGAGGTGCGCAGCACGTCATTCGTGGCTCAAGTTGGCGGCACGCAGGAATAACGGAATTGAGGAGTAGCTATCGGGATTTCGGTAGCAATGGGCGTATCGACGTGGGCTTTCGAATTGCGCGCAATGTTAATTAGTGTAATTTTTTCGTCTGGCCGTTGTCCAAACCAGCGTGGATACGTTATGCGCAACTATTTCTACCTGATCATCGCCCTTCTGGCACTACTTTCGGCCTGGCCGGCCGCCGCTCAGGAGGAGAATACGCCACCGCCTGCAAATAACGCCACGCCGGTGGAGGATGCAGACAAGTCGGACGAGTCGGATGATTCCGGGGAAGCGGATGAATTTGACGATTCTGATCTTGATGAGCAGACCTACGAGGAAGACGATGACGATTTCGTACCGACCGAAGAAATTCCTGCCGACGTGCCTATCCCGTTTCCGACCAACATCTAGAAAGATGCCTGCCCTGTTTGAGGCCCTCACCGTGAGTAGTACTAAATGAAGAAAAAGAACATTCCCGTTGAGTTCGTCTATCAGCTTTTTGCCCTGATCATCGCGGTAATCGTCGTTCACGCGTTCTATGTCTCTGTAGTACGGCCAAACGCGGCGGAGGTAATCGCCGAGCAAGCGATTGAGTCGCAGCAGAATCCGGGGCAAATAAAGGAGCGATCGACCTGGGTGCTCATCAAGGATATGGAGCAGGAGGCCTGTTTCGTGCTGATGTTCTGGGCGCTGGCCATCATGGGTTTCAAGGCCAGGTCGCTCTGGAACGAGCGCAAGTTGCTCGATGTTGATCTCGTCTCGATTGCCGAGGGTATGCGTATCCTGCCCGAAGATACGCGGGAGTTCGCAAGACAGGTGCAGGCGTTACCCGAGGAGCAACGGGGTATGGTATTGCCCAGAGCACTGCTCAATGCGCTGCAGCGATTCAGTACTACGCGCAATCTTCAGGATGTATCCACCAGTACCCACCTGATTTTCGAATCGGAAGCAGAGCGTCTTGAGTCAGAGTTATCGATGATTCGTTATATTTCCTGGGCGATTCCATCAATAGGCTTTATCGGTACGGTGCGGGGTATTGGCGAAGCGCTGTCGCAAGCGGATATTGCTGTGCAGGGTGACATTAGCGGCGTTACCGCCAGCCTCGGTCTCGCCTTTAACTCGACGTTTACCGCACTCCTGATCAGTATTTTTCTGATGTTCCTGGTGCATCAATTGCAGCTTCTCCAGGAACGACTGGTGTTTGACAGCGAAAACTACACCAATGAAAAGCTGATTCGTCACATGAAGTCGGATTAACAGAGTCGTCAGAGAACGCTGGTGCCGCAATTAGCCACTCACTTGAATGATGCCGGAATTACGCTGCTTAGCGATCAGGGTATCGTCTACCGGGAACCCGGTTTTGCGATACTCAATGATGAGCAACTGACGACCGGCGATGCCGCATTCGGCCAGGCACGCATCAGCCCGCGTCGCATTCAACATCGTTACTGGTCCGCGCTGGAATCCAAACCGCTCGCTGACCAACGTTTCGGTCACCTCAGCGCCGCAGACCTGGTGAGTCGCCAGCTTGAACAAATGTGGGCGGCGGCCGGCAATGCCGAGCGTCAGCTAATCGTTGCCGTGCCGGCTTACATGGATGCCACCAATCTTGGCTTGCTGCTCGGCGTGGCCGGCGAAGTGGGCCTTTCTTTCGTGACACTTGTCGATGCCGCCGTGGCGGCTACCCGTCGTGAATACAAGGATGCCGTGCTGGTACACGTCGACATCGGATTGCACGGCTCGATGTTGTCGAGAATGAATCAGGCTGGCCAGTCACAGGTGGAACAATCCGAAGTATTGCAAGACTGTGGTGTACATGCGCTTTACAACGCGTGGATCAAGACTGTGGCAGAGACGTTCGTGCAGCAATCACGCTTTGACCCGCTGCACACCGCTGTGACGGAACAGATTCTGCTGAACAAGCTCGGCAAGTGGCTGGCACTGGCTTCGACGGAGGACGTGGTGGAACTCGAGCTTGAATTCGACGGTATTAAGCATCGTGCCGAAATAGAATCGCTCAGCCTCATCGCCGCCGCCGCGCCTTTTTACCAGGTTATCGTGAGCAAGTTACGCGCCCTGTACCGCGCGGATGAAGTACCTGCTATTCAGATTACGGATCGAGTGGCCCGCCTGCCGGGTCTTGCCGACATGCTGAAGGCCCGCGTTGGCGGGGAAATATTCGCCCTCGAACCCGGGGCGACAGCACGTGGCGCTCTGGCGCGCTGTCGAGACCGTGAAGCATCCGCTTCGGGAGTCAGTCTGTTGCGTCAGCTGCCGTGGGACCAGGCGGCATTCGTTCTTGAGCGACCAGAGATCGAAAAGACGCCGGGTAACGTCCCTACACACGTCCTTTACAAGACGACAGCCTATGCGATTGATTCGGTGCCGCTGGTTGTGGGTTCGCAAACCGCTGATTCGGATCGAAGTGTCCTGCTGGGCGGTGACATGCCAGGGGTGTCTCGTCGACACTGTTCTCTATCCCGCGTCGGCCGGCAATGTGTCGTTGAAGATCACAGCCGCTATGGCACTTTTGTAAACGGTCACCGCATAAACGGGTCGACGGTTTTGCAGGTGGGTGACTCGTTGAGAGTGGGCTCTCCGGGATACGAATTTCAACTGATTACGACGGACGAAGATCATGGCGCGTAAACGGCGCAAGATGGAGATCTTCACCATGGCCTTTCTCGATTGCATGAGTTGCGGCTTCGGTGCGGTGATCCTTCTCTTCATGATTATCAATTCGCAGGTAACACAGAAAACAGATGCGCCGCCGGAACTGGCGGGAGAAACGACGCGACTCGAATTCGAAATCCTGAATCAACGCAAGAACCTGGTGTTGGCAAAAAATACCATCGAAGATCTAACCGATGAGGAGGCCCGAGCGGAAGATCAGATCGCACAGATTATTGCGCTGATCGAAAAACTTAAAGCCGAGCTCGAAAAGGAGGATAAGGACACGCTCGCCAAAGTGGAGCGGGTTGAAAAACTTAAATCAGATGTTGAACGACTCGAAGAAGAGAAGAAGCGTTTGCTGGCTCGTGAGAAGCTCCTGCAAACCGGCAGTCAGGTGCGGGATTTTACCGGTGAGGGTGATCGTCAGTACCTGACCGGTTTGAAAGTCGGTGGCGATCACATTCTGATATTGGTCGATTCGTCCGCGAGTATGCTCGATCGCAAGATCATCAATATTATTCGTCGCCGCAATATGTCGAAAGCGGTCAAACTGCGGTCACTCAAATGGCGGCAGGCCGTCGCCAGTGTGGACTGGTTAGCGGCGCAATTTCCCGAGTCCAGCAAGTTTCAGATCTACTCCTTCAACACGGAAGCGAAACCGGTGCTGAAAGGCAGTGATGGCGTCTGGCTTGAAGTGGGCGACGGAAAACAATTGGATGAAGCGATCAGAATTCTGCGACGAACAGTGCCGGAGAACGGCACCAACATGTACTCGGCCTTCGACGTAATCAATCAAATGAACCCAAAACCGGACAATGTCATTCTGCTGATCGATAGTCTGCCTACGATGAATACCCCGGACACCGAGCGCGGCATGGTAACCGGCCAGCAGCGCCTGCGTTTTCACTACGAGGCGCAAGCCCTGGTGCCCGCTGGCGTGCCGGTGAATGTACTGCTGTACCCGATGGAAGGCGACTACGAAGCTTCCATCGCCTATTGGTTGCTCGCTTACCGTACCGGCGGATCATTCATGAGCATAAGTAAAGACTGGCCATGAGCTGACGATGAAAAGAAGAAACCGAGAAGTCGAAGCCTTTAGCCTGTCGTTCCTGGATGTCATTTCCTGTGGCTTTGGTGCGATCATTCTTCTGCTCGTATTGAGCAAGATGTATGATCCTGTCGTTATCGAAAAAACCGAGGAAGACCTGCGCCAGTTAATTGCGCTCCTGCAGGAAGAGCTCTTCGATATTCAGGGGCAGTCAGCGATCGTGACGCGCGATCTCAAAACGGTGCGTCTGGAGACTTCTGAAACGAAAATGACGCTCGCACAACTGCGCCGTGAGTTGAGCTCCGTGCAGGGGCAATACGACCTGATCATGTCAGAGTCTCCGGATCTCGACGTTGATGAGGGCGAACTTCGATCGGCCCGCCAACGTCTGACCGAGGAAATGCGCAGGCTACGGCCGGATTTCGAGCGTGCTCCCGATGACTCGATCGGTGGTATTCCAGTCGATAGCGAGTACATTATCTTCGTCGTCGATACTTCCGGCAGCATGCAGGCAAAATGGGGTCTCGTCGAACGAAAACTCAGCGAAGTTCTCAATGTTTATCCGACCGTCAAAGGCCTGCAGATCATGAACGACAATGGTCGTTTCATGTTCGCGCAATACGGCAGCAACTGGATACCCGATTCGCCTCAGTTGCGCCAGGCGATCAAGAACCAGATGCGCCAATGGGCACCGTTCAGCGACAGCGATCCGTCCGATGGTATCGCCTACGCCATTCGTACCTTCTGGGCGCCCGGAAAGAAGATCAGTATCTATGTGTTTGGTGACGAATTTCAGGGTGGTTCCATGGAAGCGACCTTGCGAGAAATCGACTCCATCAATACAGAAGACGAAGACGGCAATCGGCTCGTGCGCATTCACGCCGTGGGCTTTCCGTATTCTTTTGGCGGCAACAGCATTCCCAAGAGTTCGCAGCGTTTCGCGGGTTTGATGCGACTGATGTGTGAGCGGAATGGGGGAACGTTTGTGGGGTTGACGGACCGCGGACGTTAAGAGTAATCAGCGTGACCTGATCGTGATCATGATTGGGAAAGCGGTTAGCAGCCGTTCGGGCACGAATGTGGGTACCTGTCCGAACTCAATAAGCCCTTGATTCCTTCGGACAGGCACCCACATTCGTGCCCGAACGGCTGCCTGATTTCGTCATAATTTACCGGCAGGCCGCCACTCTTTCGCCCTCTGTAGAACTTTGTATTCGCGCCTAATTGACCTCGAAAGCGGCCACAACGGTGGTCCTTATCCATCGGAGGAAGTCAAAATGCGTATTCATACTGGAGTTTTTGGGGTTATCGCCTGTTTTGCGGTTGGTTCGGCTTTTGCAGCGGAGCCGGCTTCGCGGGAGGAGCATGTCGGCATCAGTAGTGGCCTCGTCGTCGGCGCCGTTGTTGGTGGCCCGGTTGGTGCCCTTCTTGGGAGTGCCGTCGGTGCGAAACTGGGTGATGTTTTCGGCAGGCGAAAAGAGCAGGTGGCTGCATTGAGTGACGATCTGGAGGGTTCGCGGGCTCGTGTCCGGGAATTGCAGCAAAGTGTCGCCGCATTGAACGGAGATATCGATTCTCTTGGCGGCGATCTTGAGCGCATGCGCAGTGTCGCTCGCCCTGAACTGTTGTCGTTATTGCAGGCCGGTATCGAAATGGATCTGCTGTTCAAGACGGACGAGTATGTGCTGACTGAGTCTACCGACAAGCGCTTGAACGATCTTGCTGCCAGCCTGGCTGCAATGCCCGATGTGTTCGTCAAGCTGGACGGTTACGCCGACGAACGCGGTGATGCAAATTACAACCAGGATTTGTCAATTCGGCGCGTCGAGCATGTGCGCGATGTGCTGATCATCAATGGTGTGCCGGAGGGCCGTATTCAAATGGATGCTCACGGTGAAACCCCGTCGGCCGACGGCAATGTCGACAGTTATGCGCTGGAACGGAAAGTGAGCCTTGTCTTGTTCATTGATGAGTCGCCGTCATTCGCCGCCAATCCGCTTCAGTAAAAGATCATTGGAGCTCCCCCCGAGGCTCCGTCGCGAGTCTCTCCCCTGCCGGCCCGTAAGGGCCGGCTTTTTCAGGTTTGTGCATTGCGCTCTTCAGGTCTTATAGTGGCCAGATTCAAACGGCTGGAGTCGGAAATCGATGGGTAGTCTTACGGAGCAGACCTGTAAACCTTGTGAAGGTGGAGTGTTGCCGCTGAGCCTCGAACGCTCGCGCGAGTTGTTGTCATCGCTGGAATCGGCCTGGTCTCTCAGCGATGACGGCAAGTCCATATTCCAGGAATTTCGCTTTGCAGTTTTCAGTCGGACTATCGCATTTGTCAATGCCGTTGCCTGGGTTGCGACGACGGAAGGTCATCACCCGGACCTGCAGGTCAGTTACGGATCCTGCACAGTGCGATACACGACGCATGCCATTGACGGCCTGTCCGACAACGACTTCATTTGTGCCGCCAAGATCGATCGACTTTCCGCTGATACGTTTTGAGAATGCATCGGACATGATAGAGCTTCAGGATATTCAGGCCGCCGCCGCACGCCTGAAAGAAATTATCGTAGAGACGCCGTTGCTGGTGTCGTCCGAGCTGGATCGCATCGTCGGCGGACAGATTCTGCTCAAGCCGGAGTGCCTGCAGCGAACCGGGTCATTCAAGATTCGCGGCGCCTATAACATGATGTGTCAAATGACGCCGGAGCAGGCCGCGTGCGGTGTGGTCGCATGGTCGTCCGGAAATCATGCACAGGGCGTTGCCGCGGCGGGCGGTTTGCTGGGGATCAAGACGACGATTGTCATGCCGGAGGATGCGCCGAAAGCCAAGATTGCCAATACACGGCGACTTGGCGGAGAGGTCGTGCTCTACGATCGATATAACGACGATCGGGAAGCGATCGCCCGACGTATCGCCACCGAGAGTGGTGCCGTGCTCGTACCTTCCTATGAGGAACGGAAAATTATCGAGGGGCAGGGCACGGCAGGACTGGAAATCATGCAGCAGAGCGCGGCGATGGGCGTGACACCGGATCAGGTGATTATTTGTTGCGGCGGCGGTGGTTTGAGTGCCGGTTGTGCCACTGCGATCAGAGCCATTTCTCCACGCACCGACGTGTATCTCGTCGAGCCCGTCGAATTCGATGACACCCTGCGCTCGATGCAAAGCGGTGAGCGCGTGCGCAACGCCAGGTCGGCGCGTTCAATTTGCGACGCATTGCAAACCGAAACACCGGGTAAGATGACGTTTGCGATCAATCAAAAACTGGCCAGTGGAGTGCTGACCGTAACCGATGAGGAGGTTGCCGAAGCAATGCGTTTCGTCTTCCGGCACTTGAAGCTGGTCGTCGAGCCGGGCGGTGCTGTCGCACTGGCGGCCGTTCTGGCGAAAAAAATAGTTGTTAAGGATACGGTCACCGCGGTCGTTCTTAGCGGCGGTAATGTCGATGCTGAATTGTTCGGCTCGATCCAGAGCGGTGCCTGAGACGCCTATCCCGCGTTGAACTGTGGTTTGTGCAGAAGCGTTACATTGCTGGGGGGAGTGGCAGGACGGCAATCAAATGAGTCACGTCGGTCAATCGGTGGTGTGTCGAGCCAGGTAATGATTTTCTCGAGTTCCTCTCGGTCTTTACGTACTTTGTAAGGCTGCATTTCTACGATGCCAATGCCCTGTTCGGCGCCTCGTACGTAATTCTGGCTGTCGCGCAACACCGCGATAATGGGGATACCCAGTGAATCCAGAAAACGCATCAATTTATCGAAGCTTTTAGTATTTCGACGCGTGCGGTTGGCGACCACCGCCAGTTTGTTTTCGCGTCGATCAATCTTTGCCACCAGCAGCAAATCGGCGATACAGCGCGAAGCGGCGTGAATATCGATGGCGGAGGGCAGCACCGGTACCAGGATGCTGGTCGCGTCACGAGTGATTTCGCGCAAGTCATCGTGGGTCAGACTGGCGGGCGAATCCACGATCAGATTGGTGGTTTCGTTCGGCACGCGCAGCTGCCAGCTGCGCGTCGCCTGCATCGTTTTCTTGTAGGCAGCAATACCGTGTATGGGTGGACGCGATGCGTCTCGCCGATCCAGCCAGCTCATCGTGGATCCTTGTGGATCGCAGTCCATCACCGCGGGCATGGGGCCTTTAAGAGAGTAGTAGCTGGCCAGATTGGTGGCGAGCGTGGTTTTTCCACAGCCGCCCTTGGGATTGAGGACGACGATCCTGTTCAGGTTGTTTCTGTTCGGCGTGATAAGCATTCGAGTACTGCCAGTCCATCCCAATAACGCTATGATATCTATAGCTATGAATAGCGGTCTAACGCGCCGTTTCGCAAGCACAAAGCCGTGCCTCTTACTGTTACTGATTCACCGCCTCAATTCCTTGCGCCAATTCACATAATAACGGACACGGCGAGAGAGCGAAAATTCCCCGGGAGTCGCGCTGTTGCCGGTGAAGATCGGGCGCTGTCCCGGCGGACTGATCCTATTGCTGCGGGTACTCGGGCCAGACGGGCAGTTCCGAGTTGCCGCAAGACCATGACGCTTTGGAGTCGTCGAAAATGCGGCCAACCGGGATCGCTTCCGGTTCATGGTCGAGACTGCCTGCCGGGACCACGGCCATGCTCATATCCGCTGCAATGCGGGGCAACGGGCTGCCGCAATCAGCGCAAAATACGGTACGGAATCGCTCTGCGTCGGGTACCTTGAATGTACGCAGTTTATCCTCGCCGGAAACCCACGTGGCGGTATCCGGTTTGAGGATTAGATTACTGGCGTGCCCCGTGCCGCTCGATTTTCGGCAGCGCAAGCAGTGGCAATGCAGAAAAGTTCGGACGTCGCCGGTTATTTCGAAGTGCACCGCCCCGCACAGGCAGCCCCCCGAAAAAGTTTCGCTAGCCATATAGTTCTCTCCGATTAAGTATTGGCCGGACGACAATCATATCGCAAAATCGCGGTGACTCCCGGCGGGCCTTGCAGATTTCCGGTGACGCTACCAGCCAGTGTGTAGCGCCGTTAAGGCGCTCGAATGAGCGAGGAAAAACAGCATTACGTTAAGTTTCGGTACAGTAGAATTCGTTATATACACACACTGTATGAGCGTCCGGAATGCGGTCGGCACCAGTCGTTAGCGTGCCAAAAACGACCGGCGAAAGCGTGTCGCTGGCTCAGCCATCGTCGACACAAACCGCGTGGGATCTGGCTTGGTGCCGCATCCGGTGGGTTTGGAGCTGATTCTTCGTAGCGAGGCCCGGTTTATGAAATATTGGCTGGCGCGGCATTTGTGTTGTTTAATAACAACACCCTGAATGGCCTGTCGTAATCAAACTTGGCAATACGTTTACAAATGTTACTAGTTAGCGCATTATCGCTGCCATGGCAGGTGTGGCAAATAGACCACCCGCCGCGTTGACGTGCATAACACGTCAAACTTGTCCAACTGTTAAAAAAACAAACTGCAATTTATTAAGGGGAATTTAATGAGTGCTTTTGATATCAGGAAACTCCTGATGAGTACGAGTGTGCTTATCGGAGCGTCCACTTTGGCGTTCGCGCCGCTGGCATTTGCGCAGGAAGAAGATGCAGATGACCTGGATGAAGTGGAAGTTGAAGAAATCATCGTCACGGGTTCGCGTATCAAGCGCGCCGGCGTCGATACCTTCTATCCCGCCATCTCTGTCGGAACAGAAGAGCTTGAAGACGGCGCGTTCGTCAATATTGCCGATGCGTTGAACCAGATTCCAAGTTTTGGTACACCCGACGCGTCGCCATTTGGTGCGCAGAACAGTTTTTCGGTCGGCCAGAACTTCGTCGACTTCCTCGGATTGGGTTCGCAACGAACGCTGACCCTGGTTAACGGCCGTCGCTTCGTATCGGCCAACACACCGTCCATTTTTGGCCAAAACGGTGGTCAACAGGTTGACTTCAACGTCATCCCGATTGCCCTCGTAGAGCGCATTGAAACCATCAGCGTTGGTGGTGCTCCGATTTACGGATCGGACGCGATTGCCGGTACGATTAACGTGATTCTCAAAGATCGGTACGAAGGCGTGCAGGTCACCATGCAGCGCGGCGCTTCATCGAAAAAAGACGGTGATTTCGAGCGCATATCGCTGGTCGCCGGTGCCAACTTCTCGGACGGTCGCGGCAACGTGACGATGTCCATGGAATCAAGCCGCCAGGAAGGGCTGCTGCTCAATTCCAGGCCCCGTTTTACCGCGAATGATCCGTTCTTCGGCGACGAAGAAGGGGCCAATGATTTCCGGCTTATATACCGCGACAGGCGTATCAACCTGTTCAACAATTCTGGTCAGATCTCTCAGGGTCCAGTCACGCTGCCGTCGCTCGGTGTCGGCACAATGCAGGACGGCAACTTCTACCAGTTCGACAGCAATTCGAATCTGGTCCCTTACATACCGGGCCAGGACTACTCGGGTTCGGCGTTCTTCGCGCTGGGTGGCAGTGGTCCGGATTTCTTCGACGATGTGGCACAGATTCAATCACCGTTGGAACGTGAAGTTTTTACTGCCCGCATGAATTACGACTTGACCGACAACGTGACTTTCTCGTCAGACGTCCTGTTCTCCAATTCGTGGGGCGATGAACTGGTTAACCAGGGTGGATTCCAGACCTTTATTTTTGGTGGTACCAGTGGCGCGTTGTTGTTCCAGGCCGACAATCCATTCCTGCATCCGGATGCGCAACAATTGCTGTCTGATATCGGCGCATCAGAGTTTTATATGAATCGATTCAACAACGATATCATCGACTCATCCAACCAACGAAAGCAGTTCTTGTGGCAGGCAACGGCGGCATTGGAAGGCGACTTCGAGGTCGGTGAACGCAACGTCTTTTGGTCCATCAGTGCGACCCACGGTGAATCGAGCGGCACGACAACGCGGGAAGGTATTGTGGACGGCCGATTCCTCAGTGCGCTTGACGCTCGTCGTCTGAGTGTTGCCGATCTGGCGCTTGTGGACGAGCAGGAAATCCTTGCGTTCTCCGGCACCACTTCAGCCGGGGTTGGCGATATTGTTTGCGAGTCAGTCTTCCAGGCGGCGCTGGGTAACGTATCCGGTGTCAGCGGCAGCGGCGTTACGGACCGTGACCTGCCGTTCGTGCAGGGTTGCGCTCCGCTGAACCTGTTCGGTGAAGGCGCTCGTTCCGAATTAGCGCGCGACTGGGTGACCGCCGATCAGTTGACGAATTCCGAGATCGAGCAGAGCGTGTTCAATGTCAATATTGGCAGCGACTTGTTCGAATTGCCCGCCGGTTGGGCGGCTGTCAACCTCGGCTATGAAAATCGCAGAGAGTTTGCGCTTTTCACACCCGGTTCCGGCACGGAAATCCCGATTACTCGCTCCTCGCCGTTTGCGGAAACGGGCGGCCAGTATGAAACCGACGAGTTCTACGGAGAAGTCGTCATTCCTCTCGTCGATTCCGACATGAACTGGAGCTTCCTCGAATTTGCGGAGTTGAACGGTGCGTATCGCAAGATCGACAACTCTCTCGCAGGTAGCCAGGACGTCTGGACGGTCGGCATGCGCGTCGCCCCTGTCAACGGTCTGTCGTTCCGTGCGAATTACACTGAGTCGATTCGAGCACCCTCCCTCGTGGAGTTGTTCGCGCCGCAAAACCAGAGTTTCTCGACGGGAAGAGATCCTTGTGACAGTCGCTTTATCGCCGACGGCCCGGTTCCAGCGACCAGGCTGGCAAACTGTACGGCGAGTATTGCGAATTACGACCCGGGCAACTTTACCTCCGAGGTCGTAAATGCCACGGCGATCGGCAGGACGGGCGGCAATCCAAACCTCTCCAATGAGACCGCGCAATCGTACACAATCGGACTTACTTTCGAGCCCAGCGCGATCGAGGGCCTTCTGTTCACGGCTGATTACATCAATATCGAGCTCTCCGATGCGATTCAGGTGCTTGGACTGACACAGTTAATGACGTCGTGTCTTGATTCTACCTCCTTCCCGAACATATCGAGCTGCGACGCGTTCACGCGCGACGCAGGCGGTCAGGTGGTGGACTTTACGACGGGACAGTCCAACGCGGCATTGTTCCTGTACGAGTCGTTGCAGATGAACATTCAATATGAATTTGAAGTATCTTCGTTGCTCGCTGGAATCAGTGACTCGCTGGGTGCGCGTTCACTTGGAAGCTTCCAGACACGCATGCGCTTCGATCATCCAATCGAACGCAATATCTCGGTCGTGGGTGAGGTGGCTGACAGTACCATCGGTGGCTACGCAGATCCCGAATGGTCCGGTACTTTTGACTTTATCTGGAGCGGTGAGAACACGCGCATTTTCTGGCGTACGCTGTACTCCGGCAAACCGTATCTGGACACGTTCCGCAACGATCGGTTCGCCGTAAATGGCATTGGACGTCAGAAGGCTGACGCCCGTTACATCAACAACGTAACGGTTTCCTACAGCCTTGATTCATTGTTCCCCGGTGCACCGGAAACGACGATGATCCAGCTGGGTATCGGCAACGTATTGAATCGTAAGCCGGACCTTATCCAGGAGGCTCGTGGCTTCTATGGTACACCTGAGCTACTGGGTCGAAACTTTACCTTGACCCTTCAGGGTAACTGGTAAGACCTGACAAGCGATTATCTGTAACAAAAAGCCCACTGGTAACAGCAGGCGGGCCGACAATCGCTGACGAAGCCCCGACGTAATGGTCGGGGCTTTTTTTTGTGTCGGATATGCTATAAAGAGCTTGCTGCGCGGTGGCGTGCACCAGAATCAGAAGCCTCGAATTCGTTGGTCCTTGCAACTGTTTGCATTGACATTTTTCGTCAGAACGTCTATGAGTGAGGCCGTTAATGCGTTCATGCCGCCGAATTTAAGGCGCGACAAAAAAAATAATAGTTGCGGAATCATGTTTTAACCGTTGCCAATAGGGGAAATCTCGATGCAATTTGTGTTCAATCGGAAGCGTGTCGTCCACGCAATCACGTTTGGTGGTCTTGCCACCTTGAGTTTGGGTCTGTCCCTCGAGGCCGTTTCGGCCGAAGAGGAAGAAGAGCAGGTCGACGAAATTACAGTGACAGGTTCGCGTATTGGGCGTGATGCAAATCTCACCAGTGCTTTGCCTATTCAGACCGTCGGCGAGCAACAAATTCAAATGTCGGGTGAATTTTCATTGACCGACGTTGTTAACGATATCCCGGCGTTGCTTTCCTCGACGTCGTCAGAAAGCTCGATTGATTCGGCATTTTCTGACGGAGCGAACATTCTGAATCTGCGCGGGCTTGGCGCAAACCGAACATTGGTACTGGTTGACGGTCGTCGTCATGTTGGCGGTGTGCAGGGTACGGCAGCAGTGGATGTTGGCTCGATCCCGATGCGATTGGTCGAGCGTGTTGAAGTGCTGACGGGTGGCGCGTCCGCCATCTACGGTGCGGACGCGGTTACCGGCGTTGTCAATTTCATCATGAAGGACAATTTCGAAGGCTTTAACATCGATGCCAGTTACGGTCTTTCGAGCAGAGGCGATGGCGCGCAGACAGCATTGACCGCGACCTGGGGTACCAATTTCGCAGGCGATCGCGGCAACGTTGCCGTTTCCGTCGACTATAGAACGGACAAAGGCCTGAAAATGGGCGATCGGCCGGGTGCGCAGTTTGGAACTGGCGGTGACTGGGTAAACCCGGCACTGCGATTTCAATTGGGCGATATAGGTGGCTCGACACCGCTTTTCGAGCAATACTATAATTACGACAACACCGGCCTGATCAACTACGGCTTGCCGATTCCAACGGCCGAAAGTTTTATCGCCGACTACAATACAGCGTTCGGTACTTCGTTGACCGCCAGCTCTTTGTCGCAGGCTGAATTGGCGCTGATCGAACGGGGTGCAACAGCGCCTCAGCGAGCAGTCCTGCCGGAATTCACTTTTCCAATAACGTCAGCCTACGGCCTGGTCGCGGCGGGCGAGGGATTCGGGTTCGGCGGCTTTGACCCGAATGAAGCGACCGACCTGGACGGTAACGGTGTACCGGACTGCCAGCAATCCTTTACCGGATACAATTCAACTTTTGCACCGGCAGCCTTTGGTGCGGTTGGCGGTTGCTGGAATATCAATCAGGACGGCTCATACACGGTCGCCACAGATGGCCTCGTCTCTGGCAACTTTACCGGCTTCGGGGGCAGTTCCTACGACGTTTACCGGAACGATCGCTATTCCTTCCTGCTGCCGGACGACAAAGTCTCGCTCAATTTAATGAGTCACTTTGATATCAACGAATCGGCGACGGTATTTGGCGAATTCAAATACGTGACGCAGAAGACGAAGATATTCAACGGCGTTAACTCAGCCTGGGACCTGATCCCCGGACAACCTGACAATCCTTTCCTGCCGCCATTCCTGCAAGCAATCGCTGCACAAACGGGCGGTGTGAGCATTACGATCGATCCGATCGGTTTTGGCGCGGAACGTAAAACCGAACGTGATACGACGCGCGCGGTGCTCGGCATCGAAGGTGAAATGAAAAACGGCTGGAATTACGAAGTCAGTGCAAATTACGGGCGCATGGAACAGAATATTTCCAGGACAAATCAGATTGTCGTGGATCGCTGGTTCGCGGCGCTTGATGCAGTGACAGATCCGGCGACTGGCTCGCCGGCTTGCCGGTCCTCGGTGGATCCGCAGGCCCCGCCGGGAACGACACCGTTTAATTTTCCATCGTATGAGCGCGGTTACTATTCCTTCACGCCCGGCGATGGCAGTTGTGTGCCGCTGGATATCTGGAACGGCCAGGGCGGCATAACCCAGGCTGCGATGGATTTCATGACGGTCGACGAATGGGATAAACTCATACTTGATCAGTTTGTTTTCTCCGCTTTCGTGACCGGTGATACGTCGGATTTCTTCGAGTTACCGGCCGGTGCGATTTCATTCGCCGCGGGCGTTGAATATCGCGATGAGTCGTCTAATGCCCGGTTCGACCCTTACCAGCGCGGCGTTATTCCCGCCGGTGCGCCTTTCCCGGCAGGTTCGCAGATATCGGATTTTTCCGATAACGAATCGCTGACCGTCCGGCCGCAGACCAGTGTCAAGAACGAGTCTGGCAGTTATGACGTCAGCGACTACTACGCGGAGGTGTCGATTCCGCTGCTGACTGACCTCCCGGCCGCGCGTGAACTCACGCTCGAGTTCGCCGGCAGACTGTCGGACTATTCAACGATTGGCAAGACAACAACCTGGAAGACCAACCTGGTCTGGACACCGATTGACTCGCTGACCTTTCGCAGCACGTACTCAGAAGCCGTTCGGGCGCCGAACATAACAGAACTTTTCGGACCTGAAGTTGGCGTCAACTTTCGCCCGGACGACCCTTGCGATGTGGCGCAAATTAACGCTATCGCGCAGGACAACCCGACCTTAGCTGCCCAGACGCAAGCGAACTGTGAGCAGGTGTTCGCGTCGATCGGCCTGGACCCGACGTTCGGGACGGGAAGCTACGCCTTTGTCGATCCCCTTTCAGCCTCGTTCGGCGGCGTCACAGGCGGTAACCGCCTTTTGCAGGAAGAAACGGCGCAGACATTGACGGCGGGTTTCGTGTTTCAACCGGAGTTCATTCAAGGCCTCAGCCTGACGGTTGACTATTGGGATATCTCGATTGACGACGCAATTCAGGCGGTTTCTTCGCAGAACATCGTCGATGGCTGTTATCAAACAGCGGTACTGAATCCGAATTTCTGTGACCTTTCAGAGCGCAATACCAATGCCAATTCTGTGCAATTCGGTGGTTTCGTTTTCCTGCGCCAATCGACGATCAACTTTGTCAAAGTTGAGACCAGCGGCGTCGACTTCGCCGCCAAGTATCAATTTGACCTCGGTGCTCACGGATTCGATATCACTGTTCAGGGAACGTCAGTTGACAAGATTAACAACTTCGACAACCCGCTGGACGCTACCGCCGCCAACCCGGAACTTCTTGAGCTCACGCGGCCGGATCTGGCAGGCAACATATTCTTTAACTGGATGTACGGCGATTTGCGAGTTGGCTGGCAGTCGCAGTACCTGGGCGAGATGCTTTACGGCGGTATCGAAGTTGAGGTTGCCGAAACGCTGTACGGCCGCACTGTCTTCCGGGATGCATTCTGGCGGCATGACCTCAGTGTCAGCTACGACGTGAACGAAGACATCATGGTTTATGGCGGCATTAAGAACGTTACGGACGAGCGGCCGTTCATAACCGAGAATGCCTTCCCGGCAAGTCCGCGCGGGTCATATTTCTTCTTTGGTGTCGACTACACGATGCAATAAGACCGGCAACAGGGACAAGAAATCAGGGCCGGGACAGCAATGTCCCGGCTTTTTTTTGGGGCCCGGCTGACGGGCCTGCTGTCTCTATCAAAACATTTCGCTGGTACCCGGCTGATCGTCACTGGGTGCCACGCGGCTTTCGATCCAGTCTCCGGTGATCATCTGATCGTAGCTCAAACCCGGGCCGACCATAGGATAGACACCGGCATCCGGGTCGATGATGATTTCAAGAAAGGCCGGGCCATCGAATTCAATGAATGCTTTGATGGTCTGCGGCAGGTTTTCCTTGCGATCCAGCTTCGTCGCAAATTCGAATCCATCCGCTTGCGCCGCTTTTACAAAATCCTTGCGATGCAGTGATTTGTCGCTGCCGGACATGCGGCCCTTGTAGTAGAGCTTTTGCCACTGCCGAACCATGCCGTCGCCGTAATTATTGAGTACAACGACTTTTACCGGCAGACCGTAGGTGGTTGCCGTTTCCAGTTCACCGATATTCATGCGCATGCTGCCGTCGCCATCGATATCGATGACCAGGCGTGACGGCTGCGCGAATTGTGCACCAATCGCCGCGGGCAAGCCGAATCCCATGGTTCCCATGCTGCCGGAGGTGAGCCACAGACGTGGCCCTTTGAAATCGAAGTACTGGGCGGCCCACATCTGGTGCTGGCCAACGCCGGTTGTAATGATCGCCTCGCCACCGGCGAGTCGGTTGATTTCCTCGATCACAGCGTAGGGTTGGATCAACTCACTGTCGCGATCGTAATTCATGGCGTGTTTGTGCTTGAGCTCGGCGATATGTTCGTGCCACTTCGAAAATTGTTTGTTGAAACGGATGCGTTTTCCGAATGCAAGCAAGTCGGCCAGATCGCGTTTGAGCACGCCAACGTGATGCCAGTTGACTGACTTGACCTTGCTGACCTCGGATACATCTACATCAAAATGTGCGATGTTTTTAGCGTTCGGCGCGAAGCGAGCCGGGTCACCGGCCACCCGGTCGTCAAACCGGGCCCCGATGGCGATCAGAAAATCGCAATCCTCCACAGCGTAGTTCGCGAACGCCGTCCCATGCATGCCGAGCATGTGCAGCGATAGCGGATGCGTGGTATCACTGGCGCCGAGCGCCATTAGCGTGGTTGTCACCGGTATGCCGTAGTCGCTGGCCAAATGCCGCATATCCCTGGTCGCGTTCGCATTGATGACACCCCCGCCGGCGTATATCAGCGGGCGTTCAGATTCCGCCAGCATCGTGAAGAAGCGTTCGCAGGCTTCGTCGGTCAGCTTGTTTTCTACTACCGCCTGCAGGCGATGCCGATAGCCGGTCAATGGCAATTGCCCGTGACCGGCAAACGTACCTTCGTAATTCTGTACGTCTTTTGGAATATCGACGACGACGGGTCCGGGTCGGCCAGTGCGGGCCAGTTCAAAGGCGGTTCGCAAGGTGGCTTCCAGCCGTCCGGCATCGGTCACCAGGAATACGTGTTTGGAAACGGCACCCATGATAGCGGCCACCGGTGCCTCCTGAAACGCGTCCGTGCCGATGGCGTGGGTCGGCACCTGGCCGCAAATAACGACCATAGGGACCGAGTCGGCCATGCTGTCGCGAACCGGCGTGACCATATTGGTGGCCCCGGGTCCCGATGTAACCATTGCAACGCCTACTTGTCCGCTTGCCCGCGCATATCCTGCCGCCATAAACCCGGCACCCTGTTCGTTGGCGGGAACAATGAGAGGGATTGGAGATTTGCCATCGGCTCGACGATGCTGGTCGTTAAAGCGGAACACGGCATCGAAGGTCGGCAATATCGCGCCGCCGCTGTAACCAAATATTGTCTCGACTTTTTCGTCGGCCAGAACCTGTACGATGATCTCGGCACCGGTCATGAGCGTGCCTGCCAGTGGATGGGTCGATTCCCGGTTTGCGGAAGGCTGCCTGTTCATTGTGCGAATGCCATTTGCGTCAGTGACGGATTTCACGCGAGTGTTTACTAATTTTTATTGCATTGCAATACTTCACCAACTGAACCAACATTCAAACTACGTGAGCCGGAAAATGGTTTCACTGGAACTCAATTTTTGTCCGAGGAAATACGCCGATGCGCCATGTAATTTCGGTCTTGCTGCAAAACGAAGTCGGTGCCTTGACACGCATGACCGGTCTGTTTTCGAGTCGCGGTTACAACATCGATTCACTTAATGTCGCGCCAACCGACGACCCCGGTGTGTCGCGTGTGACGGTGGTCGTTTCCGGGTCCGATGCGGCGATTGCTCAACTCAACACCCAGCTCGCCAAGCTCGTGGATGTATTGAACATCCATGATATGACGCTGGGTGAGCATTTTGAGAGGGAGCTGGTGATAGTAAAACTTAAAATCAATGCCGATGGATTGACGACAATAACGGCACTCGCTGCAGACTTCGGCGCCGATATTCTGGACGACTCACTCGACAGTTTTACGATTCAGCTGATCGGTCGTATCGCGGAAGTCGATGCCTTCGTTGATACGGCATCCGGAATCGGTAAGCTGCAGGCTGTGGCGCGGGGCGGTAGCGTTGCCGTCTCAAAAGGAGAAGTCACGCTGTCGTCGTATGCGAAACACCACCGCCTGACCGGCTGATTTACGTCGATGAGCGGCAACAAATTTGCTCGATTGCAACGTCTGGTTGTCAAAATCGGATCCGCGCTGCTGATAGATGACGGTGGCCGGATTAATCGTGTCTGGCTGCGGCAGTTGGGAGCGGATATTGCCGCATTGCACACCGCCGGACAGGAGGTCCTGGTTGTCTCCTCCGGTGCGGTCGCGCTGGGTTGCAGCATACTGGGGTTGAGTCGACGCCGCTCGCGGTTGGAAGAATTGCAGGCGGCAGCAGCGGCCGGCCAGGTGCAACTCGTTGAGGCATGGCAGGAGGCGCTGGCGAAACACGGAATTACGGCCGCGCAAATCCTGTTGACGCCGGGCGATACCGAGGATCGGCGTCGCTTTCTCAATGCCAAGAGCACGCTGCAGAAATTGCTGGAACTAAAAGTGATTCCGGTCATAAACGAAAACGATACCGTTGCCACGGATGAACTTCGCTACGGCGACAACGATCGTCTTGCGGCACGCGTCGCGCAAATGGTGATGGCGGACGGTCTCGTATTGTTGTCGGACGTCGATGGTCTGTATAGCGCCGATCCGAATATCGACACGGCCGCCCGACATATTCCGGTGGTCAACGAGATCACTGAAGAAATTATTACGATGGCCGGCACGACCGGGTCGGCGGTGGGAAGCGGCGGCATGCTGACCAAGCTTCAGGCCGCGAAAATTGCTACTCACGCTGGTTGTGCCACCATAGTTGCGTGTGGCGCCGTCGAACATCCGTTGCAGGCGCTGGCTGATGGTGGCAAATGCACCGTCTTTCCTGCGGAGGGGACGCCAGCTGCCGCACGCAAACAGTGGTTGGCCGGAATGCTGGTGGTCGGTGGCGAGCTACGTATTGACGACGGTGCGGCGAGGGCGCTTTCGAATGGCGGTAGTTTGCTACCCGTTGGGCTGATTGAGGTCAGCGGAAAATTCCGCCGCGGTGACGTCGTAACGCTGGTTGACGCCGGCGGTGTGGAACTGGGCCGTGGTCTGGCGACCTACTCCAGCGAAGAGGCGGTCGCCATTGTCGGTTGTCAGTCGGAACACATTGAAGCGAGGCTTGGTTATTGCAGCGGCTCGGTTCTCGTGCACCGCGATGACTTGGTGGTTTTCCAGAGATCCGGGTCCGGGAATGCAACGAATGACCAATGAAATAGAATCCATACCGATCTCAAAGATGATGGATGAAATCGGTAAGGCGGCGCGAGTGGGCGCGGCACAACTTGCGCTATGCAGCGGAGCCGAGCGCAATGCCGCGTTGTTGGCCGTCGCCGGCGTGATTCGTGAGCGGTCGGCAGGCATTTTGGCGGCGAACCAGGACGATATGCAATCGGCGACGCAGAGAGGACTCGGCGCTGCGATGCTGGATCGACTCGCACTGGATGACGCACGTATCGAGGCGATGGCGACCGGTCTTGAGGCGATTGCGGAACTTCCGGACCCGGTCGGCCGGAAAATAGCTGCATGGGAGCGTCCGAACGGGCTGCACATTCAGCGTGTCACCGTTCCGCTTGGTGTCATTGGTATTGTTTACGAGAGCAGACCGAATGTGACAGCCGATGCCGCCGGACTGTGCCTCAAATCGGGCAATGCCGTGATCTTGCGCGGTGGTAGTGAGAGTTTGCGTTCGAACAAGATGATTTATCAGTGCCTGCACGATGGGCTCGGTCAGACCAGCGTGGATCCTGCGGCTGTGCAGATGGTGCAAACTACCGATCGATTTGCGGTCGGCTACATGTTGTCTTCGATGGTCGATAGCATTGACGTGCTCATTCCTCGCGGTGGCAAAGGACTGGTGAAACGGGTGCAGGAAGAGGCGCGTGTCCCGGTGATCGGTCATCTTGACGGTATCTGCCATGTGTACGTACACGCGTCTGCCGATGCGTCGATGGCGATCGATGTCGTCGTTAACTCAAAGATGCGCCGTACAGGCGTTTGCGGAGCGGCCGAGACACTCCTGGTGGATCGGTTGGCCGCGAGCCGTATCCTGCCGCAGATATTGAGTGCCCTGATTGACGCGGGTTGCAAGATTATCGGCGACGAAAATGTCCGGGCGTTGTCTGTGCAGGTGCATCCGGCCGGTGAGGAGGACTGGTCAACGGAGTATCTGGACGCGGCGATTTCCTGTCGAATCGTCGACGATATCGATCACGCTATTGAACACATTGGTCGTTACGGTTCAGGTCATACGGAAAGTATCATCACCGAGGATGCCGACGCGGCTGCTCAGTTTCTTACCAGGGTGGACAGTGCGATTGTATTGCACAACGCATCGACGCAATTCGCCGATGGCGGTGAGTTCGGCATGGGTGCGGAAATTGGCATTGCGACCGGGCGAATCCACGCCCGTGGCCCGGTTGGCGCGGAACAGCTGACGACTTACAAATACGTCGTGCGTGGCTCGGGGCAGGTGCGACTCTGATGACGGGCGACGTCCGGCAGTATGATCTGATCATCATCGGTGGTGGTATCAACGGTGCCGGCATCGCTCGCGATGCGGCAATGCGCGGAATCCGTACACTGCTCCTTGAAGCGCACGACTTTGGTAGCGGCACCTCGAGTTGGTCCAGCCGACTGATTCACGGCGGACTTCGTTATCTCGAATACGGGGAGCTGCCGCTGGTTTACGAGTCGTTGCACGAACGCCGTCATCTGCAAGTCATCGCGCCTCACCTCGTGAAGCGTATCCGCATTACCATCCCGATTTATAAAGGCAGCAAACGCGGTCGCACCATTGTGCGCCTGGGCATGATGGCGTACGACCTGCTTTCGCTGGGCAAGAATCTGCCTCGACATCGCATGCTATCGCGCCAGGAATTGATTGACGCTGAGCCCGGTATCAATTCAGACGGGTTGCGTGGCGGAGCTCAGTATTACGACGCCCAGGTGACCTACGCGGAAAGGCTTGTGCTGGAGAATGTCATCGCGGCCGCGGAAGCCGGAGCGACGGTAAAAAATTACAGCCCGGTAACCGGTATTCGTTTCCGCGATGATGGCTATCATCGTATCCATTATCGGCCGGCGGAGAGCGAGGACGATGCGGTGGTTACCGCGCCCGTGGTCGTGAATGCCGCAGGTCCGTGGGTTGATCGGGTGCTGGCTCTAGGCAATGCAGAAATGCGGCGGTTAATGGGCGGTACAAAGGGTAGTCACATCGTTGTGGCACCTTTCCGCGGCGCGCCGAAAGATGCGGTCTATGTCGAAGCGAATGCCGATGGGCGACCGATATTTATTATTCCCTGGAATAAGCAATATCTGATCGGTACCACGGACATTCGTGTGAACATTGATCCTGCAGATGTGCAGGCCAGTGACGAAGAGATTCGTTATCTCGTCGATGAAACGAATCGCGTTTTTCCACAAGCGAAGCTCAAGCCGGAAGGTATCGATTTCGCGTATGCAGGTGTTCGGCCGCTGCCGTATCGGAAAAAAGGCCCTGAATCGGCCGTGACCCGAAAGCACATTATCAAAAAGCACCGGGGTCGTGCGCGCGGACTGATTTCGATTATCGGTGGCAAGCTTACCACCTACCGAAATCTTGCCCGGCAGACGGTGGACAAAGTGCAAAAGATGGCCGGCAATCATCCTTCCGCTTGCCGCACTGCCGACGTTCCTTTACCGGGCGCAACCGATTCAGAAGCGGCTGAGGAGACACTGGCTAGCATCGATTCCCTGTCGGCCGAGGGGCGACACAGAATTGCAATGATTTATGGCGGGCGTGTACGACGGTTACAGGAAATCGTAGCGGCACAGCCGGAACTGGGCGCGGCACTGGATGCCGAGGGTACGGTGCTGGCCGCTGAAATCGCCCTCGCGGTGCGCGACGAATTCGCGCTGTGTCTGAGCGATATCGTGCATCGGCGCCTGATGGTTGGCCTCTCGGCCAATCTTGGCGCACACCTGACGTTATCGATTGCTGCTGCGGCAGCGTCCGAACTTGGCTGGAGCAGCAAGGAGGCTGAGCGACAACTCGGCATTCTTAATGCCCATAACGCACGACTGCGCCGCACAGATTCGTCGTAGGAGCGTCCGGGACGGGTCGTGACGCTACGCCCGGTACCAGCGAGGTAAGTTCAGTCCTTTCGACTGCAGGAATTCGGCATTGAACAGGCGTTCCATATAACGAGTTGCCGAGTCACACAGGATCGTCACGATCGTGCTTCCCGGCCCGAGTTCTTCGGCGAGTCGAAGCGCGCCTGCAACGTTTATTCCACTTGATCCTCCGAGGACGAGGCCCTCGTCGCGAATTAACGAATACACGATGGGAATGGCCTCGACATCGGGAATTTGCCAGCTCATATCGATGGGTGCACCGTCCAGATTGGCCGTGATTCGACTGTTGCCAATTCCTTCGGTAATCGATGATCCTTCAATTCTTAGTTCACCGTGCGCATAGTATTGATGAAGAGCTGAACCGCCGGGGTCGGATAACGCGATCTTGATGTCTGGATTCTGCGCTTTTAACGCGCGCCCGACGCCGCTCAACGTTCCACCAGTGCCGGCGGCACATACGAAGCCGTCAACCTGGCCGTCGGTTTGCTCCCAGATTTCCGCTCCGGTCGTTCTCTCATGAATGTCGCGATTTGCGAGATTCTCGAATTGGTTGGTCCAATAGGCGCTGTTCGCTTTTTCCCTGTTCATCTCATCGGCAATTCGCCCCGACGTGTGCACGAAGTGCGCCGGATTCTTGTACGGTACGGCTGGAATCAGGCGTACCTCTGCGCCGTGTGCCTTGAGCGTATCGATTTTCCCTGCACTTTGATTCTCTGGCATGACGATCACGGTACGAAACCCAAGCGCGCTTCCGACCAGGGCCAGACCGATACCGGTATTGCCGGCTGTCCCCTCGACAATAGTTCCGCCTGGCTCCAGGTCACCGCTGTCCATTGCGGCCTGAATCATACCCAGCGCCGCTCGGTCCTTGACCGAACCGCCTGGATTCATGAATTCGGCTTTGCCCAGAATTTCGCAGCCAGTTTCATCGGACAGGCGGTTGAGCCGTATCAGCGGCGTGTTGCCAATACAATCGATCAGAGAGTAAGTATTGTTCATAGCATCATCAGTATCGGATAGCCGGTACGACCGGTCAACGCCAGTTGCACGATGACGAAAGTATCTGCGAGAAACGTGATCGATTAAGCGAACGTTCTGCCCGCGGCCCATATCACAGTGGCGAGCAGCGCACCTGCAAGAACCACGGCCAACACCACGACCGCGGGTTCGATTTCCTCTTTGCGCCCGTCGTGCACGTCAATCGCGCCAGTGTGGCGGGTAGGCTTTGGCGAGAGCGGGAATTGTCGACATTCGTCCCTGCCATGCCGCAATGTTGGGGTAGCGCTCACCCAGCGGCGAGAATCCGAAACCGTCCTCGCTAATTTGCTGCTTATCGGCAGCACGAAGTACGTATTCCAACGCGGGCACGAAGGCAAAATCTGCTGCGGTCAATCTATCGCTTGCCAGGTAGTCCGAAGAGGCTAAACGATCTTCCATGAATTGAAACTCACGATGGCTCTCGACGATCGCGTCTTTCATATCCGGTAATGCTTGTGTGCCGTCGGTAAACAGCACTGGCTGGACAATACCCATCAGCGCGCGAAGCGTGTAATTATCGAGTTCGCAGATGCACTGCTTCACTGCTGCCGACTCGCTTGCACTTGACCCGAACAAATTGGGTTCCGGCTTAATACGTTCCAGATACTCCATGATGGCTAGTGACTCGTAGATGGTTGTGTCCTTATCGCGTAAAGCAGGTACCTTGCCTCGAGGGTTGATGGCCAGAAATTCGGCTGTTTTCTGCTCTTCTTTCGATGCATCCAGCCGTTGTGACTCGTATTTTATTCCCTTGTGCTCAAGTACAAGCATCGCGCGCCAGGCGAACGGGCTACCGCTGATCCAATATAAGGTCGTTGTCATTGTGTTTATTCCAGTTATTCGGTCGGTTGAGATTGCTTTTCGAATTGTTCCGCGAAAGAATAAGCGGTACATAAGATAATAACAAGTAGTATTGTTTTTGTATTATAGTATTGAAAAAGATACTATGTATGTCCGGTCAACGAAAGTGGGAGCAGAAATATGTCACGTCAAGTCAGGCCATTGAATCCGCGACGCCGTGTACCTGGCGTCGATTCCGTTGGGTGTCCCATTGAGCACACGATGCGTACGATTGGCGGGAAATGGAAAATTCCGATTGTCTGGCAACTAACCGACGGCACCAAGCGTTTCGGTGAGCTAAGGAAATTGCTGCCGAACATAACGCAAAAGATGCTGACCACTCAGCTTCGCGAATTGGAGGCAGCCGGTGTCGTGCATCGCAAGGTGTTTCCAGTGGTACCACCGCACGTTGAATACAGCCTTACCGAGACCGGTCGGTCACTTAAACCCATCTTCAATGCTATGTGCAAGTGGGGCAAGCAGTCTCTTGGGGAACAGTAACGGCTCACACATTAACGACAAGAATTCAGCAGCAAAATTCAGGACACCCACCAAGATTCAGGAGCAGCAAATTCAGTGAATTATTGAGGACATCCATCATTTACAGGAGTGAATTCAGCGGCGTGTGTTTGGGACACTGCCGTATGCCTTCATACGCAGTTGGCGCTCGGGAGCTGGTTCCGAACTTGATGAGCCGGACCCGGATTTAGCGATGCTGAGATTGACGTTGTCGATCGATTGTCGTTGAACAACACCACCCTCGACTAGCTTGAATCGGCAATTATTCCGTACAGGTCAAAACCCTACCGGTGCCCTTCAACCATTTTCGGCCAAGATGTTCGCAATAGCTTCTCATCAATTGCATGGGTCCTACGGCTCTGTAATACCAGCGACCGTAATTCTGCATCTCCCGCAGCCAGCCCGTCGGTTCCACGCCCAGGCTTTCCAATATCGGTACCAGGTGTGCTGGAACGACCTCACGCGCGCCGCACCGCAGGGCCCGCCCGGTATGATCGAGCAACCGCAAGTAGTCTGCATAGCGAATCGGCACGGGTTGTGTCCGGGCGTTGTGATTGGAAACAAAGGGTGCCAAGTGCCCGCTGACGCCGGCGATGCGTGATCGAATGGATGTGTGCGCCGATGATTCCGGGGTTCGAGCCGTTTTTGCTCTGATCGGATTCAGATCAACGTAGGCCATACATTTGATCAATGCGGCCTCATCCAGCAAAGCCTGTGACTTGAAGCGACCTTCCCAAAAACGCCCCGTGCACCGGTCTTCTCGATTTGCGCGCCGCGCCAGGTTCTCGTTGATACAGCGCATGTACCAACTGAGATTTGCCAGGCGCGAGCGCCAAAGGTCAATATCGGCACGACGGACGTCGCCTTCGGGTAGGGAGTAGATGCGTCCCCATCGTTCGATGATATCGGCGTCATCCCAACTGTCTGCTTTCTCCGTATTGATGCGGACTACGACGTGATAATGGTTACTCATCACCGCGTAGGCCAATAAATCGATCGCGAATACTCGAGACAGGTCGATCAGACGCTTCTCTATCCACTGCCGGCGATGGTCAAAGTTTTTGCCGCTGTAGCGATCTTCGCCACAGAGAAATGCGCGTCGAACGCAGCGTGTGGTGCAATGATAATACGGCGTATGGTCGAGGCTGATTTGCTGACTGCGTGCAATCGTCATGTTGATGCCTTTCCGTAGGTTGACGTTGCCTAGTACAAACTATTCCACGTTGAATCGCAGCGACACAAAATGAGCAATTTTCATCATTTCAGACTATTTCTTGGGTGTCCTCATTCTTCCTTAGCACTACTAATACAAAAGTTGTCATTTCGGGCTGGCAAGGCCGATCGGAATCAAGGCTTTCCGATCGAATCGATAATGGCATTCAGGGTCGGACTCGGTCGCATCGACTGCATGACAAGCTGCCGATCCGGGTTGTAGTAGCCACCAATATCGACCGGTTGTCCCTGGGCGGCAGCGAGTTCGTCAATAATCGTCGCTTCGTTATTCGCCAGTTGATCGGCGGCCCCGGCAAAAAGGTCGCGCAGCGTGGTGTCGGTCGACTGCTCAGCCAGCGCTTCTGCCCAGTACATCGCAAGGTAAAAATGGCTGCCCCGATTATCGAGTTCGCCCACTTTCCGTGACGGGGATTTGTTGCTCGACAGGTATTTTTCGTTGGCTCGATCCAGCGCGTTCGCCACGACCATAGCCTTGTCATTGCCGTTTTTATCGGCAAAATCCTCCAGCGAGACGGCGAGGGCGAGAAACTCGCCGAGCGAATCCCAGCGTAAATGACCTTCCTGTACGAACTGCTGTACATGCTTCGGCGCCGACCCTCCGGCACCGGTTTCGTACAGGCCGCCACCGGCCAGAAGTGGCACGATCGACAACATCTTGGCGCTGGTACCCAGTTCCAGGATCGGGAACAAATCCGTCAGATAATCGCGCAGAACGTTGCCGGTGACCGAAATGGTGTCCTGGCCATCCCTGACCCGCTCAAGCGTGGTGCGCATCGCTTCGACGGGCGAGAGAATACGAATGTCCAGCTCGTCCGTGTCATGTTCGAGCAAATATTGCCGTACTTTTTCGATCAGGTTTCTGTCATGTGCGCGTTGGTCATCAAGCCAGAAAAGTGCCGGTAAGCCGGTCGCCCTGGCACGATTTACGGTTAGCTTTACCCAGTCCCGAATCGGCAAATCCCGTGTCTGGCACATACGCCAGATATCGCCTTTCACTACCGTGTGTTCCAGCAGGACATCGCCCGATGCGTTCCTGACGCGCACGGTGCCGTCTGCCGGTATCTCGAACGTCTTATCGTGAGACCCGTACTCTTCCGCCTTTTGTGCCATCAATCCAATGTTGCTCACGTTGCCCATGGTGGTCACATCAAATGCACCGTGCTGGCGACAGAATTCGATTACTTCCTGGTAGATGCCGGCGTAACACCGATCAGGAATCATGGCTTTCGTGTCGTGCAGTTCACCGTCGGGCCCCCACATCTTGCCTGAGGCGCGAACTGCAGCCGGCATGGACGCATCGATGATGATATTGCTCGGCACGTGCAGATTGGTTATTCCCTTGTCCGAGTCCACCATGGCAAGGGCCGGGCGGGATACGTATACGGCCTCAATATCAGCTACTATTGCGGCGCGTTGCTCAACCGGGAGGTCTTCGATTTTCGCGTATACATCGCCAATGCCGTTATTCGCATCAACGCCAATCGAATCGAACAGTTCTGCGTATTTGTCAAATACGTCTTTGTAATAGATGGTAACGGCATGGCCGAACATGATGGGATCCGAAACCTTCATCATGGTGGCTTTCAGGTGCAATGACAGCAGAATATCATCGTCTTTCGCGGCATCCGTTTCGGCGGCAAAAAATGCCCGCAGCGCCTGGCAACTCATGACCGCCGCATCAATCACCTCGTCTTTCAGCACGGCGATGCCTTCTCGAAGTACCGTTACCTGATGCTCACCGTCGGTCAATTCTATGCTGAGGTTGCCGGCCTCCGGGATAAACGCAGATTGCTCGCTGCCATAAAAGTCGCCGTCGCTCATATGTGCAACATGCGTCGCGGAGTCGCCTGACCACGCGCCCATCGAGTGCGGGTGGTCCTTCGCATACTGTTTGACCGGTGCCGCCACACGTCGGTCCGAATTGCCTTCCCGGAGAACCGGATTGACAGCACTGCCGAGCACTTTCGAATACTGTTTCTGGACTTTTCGTTGCGCTTCATCCTGCGGTTCTTCCGGGTAATCCGGGATACCGATACCTTGTGATTGCAATTCAGCAATGGCCGCCTGGAGCTGCGGAATCGAAGCACTGATGTTGGGTAACTTGATGATATTTGCGTCGGCTACCTGCGTCAGCGCGCCGAGCTCGGCGAGTGTGTCCGGCCGTTGCTGCTCCGCAGAGAGATACGCCGGGAAATTCGCCATGATTCTGGCCGCAAGCGAGATGTCGCTGGTTCTTACGTTAATTCCGGCGGGCTGCGTAAATGCCTGGACAATAGGCAAGAACGAGTAGGTGGCCAGTGCCGGCGCTTCGTCAGTTTCCGTATAGATAATTTTTGCTGTACTCATGGTCTTCCTTGCGTTTCCCGGCCGGGCTATTTGCGATCTACGATGAGCTGCGGACCGCTACGGCCAAATACATGTTTGGTGAAAGTTCCATACACGTGGCCGCACTCATCGCAATGAGAAACGTAGAACCAGGGTGTATTTTCACGTGATTTTTCGACGCTGGGTGTCGATACGATTTTGTCAATTCCGCTTGCAGAACAAGCCGGACATTTTGGGTCTGCCATGGGTTATTCGCTCTGTTGGTAATGGTTAGTGACGACGCTGCGGTCTCAACGGCATAACTTTTCGAGAACCTGGGTGGCTGTATCGGTGCTGCGGTAGTAGCCGTGCCGACTGGCCATTTGCTGGAACGCAAGATCGCGCTGTGCTTCAGTGGCGTACCAATGGAGCCGTTCCCAATCACGGCCCAAAAGACGTTCAAACGTGTCTCCGGGCGGTAGTGAGACTTTAATACCAAACGGTCGTTCGGCGCCGGCAGTATCCGGTCTGACCAGATTATGTTGATGACAAAACTCCACTGCGCAGACCTCCTCAATATCGGGCGAGGAGTATATCGCACGTCAACTACGCTGTCTTCGAGTTACTTGGCATACCGACTTCAGCTATGAGTCAAAAGTTTCGGGGCAAGCCGGGTATCTATTTCTGCTACGATATTACCGGATGCAGGGCAAACGCCGGCAGGTGAGTCGAATGGCAGACAACCAGGATCGAATCAGCAAGGAGTCGGCCAAAGCGGAGGCCGAATTCTTCACCGTTGGCCCACCGTTGCATGCCGTGCGTGCCGGTTACATCCACCGAAAGGCGGATGAGGTGCTCTACAATGCCATCACTGCCGGACATGATGCTCATGTACTGGCGCCGGCACGATCGGGCAAAACCAGCCTGATCGCGGCGACATCGGCGCGATTGCAGAATAACCACTATCACGTCGCCACGCTTGATCTGGCGCAAATCGGAGAGCGCGATGCCGGCGCCGACTCGGGGCGCTGGTACTACAGCATTGCATATCGCTTGCTACGGCAGTTGCGCATCAAATTCGATTTGCAAACCTGGTGGCAGGACAAGTCAATCCTGAGCAATCGGCAGCGCCTGGTCGAATTTTACAACGAGGCCATTCTTTCGAATACGAAGCATTCGGTGGTCGTTTTCGTCGATGAGCTTGAGTGCGTCGAGGAACTACCCTTCGCACAGGAGTTACTGGCGAGTATACGTGCAGCGCACAATTCACTGGTGACGGAGCCAGAATTTTCTCGTCTCATATTCGTGTTGTGCGGTGAGTGCGATCCGCAAATCCTGGTAACGAACGAGGTTTTTTCACCGTTTGACCGGATGCACGCCGTGCGTTTGGACGACTTTAGTCGCAGCGACCTGGAGGTGTTTTCGACCGAGCTCCACCTGCCTCCGCAAGATGTCTGCAGCGCACTCGATCGCATCTTCTTTTGGACCGGCGGACAACCCTACCTTAGCCAGAAACTTGCCAGAGCGGTCGCTCGGGAGCGAATCTCGGGTGATATCGGCGGGCATGTCGATCGTATTGCCGAACACCAGCTAGGCGGTCGAAGTGCGCTGCACAACGAACCGCATATGGGGCATATTCATCGCCGCATCGTCGAGGACAAAAACGATTTTGAAGCATTGCTCACCACATATGGCAGCATGCGAAAAGGTATCCAGGTGCCGTTCGATCCGGAATCGCGCCAGCACCGCAAGCTGATTGCCGTCGGCCTTGTTGTCAGCGATACGGAAGGGAATCTGCGAGTCCGAAACAGGCTGTATGCATCTGTATTTACGGCCCGCTGGGCAAACGAAAACCTGCCCATTCGCTGGCAAGGACCCGTCAGAGCGGCCGCCTTGCTTATCACGCTGATCGCCATACCGTTTTGGTATACGCAGCTCTTGCCCAGGCCCTATGTGCGCGTTCTAACGTCGCCGACGTTGCCGCTGACCGTGATTGAGGATGCGTATGTCAATTATCGATCGTTTCCTGGCCATGTGCAGTCTGCAAACCGGCTGTATGCCAACGTACTGGAGACGAGGTCACGAGAGGTAACCGATATCATTGCCCTGGGTGAAATTATCGAATCGTCGCGCGGCGTTCCGATGCGGGCTCGATTTGCGGATGCCGTGACGGCCGACTTTTGGGACCGCCAGGTGAGGCGGGCGTTGCGGGAGCAACGTCGCGACGACGCGTTGCTGGCGTCGCTGCAGTCGCTGGTCCTGTCGACGCCGCGGCGGCGCAGGCTCGCCGCAACGCTGGTCGGCGATGACTATCCACGCCTGATCGCAACAGCCGCTCGCGAAGGTGTTGAACGTCGCTTGTTTGATCCGGAAAATGAATTGCTGACCATGGTCGATGGCGCACGTCTGTCCCAATGGGCCATGATTAACGATCGGCTGGAACGTCGTGACTCGTGGACTATTTCCGCATTGGAAATTGCCCCCTTGGTCAGACGTGTCGTCGTTGATCGCCGGGCGTTGGTGTCCCGTATCTCACTGTCTGTCAACGTTGAACATGCGCGTCTGGATGATCTGCGTATTCGGCTGATTGCCCCGTCGGGCCGGGCTGTGGCGATCGATTTCGAGCAATCCGCATCGTCGGAAAACGATGAAATTCGTTTCGCCGAAGGGGTTCTTGATGCGCTGATCGGGGAACCTCTGGCCGGGACGTGGACATTGAGCGTGCGAGATGAAACACCTGGCACGAGCGGTCATTTGATGGCCTGGAACCTGCGGCTAAACGGGCAGGCGATTGTGGAGGACTTTGAGCGTGGCCTCGATATTCCGGAGCCGGTCGAACGGGCGTCAGACAATATCTGGTTTAGCAGAAACGGTCGCTATGCCATTGCGCGTGCACCGCAGATCGACGGTGCCCGATTGTGGGACCTGGTTCATGCGCAACCGGCCAGAACGATCGCTGTGCCCGCCAGCGAATCCGTGCTCGGATTGAGTGCCACTGCTCAGTATCTGGTGACCATTGCCCAGGATACGGTTCACTTGTGGGATACGATGAGTGGACTTCGCGCGGTCGAATTGAAGACCGGGTTGAGCACTTACTCGCAATTGACCGCTGACGGTCGGAGTTTGCTGGTTTCGCGCAGCAACGAAGGCGAAACGATTTTCGATTTATGGAGTCTGGAATCCGCAACACGCGTCGCGAGTCTGTCGATCGCCGGGATACCTGCGCTGGTTTCTCTGGATCGCGCCGGTATACGACTGGCCGTTGCGGACTATGATCGTGCTGTACGCATCTGGGATTTTCGCAGTGGCGAATTGCTCAGCCAGCTGGATTTGCATGAGCAAGCCAGTTCGATCGAACTCTCGCCAGGCGGAGACGCCCTGGGGGTCGTTCATGGCGAGCACGGCGTCTCCCTGTGGAAAGTCAGTCAGTTCGACCGCCCCTTATTCACGAAAAAATCCATAGCCGAATGGCAATTCGCCTTTTCGCCGTCGGGCAGGCTATTCATCGCGGGTGACAGTCAAAAGGGATTTCAGTTGTACCGCACCGCTGACAGCGTAGCAACAGGGCCGCTTCTCGGCTCCGGTTTGTCATCGGATCCCGGCACGCTCTTGTCTTTTAGCAGCAACGAGCGAGCGATAGTGACAGCGGACGTGACCGGGCTGGCCCGATTTTGGCGTGTACCGACGATGTCTGCCCTGCATGAGGTGAACGGCTCGATGGGCAAAGGGTCGACGCACCAACCGTGGCGTGAGTCGGAGGATACTGTGGCCGTCATTTCACCGGGCGGGCAACGTCTGGCGATCGGCGACGACGACGGTCACGTGCATATCGTGAGCGTTGGTAGCCGGGAAAAACGTCTCGCCGACAACAGCGATGAACTAAACTTTCTCGGCCACCGCAGTGCCGTGGTCAGTCTGGCGTTCAGCCACGACGGATCGCTCATCGCCAGTGCCGGCGAGCGCGGGACGGTGCGAATCTGGGATGCCGTTAGTGGATTGCCGCGACCGTACCATGCCAGCGCATCAACGAACGCCATCGATTTATTGCGCTTTTCACGCTCCGGTCGTCGACTGGCGATTCTCAGCGGTCAATCCGTCTCGATCATGGATGTCGAGACAGGTGCGGTACTGGCGCATATCGAGCTTGGCGAAATGCACGCCGACATGGTGTACGTCGACGAAGAACAACTGTACCTGGCTGGGACAAGCGGCATGTTACGGCGCGTATTCTCGGATCAGCTTGGCAACTGGAGTCTGGGCAATGTCTGGCAGGGGCGAGTGCCGTTGCAGCGTATCGAACTGTCCGTCGCCAGACAGCTGCTGGTGCTTGTCGATGCAGAAAGTACCGCTCTGGTCTTCGATATCAAGAGCGGCCGGATAGGACAACAATCGCTGCAGTTACCGGGCCCGATCAACGACGTCTTGTTCAGCCCTGGCGATTCCCGGGTACTTCTGCGCACGTCTCGCTGGATTCACCGTGCGGACGTCTCCCGTGCAGGTATCACCTGGGAAAGCGCGTTACGTGCCCCGCAGGCATTGCGGGGGTCCCGAATGGCTTTCGATGATCGTGTTGAACCGCAGGAATCGCACGGCGCGGTCGACGGCCGGTCTGCCGTCGGTCCGGGCGATCACGTGTTGTCGCTTGCACGCGATGCCGGTTTCATCGAGCTCGTGAATCTGTATTTTTCCTATTCCGAGGGGCCGATTTTGTTTGGCAGTCGTGACGAACTTCTCGAGCAATGGCGTGAGAAACTTGGACGAGGCGATGAGCTGGAATAACGGCTCGTAAATCCGCCTTAGCGTGTAGCACCGCGTAGTGTACGCACGAGCAATTCCAGTTTTCCAGCCGTTACGTCAGCCGGTCTCACAGCATCGCCGATCCGGACTTCAATCCGGGAAAACAACTTGCCCGGAATCTTGCGGACGCCACCGCCCGTTTGTCGGCTGAACCAGCTCCCCCACAGACCACATAACGCGACAGGAATGACCGGAACGGCATTGCGCTCGATAATTTTTTCGATGCCGGGACGGAACGCATGGACATCACCGTCCGTCGTGATCGCGCCCTCAGGAAAGATGCAAACTATATTCCCCGCCTGTAACTCCTCGTCGATTTTATCGAAACTCTGCTGGAGCATGGAGGCATTTTCCCGTGCCGACGCGATCGGAATGGTTTTCGCGGTCTTGAAAATAAAATTGAGGATCGGGATCTGGAAAATCTTGTAATACATGACGAATCGCACTGGCCGATGCACGCACCCCCCTAAAACCAATGCGTCGACAAAACTAACGTGGTTACAGACCAGCACAGCGGGTCCTCGATGCGGAATGTTCTCAATGCCGGTTGTGCGAATTCGATATAAGAGACTTACGAATATCCACGCAAGAAACCGCACCAGGAATTCGGGCAGCAAACTGAAAATGTAGGTTGCAACGATGGCATTCAGGACCGCGAGAACCAGAAATAGTTGTGGAATCGACAGGCCCAGATAAAGAAGCGTGATCGCCATGATCGAGGCGGTGACCATGAAGAATGCATTCAGGATGTTATTTGCGGCGATCGTTCGCGACAGGTGTTGACGATTGGCTCTTTCCTGCACCATGGCGTACAAAGGTACGCTGTAGAAGCCTCCGAAGGCACCGATAAGTGTCAGGTCAATGAGGATGCGCCAGCCGCCCGCCTGGCTGACAAATTCGCCGAGAGTGCTGATGTCAACCGGGCTGACCAGAGGATGTGAAAAATACAGATCTATCGCGAAAAGACTGAGGCCGATCGAACCGAATGGAACAAGTCCAAGTTCGATGCGATGCCCCGACATGCGTTCGCAAAGCAGTGAACCCATGCCAACACCCAGGGCAAAGGCGACCAGCAGTAGCGTGGTGATGGTCTCATTGCCGTGAAGAATCACAAGCGTATACGCAGGAATCTGCAGCGTGATGACGGAACCGTAAAACCAGAACCAGGAAATGCCGAGAATAGGCAGGAACACGCTGCGCTTTTCCCGGGCATAGCCAACGATGCGCCATGTTTCTGTTATTACGTTCCAGTTGATCTTGAGTTCCGGATCGACTGCTTTCGTAACCGGGATACGGCGACTGGCCAGGTAGCCGAGCAGCGAGATGGTGACCAGCAGGGCGGCAAGTACGACCTGGCTTGCGCTGTCGACTGAAATCGACAGCCCGCCGACCATCAAGCCGAGAATAATTGCAACGTAAGTACCGGATTCAACCAGTGCGTTTCCCCCAACCAACTCATCGGTTTCGAGTTGCTGTGGCAGGTAGGCGTATTTGACCGGTCCGAACATCGCCGATTGGGAGCCCATCAGGAAAAGCACCAGCATCAAGAGGGGATACCGACCGGTGATGAACGCGAACGCAGCGACGATCATCAGGACGATTTCCATAAGTTTGATCGCACGGAACAGGCGGGATTTTTCGTACTTGTCGGCGAGCTGACCGGCCGTGGCTGAAAACAGGAAAAAAGGCAGAATGAAGAGTGCGCCGGCGACGAAAGCCAGTTGACTGACATCCATGCCCGCGATCCGGGTCCCTGTGAATGTAAGCAGGATGACCAGCCCGTTCCGAAACACATTGTCGTTAAATGCACCGAGAAACTGGGTCGCGAAAAATGGCGCGAATCGTCGTTGCGTGAGAAGAGCGAACTGACTGGAATCTGACACGTAGGCGATATCCTGCAATCTGGCTGCCCCACTATAACAAAACAGCGCCAATCAGCTTGCTCCGAACTGCGAACTGGCGCATATCGGTTTCCCCTGCCGCTGGTATTATCGCCAGAAGGAGTTCGCCGTCGGTAGCGAGACCCATGGGCACCCGTTGAGTCGTTAATTTTTGATGAAAAACAACAATTTGACAATCATGCTGAGTATTTTCGCACTCCTCGCAGGGTGTTCGGAAGAAGCGCCGCCACACACCGTAAATGAGTTCAGGGGAAACTCAAACCTGCTCGAGGCTGCCATGGTGCGTTGTGCCGAAAATCGTTCAACGATGAAATACGAGGCGGAATGCGTTAACGCCCGCGAAGCAATCAATCTCATGGCAAGGGCTGAAGAGGAGGCGAACCGCGAGGCGCTTGAGGCCCAGTCCGAACGCAAGCGTCGGGCACTGCGGCGAGCCCAGGAAGCGGCGGCCGAATCGCGTCGTCGGGCGACCGAGGCGGAACGACTGCGTCTTGAAGCGGAATACCTGGGGCAATTCGCATCGTCGCCGATTGAGTCGGAGGCAGAATTCCCGGGGCAAGTCGCGTTGTCTCCGATAGAATCTGGCGAGGAAGTGCGTGCAGTAATGCCAGCCGATGAGCCGCCTACAGCGGTGCTCGAAGCGGAGCGTCAACCGACAGTCGACGAGACCGTCCCCGCCAGCGGCACCGACCTCGATGATATTCGACGGGAACTGGAACGCCGCAACAACTAGTCAGGATTGGGCATCGTTCGTACGTGCAAATCCCGTTGCGGATACGGAATGACAATTGCTTCGTTAACAAACGCCTTATACACAGAACAATTGAGCTCGTGCAAAATTCGGCCGCGATCAACGGGTTGATTGATCCAGCAAAGCAGTTCGAAATCCAGGCTGGAATCACCGAACTTACGAAATCGAACCCTGGGTTGCGGGGACTGACAAACTTCACTGTGGTCGTCAGCAACCCGGGCTAACGTTGCAATGACATGGTCGACGTCACTTCCATACGCGACGCCGACGGCAACTCGAATGCGGTGTCGCGGGGAAATACCGCCAGTTTCGTTCACGATCTTACTGTTGCCGATGAGTCCGTTGGGCACGGTAATTTCTACGTCATCGCGGGTGAGGATTCGAGTGCTGCGAAGACCTATGTGGGTGACCTGGCCGCGTTCACCGGACTCAAGAGTGATGTAGTCACCGGATTTGTACGGTGCGTCGGCGACAATTGACACGCCTGCAAACAAATTCGATAAAGTATCTTTGGCCGCAAAGCTTAATGCGAGACCGACAATTCCGGCTGACGCGAGCCAGGCGGTGACATCGATATTCCAGGCCAGAAAAATGAAGTAGGCCGTCAATGCGGCAAGGACAACTTTAACGGTGTTGTCCATCAATGGCAGCATATTGGCCTGCAAAATCTTATGCCCGCTGCCGCGGGAAAGTACGCTGAGTATGATCGAGGCCAGCCGGCGAAACAGGCTGTACCAAACAATAATTGCGATCGTTTTGAGGAGTCCCAGCGTTAGATATTCGGCGGACTCCGCCATGTCGATGCGTTGTGTCGCCAGACCGAGCCCGATCAGTACAAAAGACAGAAAAATTGGTCGGTGCAACATCCCGATCAATTGATCGTCCAGTCGATTGCTCGATCGGTTGGCAATCTTTGCCAGCGTGTTGCTGAGTAAGAAATCGGCGATTTTGCCGGCAACAATAAAGGCGACGGCAATGGCGGTCGCCTGGATAAATTTATTCGGGCCAAGCAGCGCAGCCCAACGTTCGATCTGAATCAAAAAGTCCTGCAACGCGGGATCGTCCTGCTCTTGGAGGTTTCCGAACTAATATTCTTGTGCGACTTCGTCGTACTCATTGCCTGGCGCATCCGGGTCGCCAATTCCGAATGTCTGAACTTTTGACTTGGGCTCCGGGTTAGTGCGCTCGACGTCGAAGCCGGCGTTCATGCCTGCTTGCCTGGGCAGTCGCCTCGTTTGAGCGGTGAGAATCTGCACAAAATTATTGGCGGATGCGGGTGCGGCATTACCTGAACTCGCGAAAATATCTTCGGGCGTGATGCTCGATGAACCGTAGTAAGCCGCGTTACTGCGCCGATCCATCGTCAGCCCTGCACCCTCGAGCGCCAAACCCGCGAACAGGCCACGGCTTCTGGAATAGGAATACACTTCGACTTCAAAGCGTATATCGGTGGAAACTTCGGCATTGCGACCAACGGGACCCGCCGCGATTGAAGCGTTGGCACCAAGCGTCAGCTTGCCGTTCTGTATGTTGTTCACGCCCTTACGAGACTTGAACACCAGTACGATATCGCTTGATTGCGCGCCAATTTGCCAACCGATGCTGCCGCCCGTCATGGTGATAAAGGCCGGGTTGCTCCAGGTATTGTCGTCGCGCCGAACTACCAGAACGCCCTTGCCGCGTCGGGCGCCGAGACCAAATCCCACTTTCACAAGATCCGGTATTACGGCAATCGCGTAGGCCCGGGAAAGAAGCGAGGGAGGAATCGATTGCTCGGGAATGCGGAGTAACTGATCAATAACGTCCGTCGCTTCGGCTACCCGTAATTCCTGTTTCGATGCGGCATTTGCCGGCAACGTAAACAGCAGAGAAACCAGGACCATCAGGAAATCTGTTCGTAAACGCATGATTTGCATCCAGTAATCGGAATGAATAATCTCTTGCCTGCAGCACCGCCCAAGCGCAGGACTCCCCATAGCAGAGTCAATTTCCAAGCAAGAGTTCAATTCCGCAATGATACGTCAAAACCCGATTGCGCTCACGGTCTCATTTCGTGGCAGGCGGGCCGGATAGCATGGGCGGCAACGGGTAGTCGAGCGATGCGCAGATCGCACGGATCATTTCAGCTTCCTGCACGGAGACCTTGCCATCGTGACTGGCCGTGATATTGACTGCCTCGAGAAAGCTTTGGGTTGCCGCACTGTTCATTCGTTGCAGAACGTCGAGGCTTTGATCGAACTTTGCAACGGCGTCTGCGGACGGGCTTGCGAGTTGTGTGCTTTCCGACCAATCGCCAAACACGGACAGACCGGCTTTGAACGCCTGTCTTTTCTCATCGGGAGACTCATGCCCGCGGTCGGCCAGCAGGCCGATGACCTCAATGGCGGCAGTTCGAACGGCGGAGCGCGATGCTGGTCGCCGTTTCTGGCGGCGCGCCGACGGTGCCAACGCTTGCGCCAGATTGCGAGTGAGGATTCGATAAATACAGAATTCATAGAAATCGATTTTCCCGTCCAGCTCAATCAATTCTCGGGCAAGGTCCAGAAGAAATTCGAGTTTCTTAGGCGGCATTCGTTTTAATGCGGGGAACGAAATTTCGAGCAGGGGCAAGCGAAACTCTTCGCCCATCTGCAGAATTTCCTGGTGATAAGCGCGTATGAGTTGTGCTCGTTCGTCCCCGAGTTTGAGTTTCAGCAGGTCAATCTGGCGATCGGCGGCGTTCCGCGAAACGTCGATGATCAATGCAAGCGTCATCAGGTATGCCCGCGCAGGTTCATGTGCGGCGGTTGCTATGTCGGCGGGAATAGAGCGGTGTAACTTTTGCGCGAACTCGATATGCTCGATGCCGGGTCGGCCGATCGATGCAGCCAGCGATTGTGGAAGATTGACCTCTCCGCCTTGCATCCTCGCGAATCCAGCTACCGGGCCAGCGACGCTATCGTCGACGTTCGTTTGGCGGCCAGCGGAGCGCACGGTCTGATACTGGGACTCGTCGAACTGGGGGTCGATCGCCCGAATGCGCTCGGTCAACGGCGGGGGGGTGGCGAACAGCGAAGAAAAATTCGCGCCGACGGCAAACAGCATGTGGCTGACTTCTTCCGGATCCGCCGCCTTGATAAACGATCGTGCCTCGAAACCACCTATCTTTTTCAGCGCATTTGCGATGCCGTCCGACTGGCGCGTGAATTGTACAGCGGATGCGTCCGCGAGAAACTCCCGCTGCCTCGATACAGCAGCCTTGACGATCCGGGCGAAGAAGACACCGATCCAGCCGAGTACTGTCAGGCCAAGCCCTATGGCCAAAGCACCACCGGAGTTTTTGTTACGACCCCTGGAAATCAGGCTGCCGTGATAGCTGCCGCGCAAGATGAACCGGCCGATCAGGCCGATCACCATAATGCCGTACAGAACGCCCATCATACGAATATTGAGACGCATATCGCCGTTCAGAATATGACTGAATTCATGCGCGATAACGCCTTGTAATTCGTCTCTGTTCAGCAGCTCCAATGTGCCTCGGGTCACCGCGATGGCGGCGTCCCCGGGTGTAAACCCCGCGGCAAACGCGTTGATCCCTTCTTCGTGCTCCATTACATAAATCTCCGGCACCGGTACGCCGGATGCAATAGCCATTTCCTCGACAACGTTGCGGAGCCGGCGACGGAGCGGGTCTTGCTCGTTCTCGGAAACGAGGGTGCCGCCCATATCGGTCGCCACGCGACCACCACCCGACGACAATCGTGCCGTCTTAAAAAGTGTGGCTCCAACGATCAATGCCGTTGCCGCAAATGCGACGATGAGCAGGACCGCAGGATCCGGGGAGCGGCCTTGCTGGGCGAATGCGCCGGCGACGAGCACGGTCACTCCGGCGACGATGAGTGTCGTTGCGATGACGTAGACAATCACGAGCCAGCGGGTCGCGCGCCGGGCACTGTCTTGTGCTTCAAAAAAATTCACGTTGCGTGTTCCCGGACGACTGCATCAATACGATCAGCGATGGCTGGTCGGATGATTCTCAGGTGAAAGATACTTTCGGCACCTCTCGTACTTCTTCGGACTCAATCTCAAGGAAACTGGCCAGTTCGAAGCGGAACATGCCGGCAATAATACTGTTCGGAAAGTTTTCCGCCTTGTTGTTATAGGTTAATACGCTGTCGTTGAAGGCCTGGCGGGAAAACGCAATCTTGTTTTCGGTGCTCGAGAGCTCTTCCTGAAACTGCATCATGTTTTGATTGGCTTTCAGATCGGGGTAGGATTCCGACAAGGCGAACAAGCGACCGAGGGCGCTGCCGAGTGCTCCCTCGGAGGCGCCGAGTTTCTGGATTGCGGCGGCGTTCGACGGATCCTGTTTGGCCGCGTCGAGATTGGAGACGGCGGAATTGCGGGCTTTAATGACGGCTTCCAGCGTTTCTCGCTCGTGTTTCATATATCCTTTGACGGCTTCAATAAGATTGGGGATCAGATCGTGCCGCCGTGTCAGCTGAACATCGATTTGTGCAAACGCATTTTTGACGCGATTGCGAAGATTGATCAGACTGTTGTAAATGCCCACCGCGTACATCAAAAACGCGGCCACGATTGCGAGGAATATCAGAAATGAGGTCACTGTTCGCTTCCTTGAGAAAATTTCGACCAGACAAGGATAAACCTTGCCTCCGTGTAACGCTAGCCGTTGTTATGGTTACGTTTTCTGCTTTTTCAAGCTCTGCGGTCGCCGCGTGGATCGGCGCGGCGAGGCCGCTGATGGGGACGGAAGTCAGCGTCTACCTGTGGCACGACGATGCGGCGCAGGGTGACGCGGCGCTGGAGGCCGTATTCGTCGAAATCGAGCGCATCAATTTATTGATGAGCACCTACCTTGAAGGCAGTCGTATATCGGCCATCAATCGCGATGCGGCGGTCGAGCCGGTCGACGCCGGAGAGGAATTGTTCCAGTTAATATTACGTTCACTCGACATCTCCATTTTGACTCGGGGTGCTTTCGATGTGACCTACGACAGCGTCGGTCAGCACTATGACTTTCGTGCCGGAGAGCGCCCGGACAGCGTGACGGTACAAAAAGAGCTCGAGAGCATTAACTATCGGCTGGTGGAAATGAACCGGGCGGACAATACGATTTCGTTCGCGCGAGCGGGCGTGCGCATTAACCTTGGCGGTATCGCCAAAGGGTATGCGGTTGAGCGAGGCGTTGAAATATTGAAGAAGTTTGGCGTTCACCATGGCCGTGTTACCGCCGGCGGGGACACACGGCTGTTGGGAGATCGTCGCGGCCAGTCGTGGATGGTCGGTGTACGAGATCCCCGTGAGGAAGGCCAGGTCACAGTGACGATCCCGTTGCAGGATGAAGCCATCTCTACGTCGGGCGATTACGAGCGATTTTTTCTCGAAAATGGCAAGCGCTATCACCATATTCTACAGCCATCGACAGGCGAGCCTGCGAGCGGTATTCGCAGCGCGACGGTTGTCGGGCCCGATGCGGTCATCACGGATGCGTTGTCAACGTCGGTCTTTGTTATGGGTGTGGACCGGGGATTGCGCCTTATCGCGACATTGCCGGATTACGAGGGAATTGTCATTGATGACGAAGGTGGCCTTTACTATTCTGACGGCTTGCGGCCGCCGGGTGATGGGTCGCCTGCCGCTGAATAGCTTGTTGCCGCGGCGAATCGTCCGGTTGTCGCCACGCCAAGCCCTATGTCGCTGAACAGAGACGCTTTTTCCCTTTAAATTCATAAGTATAGCCTTCATACTAATTCGCAATCGTCACTTGATCTGGCCGCAATGCATCACATCATCGTGCCGCGTGTCGGTAATTATGTATAGACGGAACCGGCCATTTGTGACGATGATCACGGCTCTGACCGGGCCCGGGCTGTCACCATGACGAGTCGAAATCGGCTTTCGATCATCGTCAACGCATGATGGCTGAATCCAGGCCGGCGCCGGACTGTCGCGGTTTCTGGGTCGATTGAAAGGCAAGGACGCACCGGGCGCTTCCGTGCGGCGTTTTTCGCGTCGTGCCGGGCGACCGGGCAATACGAATCGAAGGGATGATGTTATGAAAGGACTGAGAAAAATTGTACTGGGAATGTTCCTCGGCGTTATGGCTGCCAGCAGCCTGGCCGCATCGGATCTTGCCGGCCAAATGGCACCGGACTTTGCGCTGAAGAGCTCGACAGGTGAGAACCTGAGGCTGAGTGAATATCGTGGCGACGTTGTCATGATCAACTTCTGGGCGACCTGGTGCGGTCCCTGTCGTCAGGAAATGCCCTTGCTTAATGAGCTTTTTAATCGCTATCAACGCGTCGGATTCAATTTGCTTGGTGTGAATATCGACGACGATTCGCGTCGTGCGATGCAAATGGTTGAAGATCTCGGCGTCAATTTCCCCGTATTGTTCGATGAGACCAAGGAAGTTAGCAAGCTCTACCAGGTCGAGGCGATGCCGGTAACGGTCATTGTCGATCGCGAAGGCGTCGTCCGCTATGTGCATCAAGGCTACAAACCGGGCTACGAAGAACACTATCTGACAGAGATTCGTGCTCTGCTACGAGAATAACATCCGATCTGTGGCGTACTAGAGGCAGGAGAATACGGTGACAAGAATTTTCAGAGATGCAGCGATCGTCATGGTGTGGCTGTTGTCGACATCAGCTGCGTTGGCACAGGGCGTGGCACCGCTGGACGCCGATACGGTGGTCGCCAGTTCGCAACTCGCCGCTTCAGTCGAGCAGGATACGCGACAGGAATTCCGTAGCCTTGATGAAGATGTGCAGGCATTGAAAAAAGAAGTTCTGGACCTCAACCGGGATTTGTTTTTGCTTGAAGAAGAACTTCTCTTCCCCGCAAACTCCCAGGTCGCATTTTTCATTTCCATGGATGTTGGTGAGTATTTCGAACTTGATTCAGTCAATTTGAAGATCGATGGCAAGGAAGTCGCCAATTACCTCTACACCCGACGGGAAGTAGATTCGCTGGTTCGCGGTGGTGTGCATCGTGTGCACATGGGGAACCTCAAAGTGGGGGATCACGAGCTGGTTGCAGTGTTTACCGGCAAGGGCCCCAATGTGCGCGATTATCGTCGTGGCGCGACATTGATGCTGAAGAAAGGCATTGGTGCAAAGTATGTTGAGCTTGAAATTACGGACAAAGTTCGCAAGCAGCAGCCCGAATTCGAAATCAGGGAATGGGAGTGATCATTGATCACTCGCCCGATCATTACATGTTCTCTCTGGCTGGTCCTGCTGTTTACAGCATGGCCTGAAAATTCCTTTGCTGATGATGATAGTCAGCAGAAGATAGTTGTCGAGGACCCTCAGTTTGGTGAGGTCCTGTTTTATTTCTACCAGGAAGATTATTTTCCCGCCATCGTGCGACTACTTGCGGCTAAGAAACAGCAACAGTTTGTTAATCACAGTGCCGAAGCGGAACTATTGCTGGGCGGCCTCTATTTGTCTTACGGACACCATCTGCGAGCCGCTGAAATTTTTGAAGCGTTGCTGGCGGACAACGTCAATCCTGAGGTTCGGGACAGGACGTGGTTTTTTCTTGCGAAAATCTGGCAGCAGCGCGGCTATCTTGATAAATCTGAAAAAGCGCTGGCGAACATCAAGGGCGAGCTACCGTCTTCCATGCAGGCGGAGCGGCAAATGCTCAAAGCACAGCTGTATATCGAGAACGGTGAACTTGATGCTGCGATCGCGTTGCTCAGCGCCTGGAAGGGCAAAACGGAGTGGTCGAGTTACGCACGATTCAATCTTGGTGTTGCGATGGTGCGCGACGGACAGGTAAACGCAGCCGCACAGATTCTGGACGATCTGGGCCGGCTCGACCCTTTTAATGAAGAGCTGAGCGCTCTGCGTGACAAAGCGAATCTTGCGCTGGGTTATGCGTATTTGCAGGAAGGGCAACCGCTCGCTGCCAAGCCGCCGCTGCAACGCGTACGCCTCGATGGTCCGTTTTCCAACAAGGCGCTTCTTGGTGTTGGCTGGGCAGACGCTGAAGTTGACGATTACAACCGTGCGCTGGTTCCGTGGATGGAGCTTCGTGATCGAAACCTGCTTGACTCCGCGGTACAGGAATCGATGCTTGCTATTCCCTACGCGATGGCGAAGCTGGATTCGATCAGCCAGGCTGCTGACTATTATCTGAACGCAATCGAAGCTTTCTACGAGGAAACCGGTCGTCTTGACAAGACCATTGGCCTGATCGAATCGGGCGTTTTGTTCGACGAGTTTCTGGCCGATGGCGAGCGTGGCTCGACCGGTTGGTATTGGCGTCTCGAGAATCTGCCGGAGCGGCCAGAGTCGCGATATCTGTATCACCTGTTGGCAACGCACGAGTTTCAGGAAGGACTGAAAAATTATCGCGATCTTCGCTATCTGTCTGAAAACCTGGACGAGTGGCAGGGCAAGATCGGCGTCTACCGAAATATGCTCGATACTCGGGAACTGGCGTATGAGGTTAGGTTGCCAAGAATCAATGAGAGCCTTGGCGCGGCAGATATCGATGCGATGGTACAACGCAAGCTTGAATTCGATGCCCACTTGAACAGCGTTGAACAAAGTGGTGATGCCCTGGCGCTGGCCAGCCGACAGGAGTTCGAATTGTGGGGTGAAATTGTGTCGCTGGAACAAAAACCGGCGATGCAAGCCAATATTCCGGAGGCCGATGAGGTTCGCGACAAAGTCCGCCTCTTGAAGGGCGTCTTGCAGTGGAATCTGGAGAAGGAATTCAGGTCACGCCTGTGGAAAATTCGGCGCAACTTGAGGCAGACGGGTGAGGCACTGGTCGAAACCCAGCGGTCGCGGCGTCAGGTCGATGAATCAATGCGTGATGAGCCACTTTTGTTCGAAGCCTTCAATCAGCGGGTCAGTGGTCTTAGTCCGAAAATCGATTCAATCAAGGCGCGCGTCGATCACTCACTGGGTAAACAACTTGGATTCCTGCAGTCAATTGCAGTGCGGGAACTGCGGGCGCAAAAGCAGCGTCTCGATGCCTATACGGTTCAGGCACGATTTGCGCTTGCGGCGATTTATGATTTATCGGCGACTGTCGGAGATGCAACGCAATGACGTCCGGATGCCGAAATCTGCTGCTTGCGGCCGTTCTGTCGATCGCCTGTATTCCGCAGGCGATGGCGGCAGTAGACAAGAAAGACACCATAAAAAGTCTGGAACGAAAGACCTTCGAGGTTCGTCCCGGCCGGTTGATCGTGAACAGTACGGATAAAGCACGCGACAATTACCGCGCGTTTCTGGATCTCGTTTCGGACGACCCGGAGCTCAGGGCAGAAGCGATGCGCCGTCTTGGCGACCTGGAGCTGGATGCGTCCGAGGCGGAGCAACTCTCGCAGAATATCGAAGCGATGGGTTCTGCCGCCTACGAAAGCGCGGTGTCGCTGTTTCATCAATTGCTGGAAACCTACCCGGACTACCGTCGCAACGACACCGTCTTGTACCAACTCGCTCGTGCGTACGAAATTGCGGGTGAAACCGATGATGCACTGCGCGTGCTGAATGAACTGATTGATCGCTACCCGGCCACGGAATTGCTTGACGAGGTTCAGTTTCGACGTGGTGAGATGCTGTTCCTGCGCAAACGATACGATGAGTCGGAACTGGCCTATAGCGACGTGGTTGGTGTTGGTGAAATCTCACGATTCTATGAACAGTCTCTTTACAAACTGGGCTGGTCACGATTCAAGCTTGCTTCGCACGAGGATAGTCTGGATCCATTTTTCAGTCTGTTGGACCGAAAACTTGCGTCGATCGAACTTCGTGATGGTGACGAACGACTAGCCGAACTGAGTCGGGCGAACCGTGAGCTGGTTGAGGACACATTCCGGGTGTTGAGCATCAGCTTTTCCTACATGGACGGTGCCGACAGTATCATCAGTTACTTCGATCACCGCGGTTTTCCCGAATACGGCTACCTTATTTTCCAGAATCTCGGCGATTTATATCTGGAGAAAGAGCGCTTTGTCGATGCGGCCGAGTCCTATGAAGCGTTCTCGAGGCTCGACCCGGATCATCCGAAGTCGCCACTGTTACAGGTAGAGGTTATCGAAGCCTACAAACTCGGCGGTTTCCCAACGCTGGTGCTTGAGGCCAAGAAAGGCTTCGTTGAGCGATACGGAATGGACAGGCCGTTCTGGCTGAAGAATTCAGCTGAGAAAAATACCGCCGTTGCTGCATACCTGAAAGCCAATCTCAATGATCTGGCGCAGTACTATCATGCGGAGGCGCAGAGCAAGGACAGTCGTAGCGACTACCAGGAGGCGGCCCTCTGGTATCGAAAATACCTCGACTATTTCCCGGGCGATCCGGACAGTGCGAAGACCAACTTCCTGCTTGGCGAGATACTGTTTGAAAGCGACGATTTCTACCAGGCGACACTCGAGTATGAACGCACGGCGTACGAATATCCGTTGCACGAACAGTCCAGCGAAGCAGCCTACGCCGCTATTCTTTCCTACCGTGAGTACGAGAAGACTTTGCAGGGCACGGCCAGGACGGCCTGGCATCAGCAGTATCTTGACAGCGGCTTGAGATTTGCGGATACGTATCCGCAGCATCCGGAATCCGGGGCGGTACTTACAACAATCGCCGAAGACTTGTTTGCCCAGGCGCACTACGACCTGGCGATTGCCGTCGGGCAGACAGTGGTTGCCAAGCAACCGGCTGTCGCAGACCCGCTGGCACGCACCGCCTGGACGGTTATCGCTCATTCGCAATTTGAGTTGCAGAATTTTGCAGAAGGCGAAGCGGCCTATTACCAGCTTCGCTCATACACGCCCGCGGACGATACTGTTGCCCAGCAAGAGATCAAGGATCGCATTGCATCGTCGATCTACAAGCAAGGCGAACAGGCTCGAGATCTCGGCGATCTTGAATCGGCGGTCACGCATTTCACACGCCTTGGCAAGGTAGTACCCGATGCGGATATTCGGGCAACCGCCGAATATGACGCGGCCGCGGCGTTGATATCGATGGCTTCCTGGGGACGTGCGACATCCGTTCTGGAAGATTTTCGTCGCGACTATCCGGACAGTGAGTTCGCTGACGACATTACCGCCAAACTCGCGGTGTCGTACCTGGAATCGGGGCGCGGCACGGAAGCGGCTGCTGAATTTGAGCGCATCGCAGTCGACAGCGACAGTGAAGAAATTCGACGCGAGGCGCTGTGGAAAGCGGCCGGGCTATACAAAGATGGCAACCAGGTTGCGAATGAAAAGCGCGTACTCGACAACATTATTACGCGTTATCCCAAGCCGATTGCCGAGTCCATCGAAGCTCGATATCGCCTTCTTCAAATCGCTGAAGCCAGCGGTGACAACGTTGCGAGAACAGCACGGCTGAAAGATATGGTACAGGTTGACGCGACTGCCGGTGCGCAGCGCTCCGATCGGACCCGCTATCTCGCTGCAAAAGCGTCGCTGGAACTCGCAGAACCTGCACGTCGCAGTTTTATGGCGATGAAGATTTCCCAGCCACTTGCCGACAGCATGAAGCTCAAGAAGCGGCTTATGGAGGACGTTCTTGCCGCGTATGGGACCGCTGCCGAGTACGGGGTCGCAGAGGTGACGACAGCCGCCACGTTCCGGCTGGCGGAAGCTTACAAACAGATGGCAGCCGATTTGATGGACTCGGAACGACCAGCGGACCTGGATGCAGAAACGCTCGAGCAATACGACCTGCTGCTCGAAGAGCAGGTGTATCCGTTCGAAGAGAAAGCCATCGACCTGTTCAAGGTGAACACCGATCGTGCGGCTGAGGGCGTGTACGACAAGTGGGTCAAATATAGTTTTGATGAAATGGCGATACTAATGCCGGCTCGATACGCGAAACTGGAGCGCAGCGAAGATGTTGTTACAGCGATTTATTGAGATTGAAGACAGCCGGATAGCTCGCGGTCGGATCGCGCAGGCATGTTTGTGTCTCTTGCTGATCGGCGGTTGTGCATCCGGTCCAGGCCAAAAAGCCAGCCAAACTACGCCGCTTTCCGACTCAGAGCAGGGCGCGGTTCGGGATATTCCGCCGCGTGCCATGACCTTGTTTGAACAGGCTGTCGCTGTCATGTCGACGGGGGATATCGTGGAGGCCCAGTTTCGCTTTCAGGAATTCCTCCTGCAGTACCCGGATTTTCCAGGAGCGCATGTCAATCTTGCCATTATCTACGCACAAAACGGTGACGATCAGGCCGCAGAGGGCAGTATTACCGACGCGCTGATCATCGATCCCGAGCACCCGGCGGCGCTCAACCAGCTTGGCATGCTTTTGCGACGCCAGGGAAAGTTCGTAGAAGCCGAGTCCGCTTACATGAGAGCGGTAGCGGCCGATCCGGACTACGCGTTGGCGCACTACAACCTGGGTGTGTTGAACGAGTTGTACTTGCAGCGATTCGACGCGGCGCTATTACATTTTGAATATTATCAAACGCTTATTGATGAAGATAAGCAGGTTGAGAAGTGGATCACAGATCTCAAAAGGCGTGTTCAGGCGAATCAACGCACCGCAAATGTGACGGAGTAACGAGTATGAGATCGGTTTTCAGTGGATTATTGCTTTTCCTGACATTGACAGGTTTTGCGGCGCTGGCCCAGGAGGCTGATACAAGCGAAGCGGCCGACGAGAGTCAGGCAGTAGCGACGGCGGAGCAACAAGCGCAGGAACGGGACGAGATCGAGCCGGGCGTGTCGTCGGCGGTGCTGAGCGCCGATATCAGGCGACGTACGGTTGGAAGTGAGGTGATGGACGAACTCGACCTGGGTCGAACGGAAATCACGGGCAACCAGGAATTGCCAACAGTGTTGTACATCGTGCCATGGAAAAAATCGGATCCGGGCGATTTGATGGGAAGACCGGCCAATACATTGCTGGATGAAATTCTGGCGCCGCTGGATCGAACAGAATTTGTTCGTCAGGTCGATTACTACGAAGACCTGTACGGAGAGAGCGACGAGTAAGTTAAGCAGTTATTTGATTTAGAAGAGGAGTAATCAAATGGATTTCTTAAGCGCCATAGTGCGTTTCTTTCAACAGGGTGGGATTTTCATGTATCCAATCCTTATCGTGCTGGGCCTTGGCCTGGCGATAGCCATCGAGCGCTGGACCTATCTGACGATGTCCGGTGCAAGTAATCGTGCTTTGTGGAAAAAGATTGTGCCGTTTCTGAAGTCAGGTAACTTTCAGGAAGCAGCGGCAACCACGAGCAAGTCGAAAGCGGCCATTGCTTCAATAATGACCTATGGGCTTTATCGGGTTAAGTCGGCGCGTCGTCGCGACGACATCGAAAAAGCCATGGAAGAAAGCATGATGGAGGTACTGCCTCGACTCGAGAAACGTACGCACTATCTGGCGATTCTTGCCAATATTTCAACGTTGCTTGGACTGCTCGGCACGATTATCGGCCTGATCAATGCGTTTACAGCAGTATCGAATGCGAATCCGGCTGATAAGGCGGACCTGTTGTCAGCGAGTATTTCAGTAGCAATGAACACGACGGCATTCGGCCTCATGGTTGCTATTCCGCTGTTGCTGATCCACGCGCTGCTGCAGACCAAGACCAATCAGATCGTTGACAGTCTCGAAATGGCAAGTGTGAAATTCTTGAACGCCATTACGGAACGTCAGCTGAAGCCATCCGGAGCCTGATGTAATGTTAACGGGTCACCGGCGCCGTCAAAGAGACGAAGAGACGACGGAACTCAATATTACGGCGTTCATGAACCTGATGGTGATCTTGGTGCCATTCCTGCTGATGACAGCGGTATTCTCGCAACTGGCGATTCTCGAACTGAATCTGCCAGGCTCCTCAAGCGAGCCCGCCGATCCACAGGATATGACCTTCCAACTCGAAGTCACGGTGCGTGATCAGCAGATTGAAGTGGGTGATCGCAATGTCGGTGCGCTGGGTGTTTACCCAAACGAAGCAGATGGCTACGATTTCGACGCCTTGAGCGCCAAGCTTACTGAAATTAAGGCCAGCTATCCGGAAAAAACGGATGCGTCGATATTGCTCGAAGCCGATATTCCCTACGATACGCTGGTGCAGGTAATGGATCGGGTGCGCGTGGTGGTGTCGGTTGATGAAGATAAAACCATCGTGCGCAGGGATCTGTTTCCGGATATTTCGATCGGTGACGCACCGATTCTCGATGGGGGGGTCTGAATCATGCAGAAGTCACATCGCGCCGCACGCATGGATCGACGCCACAAGCGTGGCAAGAAAGCGTCTGTCGCACTGAATCTCGTCTCGCTCATGGATATTTTTACGATCCTGGTGTTTTTCCTGCTGGTCAATTCTTCGAATGTCGAAGTATTGCCGAATGCGAAAGATATTCAGCTGCCGGAGTCGATCGCTGAAGAAAAGGCCAAGGAAACGGTCGTGATCATTATCGGTGAGGTGGACATCATCGTTCAGGGTACGCCGGTAGCGAAAGTGGCCGACGTGCTGGCTCGAACGGGCAACGATATTCCACAGTTACGACAGGCGCTGCTTTCGCAGAATGACCGCGTGCTGCGGAAAGAGGCGCAAGACGACATTGCCGGTCGTGAGGTCACCATCATGGCAGACAAAGACATTCCTTACCGATTGCTGAAAAAAGTCATGGCGACTTGCACGCAATCGGACTACGGGCAGATTTCGCTCGCGGTATTGCAAAAGAGCGCAGACGAACTGGGTGGTCTGAGCGCAGCACGGTAGTGCGGCACTTGAACAGGATTTCGGGTTAGGAGTTACGGGTTGGACATTCCATTTTACAGAGAATACGAGCTGCCCTGGTCGGACGATGCCGGTCAGGATCGGAAGTTTAGACGCCTTCTCGGTATTGTATTGACGAGTCTTCTCGTGCTGAGTGTGGTCTGGCCTTTCATTCCGACGCCCGATGTAGATCCAAACGAGATTGAAGAGATTTCACCGCGCATCGCCAAATTGCTGCTCGAACAAAGACCGCCACCGCCACCACCAAAACCAGCAGAGCCGGAACCTGAGCCTGAGCCCGATCCGATCAGCGAACCGGAGCCCGAGAAAGTCGCTGAGACGCCGCCGGAACCGGAGCCTGAACCGGAGCCGATTGACACGGCGAAGCTCGCCAGGGAAAAAGCGCAGGCGGCCTTGTTACCGTTCACGGAAGATCTCGCGAAGCTGGCCGACAGCAATATTCTTGAGAGAGTTGCGGACGATCGACCCCTGACGACATCGGTGGGTGAAGCGGCGCGCAGCGAGCGATCGATGATCACGTCCAAGGTGGGTGCGGCCAGCGGTGGCATCAATACGGCAAGTCTGAGTCGCAATACCGGCGGTACCGGGCTGGGTGGACGGACGACGACCCAGATTGAAAGTCCCGTTTCATCCGTCGGCCAGGCCGGCGGTGGTGCACGCCGCACAGGTTCCAGCGGCAAAGCGTCTCGCAGTCGGGAGGAGATTGAACTGGTTTTCGATCGCAACAAGGGCGCAATATTCGCACTTTATAATCGCGCATTGCGGGCGGACCCGACGCTGGAAGGAAAATTGGTGTTACGCCTGACCATTGAGCCGTCCGGTGCGGTGACGTTCTGCGAGGTGGTTTCCAGTGAACTCGACGATCCGGAACTGGAACGACGACTGGTGCAGCGAATCAAGATGTTCCGGTTCGAGGCCAGGGATGTAGAGGCAATCACCACGACAAAACCGATCGACTTTTTCCCGGCCTGATCGATATATCCGCACAAACCGCTCGTCTGGCGTAATCACTCGCGCGCCATTGGCTTGCATTTGCCTGTTTTTGCCATAGTCTTCACGCAATGTAAATTCGACATCCTGCGTGTCTTATGGTGTGGCGGACCTGCCAGCCGGGAGCAATTTTGAAAGCGCTATTTTTCGGCCTCGTTGCGACAGTGCTGCTGGTGTTCGTTTCGACTGACGTACGCAGCGAAGATCTGAATGTCGGTGCCAATATTGGCAACGTACCCTGGGAATTTCAGAATGCCAGGGGCGAATTCATCGGTTTTGAGCTCGACCTCATCAGGAAGATCGCCGAGCGCATGGGAAGAACGGCGTCGATCACCAATATTCCTTTTAATGGACTTTTCGCTGCGGTTCAATCCGGTCGAATCGATATTGCGGTGTCATCGATTACGATCACGGACAAGAGGCTTCGGTCGGTCTCGTTCGCGCAACCCTACTACGACAGTGCGCAGTCACTAACCGTTTCATCGCGCAGCGACGCCGAAGGTCTTGATGACATGCGCGACAAGATCATTGGTGTCGACACCGGCTCGACAGGCGATATCTGGGCAACGGCCAATCAGGCGCGTTACGGTTTCTCTGGCATAAGGCGTTTCGAAGGACTTGCGCCCGCGATGCTTGATTTGCAGTCAGGTCGTTTGCATGGATATATCTCGGATATCCCGGCGCTGGAATACTTCATCAAGAACAAACCGCAATACAGAATTGTTGAGCGGATCGAAACCGGCGAAAGTTATTCATTGATGCTGGCGAAAGATAGTCCGCTGGGTGACGAAATCAACGAAGTGATCAGTCGATTGAAAGAAGAGGCATATATTGCCGATTTGCACAAGAAATGGTTTGGCAGTGAGCCGGGTCCGTTGAGTTCAACCGTGATCGTCAGCGAAAGATCGCGCGCGCCGTAACGTGGATACGGATTCGATAAAGTGCATTCTTGCACTTGATTAAAAACCACCGAACATGAATTTCATCGACACATTTTTCAACTGGGACGTATTGACCAGTTCGATGCCGTTGCTGTTATCCGGCCTGAAGGTCACATTGCTGTTGGGCCTGGTGAGCGTTGTCGCCGGTCTCGTGCTCGGTCTCGCGATCGCGCTGGTCCGACTCTACGCGATGCGTCCGATTCGACTCGTTGCCATTATCTATATCGATTTGTTTCGATCGATTCCCCTGCTCGTCCTGCTTATTCTTGTTTACTTCGCCTTGCCATTTATCGGCATAAGCCTGTCGCCTTTTGCATCAGCCGCCGCGGCCTTGACGATCGTATCGTCCGCCTATACGGCCGAAATTTTTCGTGCCGGTATTGAGGCGATTCCGAAAGGGCAATTCGAGGCATCGCAGGCGTTGGGGCTCGGCTACCGGCACATGATGTCCGACGTTATTCTCCCACAGGCGATTCGGGTCGTTATCCCACCACTGACTAACAACTGCATAAACGTCATCAAGGATACCGCGCTGGCATCCGTGGTTGCCATGCCTGATTTACTGAAACAGGCAACGCAGGCACAAGCGCTTGAAGCCAATCCGACGCCACTGATTGTGGCGGCTTTGATGTATATCGGATTGCTTTGGCCGCTGGTGTTGCTGGTCGGGCGTTTCGAGAAGCGTCTAAGGACAACACGGTGAGTAGCATCGTCTCTATCAGGAATCTATCCAAGAAGTTCGCTGGTTTCAGCGCGCTGAAGAATATTAATCTCGACGTCAGCGAAGGCGAGGTGGTCTGCATTGTCGGACCTTCCGGGTCGGGAAAGTCAACGCTGATTCGGTGCATCAATCTTCTCGAAGAATACGAGAAGTCCGGATCCGTTCTGGTCGATGGAATTCCGGTAGTGCGCGGTGAGAAGCTGGCTATGGTGCGCGCGGAAGTCGGTATGGTATTTCAGTCATTTAATCTATTCCCGCATCTTACTGTTCTGCAAAACATCACGCTCGCCCCGGTTCGTGTAAGAAATACCACGCGGACTGTGGCAGAAAAGCAGGCTTACGCCATGCTCGAACGTGTCGGGATTGCTGCTCAGGCCGGGAAATACCCGGGTGAGCTTTCCGGCGGTCAACAGCAACGCGTGGCGATCGCCCGGGCCCTGGCGATGCAACCGCGCATCATGTTGTTCGACGAGCCGACCTCCTCGCTGGACCCGGAGATGGTGGGTGAAGTACTGGATGTGATGAAGAAACTGGCGAAGTCGGGGGTAACGATGATAGTAGTCACCCATGAAATGGGCTTTGCGCGGCAAGTGGCCGATCGGGTGGTGTTTATGGATGACGGGGAGATCGTCGAGGAAGGGACGCCGCAGCAAATTTTCGATGATGCGCGTGAAGAACGGACGCGAAATTTTCTTAACGCGATTCTGCAACACTAATTCGGGGAATGTTTTGAATCAGAAAAACAGCTTGAATATCGATCAAGTGCGCGAAAAGTTTCCGGGACTCGCGAACGGATGGGCATTCTTCGACAACGCCGGCGGAACCCAGGTTCTTGCGTCGGTGGTAGAACGAGTGAGTGATTTTCTGCTTAACAAGAATGCACAGCTGGGTGGCAGTTACGCGGTTTCGCAAGAGGCGGCCAGGTCATTGATGAAGGGTCGCGAGGCGATGATGAAATTTGTCAACGCCGGTCGTCCGGAAGAAATCGTATTTGCGTCGTCATCGACTGTCGCATTGCAGAACCTGGTGCGCGCTATGGCCGGTCAGCTCCGGGAGGGTGATGAAATCATCGTGACCGTGTCCGATCACGAAACCAATATCGGACCCTGGGTGAGCCTGGAGAAGATCGGCGTCAGGATCAAAGTGTGGAACCTCGACAGGGAAACGCTGCAGTTACGTCTGGAGGATCTCGATGCTCTGATGACGGAGCGGACGAAACTGGTTGCGGTTACGCATGCGTCGAACATTATCGGTACCGTCAATCCGGTGGGTGATATCGCCGACTTCGTTCACGAACGAGGCGCGCTTATTTGCGTCGATTCCGTCGCACTCGCGCCGCACCGTGTGATCGACGTTCGGGCCTGGGATATTGATTTCCTGGTGTTCAGTCTGTACAAGGTATTCGGCCCGCACTACGCCGTAATGTATTGTAAGTATTCGTTATTTATCGAACTCGACAATCTCTATCACTATTTTTACGATAAAGAGAGTATCCCCGTCAAGCTCGAACCTGGTAATGCCAATTACGAACTTGCCTATGCGTCTACCGGCATTGTCGATTATCTGTGCGATCTGGGGCGGCAGACCGGGGCATCCGGAACGGTTCATAACAAGATTGCGGCAGCGTACGAGCGTATTGCAGAGCATGAGCGAGCGATAGCGGAGCGGTTGCTGGTCTTCCTGCGAAGTCGCGATGACTGCCGGATTATCGGACACGACCACGGCGATCATCCGGACCGGGTGCCCACGATCAGTTTCCGCTTTCACGGTCGCGACGCCGGAGACCTGGCACGTCGTATGGACGGTTTTAATATCGCCATTCGCTACGGTGACTTTCATGCACGGCGCTTGATCGAGTACCTCGATCTCGCGAATGCCAATGGGGTCGTAAGAGTGTCCATGGCCCACTACAATACGCTGGATGAAGTCGATGCGCTGGTGGCTGCTTTTGAACAGATACTCGCCTGATATGCTCATCGGCAACTACTAAACCGACAAACACACAATCAACGAAATAACACAGGGGTCTTTCAGTGAAACTCGCAACTCTTAAATCCGGCGGCCGGGACGGCACGCTGGTTGTCGTCAGTAAAGATCTTTCAAGATCAGTGGTCGTGCCGCAGATAGCCGGCACAATGCAGGACGCGCTCGATGATTGGGAAGATATTTCGCCGCAACTGCAGGAGATCGCCGAGCGTCTTGAAGCAGGCACGGTCGAGGGTGAAACGACTTTCGACCCGGCGATCGCCGCGTCACCGTTGCCGCGCGCTTATCACTGGGTGGATGGCAGCGCCTATGTGAACCACGTTGAGCTGGTCCGCAAAGCGCGAGGTGCCGAAATGCCGGACAGTTTCTGGCACGAACCACTGGTTTACCAGGGCGGCTCCGACGATTTTCTGGGCCCAAGAGACGACATCCTCGTGCCGAGCGAAGAATTCGGTATCGACATGGAAGCGGAAACGGCGATCATCACCGACGATGTGCCCATGAGTTGCACCAGCGAGAATGCGGGTCAGCATATCAAACTGATGATGATTGTTAACGACGTTTCATTGCGAAACCTGATTCCGGCCGAACTCGCCAAGGGTTTTGGTTTTTACCAGTCCAAACCGTCGACGGCATTCTCTCCGGTTGCCGTAACGCCGGATGAACTGGGCGACGCGTTTGCGGACGGCGTTTTCAATCTCCCGCTGGTCACGACGCTAAATGGTGAAATTTTCGGTATGCCGGAATGCGGCGTCGATATGACGTTTAATTTCAATCAATTGATTGCGCACATCACTAAAACGCGGCGTATTGGAGCAGGTACGATCGTTGGGTCGGGCACCATTTCCAACTACGATCGTTCCAGGGGATCGAGTTGTATTGCTGAAAAACGTATGTTGGAAACGATTGAATCGGGCAAACCGTCGACACCGTTTATGAGCTTCGGAGACACCGTTCGTATCGAAATGCTGGACACGGATGGCAACAGTATCTTTGGTGCGATTGAGCAACAGGTTGCCAAGTCGCAGGAACACGACTGCTAGTCGGGACTAGCGACATTGCTTGGAACGAATGGCGCGTAACGCTCTGAGCTGGTCGTTCCATTTTTCGCCTTGTGCGCGGGTGTAGCCTTGTCGCATTCTGGATTCCAGTTTTTTTATTTTTTGTTTGGTTTTTTCGCATTCGACTTCGGAACGCTTATCATGAGCATCTGCGATCGGGGCAAGCATGACGGAACATACGGCAATTAGAATTGCATATTTCATGATCGGATCCATCCGGAAGAGCGTGTGCGGGTGATTACGATAAGCGAATAGCGGCCCTGACGGGAACGTTCATTCTTATGCAGAAATGCAAGATTCGTTTGCGGCCGAAGACGATCTGGTATTCTGGGTGGCCTTACCCGTTTCAAGTGGGGATGGGCCGTGAAGAACCTCTTCGCGGTCCGGGTGTAACTATCATCAATCGGTTTGACTACTGCTTCGGATACGATGAACGGACTAACAGGTTCCACGGCATTTATATCGATCTTGCTTGCAGTGATCTTGTGGTCGCTCGCAACGTGGCTGGAGGGTGAGACAGACGAGGCGGATGTACGTGCAGTCGAGGCGACGCACGCCTTTGTCGATGAGGTCACATCTGACACGGAAATTCGTAGCGATGGCGTTATGCAGAGCTGCCGGAGCGCGGAGAATACGATTCGCGAAATCGTCGATGCATCGCAAAGTTGTACTGTCGACGATGATTGCACGATTTTCGACTATGGCTATCCGATCCAGTGCCTGACGTCGATCGCGAAAGCCGAAATACCCAAACTTCGTCGTGAGTACCAAAACTACCAGGAGAGTTGTGAATATCGCGTGTATTACGACTGTCCCTCCGCACCGCTGCGACGACAGGCCGTCTGCCGAAACAGCCGTTGCGCGGTAGAGCTGCAAACCATCGATATCCTTAAGAATGAAACGCTCGATCATATCGGTATCGATTCGGGCAGTGGACCCGTGGCGGTGCCACGGAATCGCCGCTCCAATTAGGGGTTTTTATGCCTGCGCTCATGTCTGCCGGAAAATTGTCACGAGGATTCCCTCCACTGGCTCACCACGATGCGAGCACGCTGATCCTGGGAAGTCTGCCCAGCCGGCGCTCGTTACAGTCAGGCGAGTACTTTGCGCATCCCCGCAATGTTTTTTGGCGCATTATGGGGGAGTTGATCGATGCAGGACCGGATCGTCCCTATGCACAACGCGTTGAACGCATGATCGCAGCGCGGTTCGCTGTATGGGATGTACTTGAGTCGGCTGTTCGTCCCGGGAGCCTGGATGCGGCGATCGAACCGCGAACTGCCAGCCCGAATGATTTTCCTCTTTTTTTGCGCGAACATCCTCGCATCCGGCGCATCTGTTTTAACGGGCAGAAAGCGGCCGCGATGTTCGAGCAACTCGTGGTGGCGGACCTTGAGGACCAGGCAGGTGCGCTGACATTCGTGACTTTGCCGTCCACCAGTCCCGCGCATGCGGCAATGAAGTTTGAAGAAAAGCTCAGGAAATGGTCTGTCGTCACGACTGAATCGAGGTACGCAGACGCATTGTTTCATCGCCAGGACTAGACAAACAGGGGTTCAACAAAATACATTCTCACCATGGTTGGCAGGGCTGCCAGCCGTTGATTCGAAAATCGAACAGATCGCCGTGGTGGCGATCTGCACAAAAAAGGAAAGCAAACATGATCGGATACGTGACGCTTGGTACCAACAAATTTGATGAAGCAGCGGCGTTCTACGACACGCTGTTGGCGGAACTCGGGGCTGGACGTTTCATGGAGTCGGACAATTTTATCGCCTGGTCTACCAGTCCGGGTACACCGGCTGTATCCATCATCAAACCGGCCGACGGCAACGATGCCTGCATTGGCAACGGCATGATGGTTGCGCTGGTCGTTGATTCGACCGACAAGGTTGATGCCCTGTATGCGAAGGCACTGGAACTGGGCGGGACTGACGAGGGTGCTCCGGGCCTGCGGGGCGATACCTTCTACGTCGGCTATTTTCGCGACCTCGATGGCAACAAATTGAACGCATTTTGCATGACGGGCGAATAGGCGGCCATTTATCGATAAGACCACCGGGCGTGTAACGGGCCTGGTGGCATTCTTTTCTTGGCGCAACGATGCAACCTCACCGTCAAAATCCGGTCAAATTGGTACAACGACGTGTTATGGAGATCCAATGAAAGCCAAAAAATCATGGTTGCGTAGCGAAATGCCGCAATTTATTTTCCTGGTCGTACTGGTATTTGCGGGTCGCTCAACACTGGCCGACCACTACCTTGTGCCAACGGGGTCGATGGAAGAAACCCTGCAGGTGGGTGATCGTGTTGTGGTCGACAAGCGGGCTCACGGTCTGCGCGTGCCGTTCACCAACATTGAGATAAGTCGCGGGGCGGATGTCACTCGCGGTGAGGTCGTCATTTTTGATTCACCACGCAACGGCATACGCCTGATCAAGCGCATTGTCGCCATCGGTGGTGATGAAGTGCTGATTCGGAACGGTCATCTCAGTATCAATGGAGCACCGCTGCGATCGGATGCGGCCGCAGAAATGTTTGGCGCCCGGCAGGCGCGGCTCAATCTTCGTGACGGCGGTGGCCCGGATCTTTACATCGAACGGATACCGGACGGCATGCTGCTGGCGGTCGGCGATCATCGCGGCAACAGTCTTGACGGACGCATGTTCGGGCTGGTTTCAGAAACGGATATCTACGGCCGTGCGATTGCCGTCTACTTCCGGCGCGGCGAGGCGTTTGTGTGGAAACCACTCTAGACAGGATCGTGACGGGATGTTGCCGTCAAAGTGGCTCGGGTTAGAGCGCGCTGTCACCGGTCTCGCCGGTGCGAATTCGCACCACCTGCTCGAGGTTGGTGACGAAAATCTTGCCATCACCTACCTTGCCGGTTTTGGCACTGGTTACGATTGATTCTATGGTTTCGTCCAGACGATCATCAGCTACGGCGACCTCGATCTTGGCCTTGGGCAGAAAATCGACGACGTACTCAGCGCCGCGATACAGTTCCGTGTGTCCGCGTTGCCGGCCGAATCCTTTGACTTCGCTGACAGTCATGCCCTGAATGCCGACTTCGCTGAGCGCGTTTCTGACGTCATCGAGTCGAAATGGTTTGATAATGGCTGTAACAAGCTTCATGCGTCATTCCCGTGAGTTCATATACGCAGACAATTATACGACCTAGAGCATTACTGTGCCGCCGTCCACCATGATGGTTTGCCCGGTCGTCATTTTGCTGTGATCGCTGGCGAGATACAGTACCGCGCCAACAATATCCTCCGCCTGTAGTGGCTTCCTGATCGCTTGTTGCAACAGGGTAACTTCAATGACCTTGTCGCGTTTGTCGCCAAAAACCTCGGACGTTGCGTCCGTATCGACGACATTCGGCGCCACCGCATTGACCCGGATACTGTAGCGACCGAGTTCCCGGGCAAGACCCCGCGTCAGGCCGAGGACCGCCGCCTTGGACGCGGTGTAATGCAAACCGTTGGGCATACCGTAGGTAGCTGCCAGCGAACTGATATTGACGATGGACCCGGATTGCTGTTCCTTCATCGCGGGAAGCACGGCTTTGCAACACTGCCAGAGACCTTTGACGTTGACATTCATCGTTCTGTCCCACTCGTCTTCGTCAAGGCGGTCGAATGGCTGAAAGGTAAGGCTGCCATAGAGGCCCGCGTTGTTGACCAGCACGTCGATACGGCCAAACTTCCTGATCACCGCTTCGGCCATTTTGCGGGTGCTGTCGGCGCTGGTGACATCGGTGGTCGCGATGAGTCCCTGTTGACCTTCCGCTTCAATAATCGACAGCGTCTCCGCGCAATCGCGCAGGTCGTTGACGGCGACATTTGCGCCGAGTTTCGCGAACTGCCGCGCATATTCCTGGCCCAGTCCGCGGGCCGCGCCCGTGACGATGACGACTTTTTCCGAAAAATCCACCGCTGGTTCTCCAATAATCGAGGCGACGCGTGCATCGCCGGTCCGTGAGTACTCCTTCAATATCACCTTGGCGGAGTACTGGCAATCGGGACACAGGCAGGTGCGGACAGGTGCAGCGCCGCAGCGGTCGTCGTACTATGTGCCAACACATTCTGGCTGATGGCCAATAATTAGGGTAAGTTGCTGAATTATGGTCCGTTTGCAAGCTTTGATGAACGAGCGGGAAGGCTGGCGCTACTACGGCGGAGCGCTGCTGTATGTCCTCATCGGCTACGCGGGTGGATTGGCGGGTCTTTTTGACGATCGATTGACGATCAATCTGCTTGCGATGCTTTTCCTGGCACACGCGATGACCATTGCGGCCTACCTGGTGCACGAGTGTGGTCACAACCTGATCTTTCGAAAAATGCAGCACAATACTGTCCTGGGTCGCATCCTGATCTGGCTTTGCGGCGCGTCTTACGGTACCTATGAAGATATTCGTTACAAGCACTTCAGGCATCATATCGACAATGACGATGTCGTCTGGTTCGACTACGAGCGCTTCTTCGACGAGCACCCGCTAATATTGAAAGCCACGCGGGTGCTGGAGTGGTTTTACGTTCCCGCACACGACCTGATCATGCATTTCATTATGGTGTTTGCGTCATTTATCATCCCGCAGCGACGCAATCAGCGCGGGAGAAATCTCGCCGTCATATTGATTCGTGGCGGCGTTTTCGTCGCTCTCGTAATCGCGTTTCCCAAGGTGGCGATTCTCTATGCTATTGCCTATATGCTGATGATGACGATGCTACGTTTCATGGACAGCATCCAGCACGATTACAGTTACAGTCTGACCCTGTTCGACAGTGGAAAACCACCGCGCAAGGGCGATACCCGGTGGGAGCAGGAACACACGTTCAGCAACCCGCAGTCCTTTCGTACGGAGTTTCTGAATTGGCTGACCCTGAATTTCGGCTTTCACAACGCACACCACGCGGATATGACGGTCCCCTGGTATCGGTTGCCCGCAAAACACCGCGAACTGTTCGGCGACAATCCTGAGAACGTCGTGCCGCTGTCGTCCCAGTTGAAGATTTTTCACAAGCAACGTGTTCGTCGCATTGTCGGCAACCACGATGAAAACACGCCCAGTGGCCGGGACTACCTGATCGCGGCAAGAAAAGCAGAGGTTTACGGTGGCAACGCGGCGTCCTTTTTGACGTCCTTTTAGGCCGCTCAGGACACAATCAAACAACATGCAAACGCTGCACGTATTTCAATCATTATGGGCCATGGAATCGCGTATTCCGGGAGAGTCGGAGCAATCGATGCGCGCCAATTTCGAGAAGGCCGCTGCAGCGGGGTTTGCGGGATTGTGTATCGATCTCGGCGCACATGAGATTGAACAGTTTCGGCAGGCCGGTCCCTTGTACCGGGAATTCGGCCTGGATTGCATGGTGAACGCTTTTCCCGAGCAGGCGCAGGAGCTGGCGCCGGTAATTGAGCTGGCGAGTGAATTTAATGCTCGAATGGTTAACGTCATCGGCGGCCTCATGCCGTTGCAAGTGTCGGAGGCGGTGCCGGTGGTGAAGCAATGGATGGCCGAAGCGTCCAATGCCGGTATGCCATTGCTGTTCGAAACCCACCGCGACAGCCTGTTGAACGATCTGCATTTCACATTGTTGCTGATGGATGCCGTTCCGCAAATGCGTTTATGTGCCGACCTCTCGCATTTCGTCGTCGATCGGGAATTGCGGATGCCGGTGCCGGCACGCGATCAGGACTACATGCGTAGTGTGCTTGAACGCTCGGATTGTTTTCAGGGTCGCGTCGCCAGTCGTGAACAGATCCAGGTACAGATCGATTTTCCGCAGCATCAGGAGTGGGTGGAGCAATTCAAGGCATGGTGGAAAGATGGTATGCGGATGTGGCGACAGCGCAGCGGGCCGGAGGCCGAACTGGTGTTCCTGTGCGAACTGGGCCCACGCCCCTATGCGATCACCGATGGTGAGCAAAGAGAACTGTCGGATCGCTGGCAGGAAGCGCTGACGATCCGGCGCTGGGTAGAGGAGATATGGGAGGATCTGGGCCGCGAACTCGATAACGACGATGGCCGGTAAATTCGACTCTCCCGAATGGCATGCGGCCATCGCCGACACGATCTCGGCGCAGGATGCACCGTCGTTGACCGATGCCCTGGTCCGTTCGATTGGTCTGGTCGTCGATCATGAGGGGACGTGCCTGATTGCTTTTCACAACGATGCCCGACCGGAGGTCTTGCATCACACGCTGGAGCCCGCCGGGCGTAAACATTATCTGGAACGGTATCTGGCCGGTCCGTATCTGCTGGATCCTCTGTATCAGCTGGCCATGCGCAAGACGAAGCCGAAATTGTGTCGATTTCGCGATGAGCTACCCGATCGATTTCGTTCCAGTGAGTATTACCACCAGTATTGCGAGCGAACGCATTTGCTCGATGAAATGGATTTCCTGGCCGAGGTGTCTGCATCGACCACACTCGTGCTGGTGGTCGGCCGGCGAGCACGCATGTTCAATCGCGCGGAGTTGCGCGGCCTGGAGCTTATCGAGCCGACTGTGCAGGCCTGCTTGCGGCAGATTTGGAGACGGCATAACAGTCGTCGTGAACAGAAAACAGTGGACGATGTTCACCGGCGGCTGACGCAGTGTTTTGAGGGCTTCGGCCAGTCTGTGTTGACCGGGCGGGAGCGACAGATCAGTCAACTGCTTCTGCGGGGCCATTCGTCGAAGTCCGTGGCGCGAGAGCTCGATATTGCACCCGGAACGGTAATGGTCCACAAACGCAATTTATTCGGCAAATTGGGCATCAGCTCCCAGTATGAGTTGTTCTCGCTGTTCATCGATGATTTGAGCGCCTGAAAAGCGACCCTCGTCAGCCGACGCTACCGCCGAATAGGTATGTCGTCATGAGCGGAGACATTGGAGAATGTCCTGCAGGAGGTTGACCACATGTACGATTTTGATTTCGGGTTAGGTGAAGACATTGACATGCTGCGCGAAACCGTCGGCGATTTCGCGGCGACTCGTATCGCGCCGCGGGCACAGGAAATCGACAGCGAGAATGCGTTCCCCCGTGATCTTTGGCCCGAGCTGGGCGAGATGGGGTTGCTGGGCATTACCGTCGAGGAGCAGTTTGGCGGCTCCGCGCTGGGTTATCTTGCCCACGTCGTCGCGATGGAAGAAATCAGCCGGGCGTCAGCTTCGGTCGGCCTGTCTTACGGCGCTCATTCCAACCTCTGCATCAATCAACTACGCCGCTGGGGAAGCGAGGAACAAAAACAGAAATATTTGCCTGCGCTGGTGTCCGGGAAACACGTGGGCGCACTGGCAATGAGTGAATCGGGAGCGGGTTCAGACGTAATGGGCATGCGAACGCGCGCGACGCGTGACGGCGATCATTACCTGTTGAACGGCAACAAGATGTGGATTACGAATGCCCCCGAAGCAGACGTCACGATCGTCTACGCGGTGACCGGCGGCGATAACGATCACCCGAAACTCAGCGCGTTCATCGTTGAACGCGATACCAGCGGCTATTCAACCGCGCAAAAGCTCGATAAATTGGGCATGCGCGGATCGGATACCGGTGAAATCGTCTTGCGCGATTGTACGGTGCCTGCTGCGAATTTGCTCGGTCGAGAGGGGCAGGGTGCGTCGATATTGATGAGCGGCCTCGATTACGAGCGTCTGGTTCTCGCGGCCGGGCCGCTCGGCATTATGCGCGCATGTTTCGATCTCGTGATGCCGTATGTACACGACCGCAAACAGTTCGGGCGGCCGATCGGAACGTTCCAGTTGATGCAGGCTAAAGTGGCCGATATGTATACGACGATGAATGCCTGTCGCTCGTATGTATACGCCGTGGCGAAGGCATGCGACGATGGTCGTACCACTCGTTTCGATGCGGCCGGGTGCATTCTGTACACGGCGGAAAAAGCAACGTGGATGGCGAGTGAAACCATCCAGGCGCTTGGCGGTAACGGGTATATCAATGAATATCCGGCCGGGCGCTTGTTTCGTGACGCAAAACTTTATGAGATCGGTGCCGGTACCAGTGAAATTCGTCGCATGCTGATCGGACGAGAATTGTTCAATGCGACGGCCTGAGTAAAATCCCGTATGCCTAAGATTATCAGCAAAGTAAAACGCGATTCCAGGGATTTCGCCGCGAACGATACGGCCAATCGAAAACTGGCCGATGCACTTCGAGATGCGCTGGCGAAAGTATCATTGGGCGGTAGCGAACGGGCGCGGGAAAAACACATTGCACGTGGCAAGCTGCTACCGAGGGATCGAATTCGCAAGCTGGTTGATCGGGGCGCTCCGTTTCTGGAGATTGGAGCGTTAGCCGCCTTCGGCTTGTACGACGATGCCGTTCCCGCGGCTGGCATCATCGCCGGCATCGGCCAGATCAACGAAATCGACTGCATGATTGTCGCGAACGATGCGACTGTCAAAGGCGGCACTTACTATCCGTTGACCGTACGCAAGCATTTGCGCGCGCAGGAAATCGCCGCACAAAACCGGTTGCCGTGCGTATACCTGGTCGACTCCGGCGGCGCCTTCCTGCCCATGCAGGATGAAGTGTTTCCGGACCGCGATCACTTCGGCCGAATATTCTACAATCAGGCGAATCTGTCCGCGCAGGGTATTCCGCAGATCGCCGCCGTGCTCGGTTCCTGCACAGCGGGCGGCGCTTATGTGCCCGCAATGTGTGACGAAGCAGTTATCGTCAAGAATCAGGGCACGATTTTCCTCGGCGGGCCGCCGCTGGTCAAAGCGGCGACCGGCGAAATTGTCGACGCCGAGACACTGGGTGGTGGCGACGTACATTCCAGAATCTCCGGTGTCACCGACTATCTTGCGGATGACGATTCGCAGGCACTGGAAATCGTACGAGAGATCATCAGCAATCTGAACTGGCCGCGGGAGAACGGACTTAGAACGCAGGAATCCGTCGAACCGGAATATCCTGCTGACGAGTTGTACGGGATCGTCTCGCGCGATTTTCGCTTTTCTTACGACGTGCGCGAGGTCATCGCCCGCATCGTTGACGGATCGGTATTCCAGGAGTTTAAAGCACTCTACGGGCCAACACTGGTTTGTGGTTTTGCTCATCTTTATGGCTATCCCGTCGGTATTCTGGCCAACAACGGGATTCTGTTTTCTGAGTCCGCACAAAAAGGCGCGCACTTTGTGCAGCTTTGCAATCGGCGGGGAATCCCCATCGTCTTTCTGCAGAACATCACCGGTTTCATGGTTGGCAAGCAGTTTGAACACGCCGGTATCGCCAAAGACGGGGCCAAGATGGTCAATGCCGTTGCAACTGCCTCCGTGCCGAAATTCACCGTCATTATCGGCGGCTCTTTCGGCGCCGGCAACTACGCGATGTGCGGTCGTGCGTATGACCCCCGTATGATGTGGATGTGGCCCAACGCCAGGATTTCCGTCATGGGTGGCGACCAGGCCGCCATGGTGCTGTCGACCGTCAAACGCGATGGCATGGAAGCACGCGGCGAAAGCTGGACTCAATTGCAGCAGAAAAATTTCGAAAAGAAAATCAGCAAGCAATACGAGAAGCAGGGACATTCCTACTATGCAAGCGCCCGGCTTTGGGATGATGGCGTCATTGATCCGGTGGATACGCGGCGAGTGCTGGGGCAGGCGATATCGATGTCGTCAAATCGAGCCCCCGACGGGGAATCGCCTTACGGTGTTTTTCGTATGTAACTGACGGAATCGGAGTTATGATGCGGCGCTGAGTCGTCTGGGGTGTTAGGCATGAGTTCGAGGCAAGAGCAGTTTTCCGGTACGAAGGAGGTTCGCGAGGCGGACCAGCTCGATCTCGGTGTGCTCAACGAGTATCTGCAGTCGCACGTCGAGGGCTATACCGGGCCGTTGACGCTCAGGCAATTCAAGGGTGGACAGTCGAATCCCACGTATCTGTTGCAGACACCGGGTCGCGAGTACGTGATGCGACGCAAGCCTTCCGGGAAGTTGCTCAAGTCGGCGCACGCCGTTGATCGCGAATTTCGTGTGATGAGTGCCTTGTATGCGGCCGGATTTCCGGTGCCGCGTCCGTATGCCTTGTGCACCGACGACGCAATCGCCGGGACGATGTTTTTTGTTATGGAATATGTTGAGGGGCGTATTTTCTGGGATCTCGATCTGCCCTCGTGCGACCCGGATGAGCGGGCGGCGATCTACGACCAGGTCGGCCTTACCATCGCCCGGTTGCATAACTTCGACTACACCAGTCTGGGCCTCGAAGACTTCGGTAAGCCGGGCAATTATTTTTCACGGCAGATTTCCCGCTGGTCCGGCCAGTACGCGGCGTCCGAGACCGGCAAAATTCCTGCCATGGATCGGTTGATCACCTGGCTTCCGGATAACATTCCTGATGAAGAATCGTCCAGCGTCGTGCACGGCGATTACCGACTCGACAACATGGTTATTCATCCCACAGAGCCGCGCGTGCTGGCGGTACTGGATTGGGAGTTGTCGACCATTGGCCATCCGCTGGGTGATTTCACCTATCATTTGATGGCGTGGCAGTTGCCCGATGTGGGTATCGGCTCTGCCGGGCTTAAGGGCAAGGATCTTAATGCCCTCGGTATTCCTGACGAAGAAGACTACCTCGCCGCGTATTGTGAGCGCACCGGGCGGCCCGCCGGGATTTCGAATCGGGATTTCTACTCTGCCTATAACTTTTTTCGCATCGCGGCTATTCTCCAGGGCATCGCCGGAAGGGTTCGGGATGGAACGGCGGCCAGTGCGCATGCCGAGCGTGCAAGCAAGGCGGTTGCGCCGTTGGCAGAGATGGGATGGCAATATGCAGCCCGGGCGAGCTAATATTCGCTTTCATGCCAGCGATAAGAGCAGGGATTTGGATCTTAGATAATGTCGATTGATTACGATGCACTCATGGCGATGCGAGTTGACGATGAGCTTTGCGAGTACACCGACAAGGATGCTTTGCTGTATGCGCTGGCGGTCGGCTTCGGCAGCGATCCTCTCGATCGCAAGGAACTGCCGTATGTTTTTGAGGGCGCATCGCTAAAAACGGTGCCAACCCTGGCGAGTATGTTGCTGCCGTCGACCTTTCTGGACAACTGCGGCTGGGATTACGATCAGGTGCTGCACAGTGAATTTCGACTGGAGTTGTATCGCCCGCTGCCCGCGGCTGCGCGGCTGCTGACCACGCGGCGCGTGACCGCGGTGCATGATCGGGGTGCCAGCAGAGGGGCGAAAATTCACATTGAATCCGAGGTTCGTCTGGCGAAAGACGATACCGCGTTGTTTATGCTTGGTAATACGCTGCTTGCTCGCGGCGACGGGGGTTTTGGCGGATCCCGCGGTCAGGATCCCGTGCCGCACAGGCTGCCGAAAAGATCGCCTGATCTCGTTTGCGATTTACTCACGCGTTCGGATCAGGCACTCCTGTTTCGTCTTTGCGGTGACCGCAATCCGTTGCACGCGGACCCGCAGCTGGCGACACGCCTTGGATTCGACGCGCCAATACTGCATGGCCGCAGCACTTGCGGTGTTGCGTGTCGGGCAATCCTGAAGACTATTTGTGATTACGATTTCACGTTGATTTCGGGCTTTAACGTCCGCTTTTCGGCGCCGGTATATCCAGGCGATTTGATAACGACGGAGATGTGGCAAGACGGAAATGTGGTGTCGTTCCGGTGCCTGGTGAAATCACGAAATGCTGTGGTTATTAACAATGGCAAGTGCACTTTGTCGGCCTGATCTGCGCCGAAAAAGAGGGATGAAAAATGGCTGAGCGAGTCCTGGTAAACATCGAAAATAATGTTGCAACGGTGACGTTGAATCGTGCAGACAAACACAATGCAGTTGATGTAGCGATGTTTGAAGCGCTGATCGAAACCGGCGAGGCGCTGGCGAGGGATCGATCATTGCGGGCAGTCGTGTTGCACGGTGCAGGGGCAAGTTTTTGCGCCGGTATCGATGTGTCGGTTTTTACCGGCAAAGGTATCGGTGCGTCTGGCGCCGGAAATCTGGCGCCACGCGCGAAATCACCGGCGAATTTCTACCAGAGTGCCGCTTACGTCTGGCGGGAACTAGCGGTGCCTGTCGTTGCCGCGCTGCACGGTGTCGTGTTCGGCGCCGGCGCGCAAATTGCGCTGGGTGCGGATATTCGTTACGCGACCGCTGATACGCAGATGTCGATTATGGAAATCAAGTGGGGGATTATCCCCGATATGGCAATCTCAACGACGCTGCCTCATTTGATGCCGATAGACAAGGCGGCTGAACTGGCCTGGACGGGAAGAGTGCTCGACGGCAGTGAGGCCGATGAACTGGGTCTGGTTACCGACGTTAAAGAGGATCCGCTGGCGGCGGCACAGGAGCTGGCACGAACCATTGCCGGTAAATCACCGGACGCTGTGCGGGCAATTAAGAAGCTGTTTCAGGCGGCGTGGAAGACGGAGCCCGCCGAATTGTTACGCCTCGAAGCTGAGCTGCAAATGAAAGTCATGATGTCGCCCAACCAGATGGAAGCGGCGAAAGCGAATGCGGAAAAACGAGCGCCTGATTTTGGCGATGCCGTTATCTGATTCTGGCGCCTCAGGTGACGCTTCTACAATTTTTCTATCGGCACCGCTGTAGGAGCGCCACCTGAGGCGCGATCCCCTGAACTTGATCGTGCCCCGAAATCCGATCCCAATCCGCGCGTAAGAATCACCGGAAACTCAGTCACAATATTCTTCGCCATATCACGGTCACCGTGATACCACTTCGGCACCCAGTTTATTGAACCCATGACCGCGTTGCCCGTCATGCGAACGTTGCAATCTACAATGCTGCCATCGGTGATACCCGTAGTCAGGAAGGCTTCGAAAGCGGCGCTATGCCGACGTGAAATTTCCAGGACCTCGTTGCGGTGACGGCGTTTCAAGGAGGGAATCTCGCTCATGATTGCGACCGGACCCTGTTCTCCGACCATGATTTCCAGATGATAGCGGAGGTAAAGCTGTGCTTGTTCCAGCCCGCTTTGACCGTCAGTTCGCGCACGATCCATTGCTTCTTTGCCCAGCTCGGCGGCTCGCAAATAACATTGATAGACGAGCTCTTCCTTGTTTTTCACGTAATAATAGAGCGCGGCATCCGTGAGTCCGAGACGATCTGCCACGTCTTTCAGCGACGTGCCGCTAAAGCCCTTTTGGTTGAAACAGCTCGCGGCGGCCTTCAGGATGCGGCTGCGTTGTGCATCGAAACGGGTTTCTACCGCAATTCGGCTCATATGCCCTTGAGTTCTGCCAGAGAGTGGATTATTTTAATCCAGATTAGAATTATTGCAAATTCGGAAACGACTGATTTTATTGGCTAATGGGCCTGTTCAGGGGTGTTTTTCAGTGAAAAATCATCGGAGGATTTCGCTCAATGAGTAGCGTTCCCAACGATCTGCCGGGTGTCTCCGGTAACGCCGACCCGGTGCCGCTGCGTTTCGTCACGGCCGCCTCGCTGTTTGACGGCCACGACGCGGCGATCAATATCATGCGCCGCCTGATTCAGGCAAACGGCGCTGAAGTCATACACCTGGGTCACAATCGCAGCGTTGACGATATCGTGCGGGCGGCCATCCAGGAAGATGCCGACGCAATCGCCGTGAGTTCTTATCAAGGCGGCCACAACGAGTTCTTTCGTTACATGATCGATCGCCTCGGGGAGTTCGGCGCCGGCCATATTCGGGTTTTCGCCGGCGGCGGTGGGACCATTACGCCCGACGAGATCGAAGCATTGACCGCGTACGGCGTTGAACGTATTTACCATCCGCACGACGGGATGGCGATGGGACTGCAGGAGATGATCAGCGACCTGGTCAACCGCGCGGAAAAAGCGCGTATCGCCACGTCGCCACCGGTTGAAGTAACGCTGGATCAGCAAACGGGCATCGCGTCGACGATCTCTGCCATTGAAGAGGGCGTCTACGATGCAACGGAGATGGTGCGCCTGCGCAAGGCCTGGCAGGTCAAAGCCGGAATCGTTCCCGTGGTCGGCATCACCGGCACAGGCGGTGCCGGCAAGAGCAGCGTCACCGATGAAATTCTGAATCGCACGTTGTCGAGTTTCCCCGAAATGCGCATTGCCGTGCTCGCCGTGGATCCGTCGCGTCGCAGAACCGGCGGCGCCTTGCTGGGTGACCGGATTCGCATGAACACGCTGCGTTCTGAGCGTATCTATATGCGTTCGATCGCGACCCGGCGCCAGCATCTTGCTACCAGTGAAATGTTGGGCGATCAAATCCTGTTTCTGAAGTCTCTGGGCTTCGATCTGATCATCGTCGAAACCGCCGGAATCGGCCAAAGCGATAGCGAGATTGTCGACCTCGTGGACTTTTCAGTCTACGTGATGACGAGCGACTACGGCGCGGCCAGCCAGTTGGAGAAGATCGACATGCTGGATTACGCCGATCTCGTGGTGCTGAACAAGTACGACAAGCGCGGCGCGGAAGATGCGTTGCGCGATATTCGCAAGCAATGGAAACGTAATCGAGTCAAGTTTGATCTTGCCGACGACGATGTGCCCGTCTACCCGACAATTGCGAGTCAGTTCAATGATCCCGGTATCACCAACATGTTTGTCGAGTTGTTGCGCCGACTCGCCGACAAGATGTCCCTGCCACAAGAAGCATGGGAGCCGAATATCCACGTTGTGGAAAAAGAACCGCGGGCGTTGGCAATTATTCCCGGCAGCCGGATACGGTACCTGGCTGAAATCAGCGAGCAGGGTCGTGCGATCAATTCAGCGGTTGATACGCAAGCCAAATGTGCAAGTCGCTTACAGCATGTGTACGAAGCGTTAAAGATACTGGGCGACCCGGCATTGCCGGACGAGTTCACGCATTATTCCGAAGCTGCACTAGCGGAGGACGTGGATGCTTCGTTGACCGCATTGCGCCAGCGTTACGAAGACACGCTCACGGAATTGAGCAGTGAAGCGATTGCCCTGCTCAGGGCCTGGCCGAGTCGCAAAGCGGGCGTGCGAGCCGAATGTTATCAATACCAGGTTCGCGGCAAGGAAATCGCCGGCGCCAACTACCTGGAAAGCCTGAGTCATCAAAAAATTCCGAAGATTTCGGCGCCGAACTTCAGCGGCCGGGGCGAGCTGCTCAGATTCCTGATGAAGGAGAACCTGCCCGGTGCCTATCCCTACACCGGCGGCGTCTACCCCTACCGCCGACTCGGCGAGGATCCAACGCGCATGTTCGCAGGGGAGGGAACGCCTGAACGAACCAACCGGCGTTTTCACTACCTCTCTCAGGGTCAGAATGCCGCGCGTCTTTCAACGGCCTTCGATTCCGTTACTCTTTACGGCGAAGACCCGCACGAACGACCGGATATTTTCGGCAAAGTCGGTAATTCCGGTGTATCGATTGCGACCGTTGACGACATGAAGAAACTGTATTCCGGTTTCGATCTGTGCGATCCAATGACTTCCGTGTCGATGACGATTAACGGTCCCGCACCGATGATGCTGGCATTTTTTCTCAATGCTGCGATTGACCAACAGATTGAAAAACACCTGAAGGAAACGGGGCAATGGGAAAAGGCTCAAGCGGAGATTGACGTCTGGTTCCAGAGCCGCACGAGACCGGCCTATACGGGCGAATTGCCGCCGGGGAACGAGGGTCTGGGTCTGGGGCTGCTCGGTATTTCCGGCGACAAACTCGTGTCGCCAGAGACCTACAAGAAGATTCGCGAAACTACGCTGAGCTCCGTGCGCGGCACAGTGCAGGCGGACATTCTCAAAGAAGACCAGGCACAGAATACCTGCATTTTCTCAACCGAATTTGCGCTGAAGATGATGGGTGACATGCAGATGTACTTCATCGAAAACAATGTGCGTAACTACTACAGCGTATCCATCAGTGGTTATCATATTGCAGAAGCCGGTGCGAACCCGATTAGTCAGCTTGCCTTTACCTTGTCGAACGGCTTCACCATCGTTGAGTACTATCTCGCGCGTGGCATGAACATTGACGAGTTTGCACCCAGCCTGAGTTTCTTCTTTTCCAACGGCATGGATCCGGAATACGCGGTGATTGGGCGGGTCGCGCGACGCATCTGGGCGCGGGCCATGCGTGAGCGTTATGGCGCGAGCGCTCGCAGCCAGATGCTGAAATATCACGTGCAGACGTCGGGGCGCAGTCTGCATGCACAGGAGATCAGTTTTAACGATATTCGTACCACGTTGCAGGCGTTGTATGCGATGTTCGATAACTGCAACAGCCTGCACACCAACGCGTTCGATGAGGCAATTACCACGCCAACCGAGAAATCAGTACGTCGTGCGGTTGCCATTCAACTGGTGATTTCCAGAGAGCTGGGACTCAACTATTGTGAGAATCCCTGGCAGGGATCCTTCATTATCGACGAACTGACGGATCTGGTTGAGGAAGCTGTGTACGAAGAATTCGACCGAATATCGGAACGCGGTGGCGTGTTGGGGGCGATGGACACCATGTACCAGCGCGGCAAAATTCAGGAAGAAAGCTTGTACTACGAAAGTAAGAAACACGACGGGTCCTACCCGCTGGTCGGAGTTAATACCTTCCTGCCAAAAGAGGGGCAGGAGGATGAAGCTCACGATCAGGAGTTGATTCGCTCGACCGACGACGAAAAGTTGCAGCAAATTGAAAACGTACGATCCTTTCAGGAAACGCATGCCGGCGAAGCGAGCGCAGCGATCAAGTCGCTACAGGATGTCGCACGTCGAAGAGGTAACGTATTCGCGGAACTTATTCATACCGTCAAGTCCAATTCCCTTGGGCAGATCTCGGCTGCGCTTTACGAAGTCGGTGGCGAATACCGACGTAATATGTGATCGTAGCCGGCCGCCGGCGCTGGGTCGCCGAAAAGTACTCATAGCAGGAAACGCCATTGAACACCGACGGAAAACTCAAATCATGGTTTATTACGCCGGCCATTGTGGTCAGTGTGCTTCTGTTTCTGTTCTCCCTTTTCAAGGCGATCGGCGGCAACCCGGACTGGCTCGGATGGGTGGGCGCCGCCGTGGCAGCATTACCCATGCCCGTGCTGATGGGGCGCCTCATGTTGACCGCAACGGCGCGGACAGCCGACAACCTGCCCGTGTTGTTGTTCGTTTCGCTGGCCGGTACCGGCCTGGTCGCGTGGGAGGTGTATTTTGAAGGCACAGGAGATGTGCTTGCGCTGATCTGCGCGGTAACGGCAAGCCTGATTATTTTTACCTATGTTTTTTGGTATTCACGTTACGGTCGGCACGACGAAGCACGTCTTGGCGTCGGCAGTAAAATGCCGGTGTTCGAGTTGACCGATGTGAAGGGAAACATCGTGCGGACTGCGGATCTTACCGGAGCGCCGACGGTATTCTTGTTCTACCGGGGTAACTGGTGCCCCTTGTGCATGGCGCAAATCGGCGAGTTGGTTGATCGTTATCAGCAATTGGACGAACTGGGCGTCGTAGTCTGTCTGATTAGCCCGCAGTCCGAAGGGCATGCGCAGGCACTGGCCCGAAAGCACGATGTGCCGTTCCGTTTTCTGCTTGATCAGAACAATAAAGTGGCCGAGTCGCTGAATATTGCGGCCAGAAACGGAGTGCCGAGCGGAGTGCCCGGTGGTTATGATGCGGATACCGTAATGCCGACCTTGATCGTGACCAATGCGACAGGCACCATCGTCTTCTCGGATCAGACGGATAACTACCGCGTTCGACCGGAACCGGATATTTTCCTGGCGATACTAAGACGCGCGCGAGCAATGGATACATGAGCGACGATATTCCCAAGAGTGTTCTCGACAACCCTACATTGTACGAAGGCACCTATCTCGAATTTCTCGGCTTTCGACTGACGACCTGGAAGGCAGGTCTTGCACGGCTTGAAATGCCGGTACGCAGCGAACACCGCAATACAGTCGGGTATCTGCACGGCGGTGTAATCGCGTCATTGCTCGATATTGCGGGCGCTGTTTGCGGAAGCTATGGCGCTTCGGAAGAATACGTGTCCGTAACGATTAATCTGAACTGCAATTTCATGTCGCCGCACAAGGCTGCTATGGTAGTTGCTGAGGCAGAACTGGTGCGGGCAACAAATAACATTTTTTTCGCCCAGGCAAAATTACTCGACCCGGAAAACAACCGGCTTTGTGCTACGGCCACCGGTACTTACAAGAAGCAAAAACGACAATCTAAGGTGCCAGTGGACTACCACTGATATTTGAGGGGACACTATGGACCGATTCCGACTCGACGAAAAAGTGGCGCTGATAACGGGTGCTGGTTCAGGTCTTGGCAGGCAATTCGCACAGACACTTTCCGAAGCAGGCGCGACGGTCGTGTTGGCTGCGCGTCGCCGCGAGAAGCTCGAAGAGACGGCGGAGACCATTCGCGGTGCCGGCGGATCGGCTATTTGCCTTGACCTCGATGTCACAGACTCAGCTTCGATTGCGAAGTGTTTCGAAGAAATGCATGAGCAAGTGGGCGTGGCGGATATTCTGGTGAACAATGCCGGCATTGCGCGTCAGGCCTTTCTGACCGAAATCACCGAAGAGGATTGGGATGCCGTGCTGGATACCAATCTGAAAGGCGTTTTCCTGGTTGCCCAGGCGGCGGCGCGCGCCATGATTGGCGCAAGAAAATCAGGCAGCATTATCAACATCTCGTCGGTGCTCGGCGTGCGAGTCAGCAAGGCGCTTGCCTCCTACATCGCCGCGAAAGCGGGCGTCGTACATCTAACCCAGGCAATGGCGCTGGAATGGTCGCGCGATAACATACGCGTTAATGCGCTGGCGCCCGGCTATTTCGTCACCGAGATTAATCAGGCGGAATTCGATCAGGGTGCTGGCACAATGGTGAAGAAACTCGTTCCCATGGGGCGTGTCGGGGATTTGCCAGAGATTGGCGGACCGCTGTTGCTACTCGCGTCCGATGCGGGCAGTTACATGACCGGTAGCCTGCTCGCCGTCGATGGCGGCCATCTCTGCGGTTCTCTCTAACCTGCTGCAGCGGTCGATAGCCGGACATGGGTCCACTCCACGGATTCAGGATTATCGAAATTGCCGGCATCGGCCCCGGTCAGTTCTGCGGCATGCTGCTCGCCGACATGGGCGCGGAGATACTGCGCATCGACAGACCACTGACCGGTGACGGCATAGCGATCCCGGCGAGATTTAACTTGATGAACAGAAGCCGGCAGACGCTGGTGGTCGACCTGAAGAAGGCCGACGGTGTGGCTCTCGTTCTCGCGCTGTGCAAGTCGGCTGACGCGATGTTCGAGGGATTTCGTCCGGGAGTCATGGAGCGTATGGGCCTGGGGCCCGAAGAATGCCGGCAACAAAACAAAGCACTGGTCTACGGACGGATGACAGGCTGGGGCCAGGAAGGTCCGCTAGCGCATACGGCGGGACACGACGGTGATTACATCGCGTTAGTGGGTGCGCTGGCGGCGATCGGAGAGAAGGAACAGCCGCCGGCGATTCCCTTGAACCTTATCGGCGATTTCGGCGGCGGAGGTGCATTTCTGGCCATCGGGATTCTCGCGGCGCTGCTGGAAGCGAGTCGCAGCGGTGAAGGTCAGGTGGTTGACGCGGCAATGACCGACGGCGCTGCGTCACTGATGACGCTTTTCTATGGTCTGCAAGCCGGTGGACTCTGGAGCGAGGAACGTGGCAGCAACCTGCTGGACGGAGGCGCTCCGTTCTACCGCAGTTACGCGACGCTGGACAAGCAATCGGTCATGGTATGCGCGCTGGAGGGGCGCTTCTATCGAGAATTGCTCCGAATCTTGTCGCTCGATGACGTTGATCCAAACACACAACATGATCGCAACCATTGGCCAATGCTGAGAGAACGCATGGAGGCGGTTTTTGCTACCCGGCCTCGCGACGAATGGTGCGAGTTGTTCGCCGGAACCGACGCATGCTTCGCCCCGATCCTGACAATGTCCGATGCGATCAAGCACCCCCACAACCAGGCCCGTAATACGTTCGTCGAAGTGGATGGCATCACTCAACCCGCGCCAGCCCCCCGATTTTCCCGCAGCGAATCGAAAATCGGACACGCTCCGCGCAGGCCGATAAAACCATCCGCTGCGCTTCTCAGGGCCTGGAATCTACCGGGGTCGGATATAGAGAAATGGCTGGAGTCAGGCATCGTGGATCCATGACATTACGTCAGTCGCTATAGCCCCATCACCGGCACTGACCGAAAAAATCTCCGTCGTTGTGGGCCCGAGGGGCGCGGCAATCTCCCAACGCCTTCGCAGATCCAGCATCCAGTCCATAACCACAGGATATCGAGACCTGGCGTTGGTATACGTCAATCACGAGCAAGCAGGCATTGCCTGGCATAAGGTATTGGACGGTGAGGAACTGACGAAGAGACAGCTCGATCTCATGTCGGACAGCATTTACGCCCATTTGATGGCGCTTGAAGAAGTCTACGACAAGTATCGGCAAGGGTATATCGATGAAGAATTTCTGAATGCACGGGTATCACTGATGCAGCAGAAACTTTTGCTCTCGACGCAATTGCTAAAAGTTTACGAGAAAATGAAAGAGTCGGGGATTTATACGCAGTCTTTCATCGAATGGCTTGACGTCGAATTGAAAAAATCTGATTTATACAATGCATTGTGATGTAGCGGGGGGTAAGCAGTGGCTTCATAGTGGATTTGCAAAGCGACTTTTGGCCTGTTCCATCTGATAAGAACTGCGTTAGCCAATCCGACAAAAGTACCGGCTACAGCACAATGTCAATGCAAATAAACGATCGCGTGCTCGAGTTCGTCGACGGAAACAGGCCTGGATTTGGCAGAAATAGCAGGCTACATATCACATCCTTGTGTGTGGATAAGTAATTGTATTTTATACAGTATAAGTGATTATCGCATTATAAAACAATTACCTGAAAGACCGCCGCCAGCGGTAATTTTGCGATTGTGGCCCGCTTACCCTCGTTCGCTGTTAAGGGCAATGTTTGCCTATTTATTTCGGTAGACTGTCTGCGCATTTTGCTGAAATACTGACTTAAGGCCGTGCCGGAAAAAATATGAACAAACTTCGATTCGTGCTGCCGTCATTGCTTGGCATACTGATCTTTCTGACGCCGATTCCCTGGGACGGCAGCCAGACTGTCGGCATTGGCATCGTTACAGGTTGGATCAAGAACCTGATGGGTGCCTACGGTTTGCACATTGTGGTCAGCGTCCTCGTGACCACGAGCGTGCTGACGGTTCTGGGCACCGTGTTCAGCACACGCTGGATTCATCGGCACAAGATACTGAAAGATCTTTTCGAGGTGCCGCACATCTGGTTATTCTTGCGGCTTGCCGGGACTGTCTTTGGCCTTATTTACCTCTTTCAAATCGGGCCGACATTACTGACGTCGGATGAAATCGGCGGTGCCGTATTTGTCGGTATCGGAAGCAATGTGCTCTCCGTCTACATTGGTGCATGTCTATTGCTGCCCTTGTTGACAGACTTCGGTTTGATGGAGTTCGCGGGCACGCTGGCTCGCCCTGTGTTCCGAAGAGTGTTCGGGTTACCGGGACGGTCAGCCATCGACGCGGTGACGTCCTTCGTCGGTGCCTCGTCGATCGGTTTATTGATCACGATCGGGCAATACGATCACGGCAACTACACGGCCCGTCAGGCAACCGTCATCGCAACGAATTTCTCGATCGTGTCGATTCCGTTCTGCCTGGTTGTGGCAACCGTCGCCGGCATCGAGCAACTCTTCCTTTCCTGGTACGGCTTTGTCGTGCTGGCCTGCCTGCTCGCTGCATTGATCACCCCGAGGTTGCCGCCTTTGTCGCGCAAGGCGAATACTTACATCTCCGGTTCGCACGAAAGCTCGCCAACGCATACGCAGGAATCAAGGCCGCTCTTCCGCGAAGCGTGGGAACGGGCCATGGAGCGGGCGGAATCAGCACCGGGAATTCATGCGTTCTTTGTAACAGGCGTGACGAACGTGATGTTCTTCGCGTTCTCAGTATTGGCCGCATCGATGGCGCTGGCCACGATCGCCGCCTTGATTACTTTTCACACGCCACTATTCACCTGGCTGAGCTATCCGCTCATTGCCGTACTCGAATTCGCGAATCTACCGGATGCGGCCTCCGCCGCGCCCGGGTTATTGTCAGGCTATCTGGATCAGTACATGCCGGCGATCGTCGCATCCGGTATCGACAGCACCGCCACCAGCTTCGTTCTCGCCGGCTTGTCAGTCTGCCAACTGATATTCATGTCGGAAACCGGAGTCATCGTGTTGCGCTCAAGTTTACCGCTTAGCGTTAGCGACCTTGCGTGGATATTCTTCCTGCGAACCGCGATTGTACTGCCAGTGTTGATCCTCGGTGCACATCTTGTCGTCAGCTAGATCGAGCAATAGGCTGTTTCGAGAGCCAATGCCAAACGCCAACACCGCCATTATCCTCGACTTCGAGACCACCGGCCTGTCCCCCAACATCGGTGATCGTGCCATCGAAATTGGCGCCGTCAAAATAGAAAACGGCGAAGTGACCGCCCGCTTCCAGGAACTAATGAACCCTGGGCAACGGGTAAGCAGTTTCATTGAGTCCTACACCGGTATCACCAACGCCATGCTCAAGGATGCTCCGCCCTGCACAGAGGTGATGCATCGCTTCGCTGATTTTATCGAGGGCTACAACCTGGTGGCGCATAATGCCTCCTTTGATCAGCGCTTTCTGGATGCAGAGTTGCAAAGAATATCCAGGAGAAACTCAAGACAGTTTGCCTGTTCCATGCTCGCGGCAAGACGTATCTATCAGGGTGCACCGAATCATAAGTTAGGCACTTTGGTGCGGTATACAAACATTCCCTCGGACGGTGTTTTTCACCGAGCCTTGTACGATTCCGAAATGACGGCCAAGCTATGGCTGTGCATGCTGGGTGATATTGAGCGGCGCTTTCAAATGACTGCGATTCCATTCAGGTTGATGCAACGGCTGACGCAAACGCCGAAGCAGGGCGTTGAGAGGCTTTTCAAACGGAGTCATCAATAAATGTCGCCAACCATTAGCGAAGGCCCGCATCTGGCCTGGCTGCTATACTCCGGGAAGCACGAGGTAGGCAAACTAAAGTACAGTGAAGGCAATGATGAGCATTGAGGTCGACTGAAAAACCGGTGAAATCGTAGCAGGTGAACCTATGATGAAAACAAGAATCGGCCTCCTATTGGGTTTAGCTGCGTCGGTCGCATTCGCTCAGGATGCCATTCTCGAAGAAATAATGGTGACCGGGTATAGATCCGATGCAGACTACTACGAAATGCCCGCCGTCACGATTACCAGGAAGGCCGATTTCCTTGTGCAGAATATTCGCCTGACCAATGATAGTCGGTCGCCGGACCTTCGTAAGACAGAAATCATCGAGACCATTCAGAATCTCATCAGACGGTCCCAATCAATGGAAGGCATGGCGTTATCTTATGGACGAGGTTTCCTTGAACCAATCGACCTCGATGATGAAGCGCTACAACTACTTGAAGATCGTCAACGTGTTGATACGAACTACATCGACATCTACGCGAAAGTCGCTCTGAATCCTGTCCGGAGCTCAAAAGTGCAGATAGATGACCTGCGCGAGTTTATTTCCGGTGCAAAGATAGCAGGCAGGACCGAAATTCTTCCCCTTGGCGATATTGGACTAAGCATCATTGGGCCGGAACAGTACCGCTACGAAATTATCCAAAAGATCGCTGCAGAAAATATGCGGGTTAGCCAGGCCATGAATGCCGAATGTGAGATCACCATCGGCGGGCTTGAAGGCAGAGTTCAGTGGGAGCGGACCAGCGTCTCTGAGCTAACGCTCTATATTCCGTACGGAATGGAAGTTTCAAACTGTTTGGACTGACGAATCGTGCGCGTTGACCGACGGGTTGTGACCGAACTTCGCGGTCAAGGCGAGCACTCGCTCGGCGAAAATGCGCTAAGATCGCGGCAACGGATGCCAGGGGGACATCGAGATGCTGGCCGTTTGCCTGGCAGTAGAGTCCGAGCGATTAATCATTTAGCCCCTGTTTTTTCGATCGTGTTTTCAGATCAATGAGGAAGTGAAACTCATATGACCATCGGGAAACCCGGTGCGCGGTGAGAATCCATAGCCTCGTCTGGAATCCCGGGGGAAAGTCAGTTCGGCAAGACACATGAGGGTATCGACTCGCATGGTTATCGTATTGGTCGGACTTATGAGTTTGGAGCCAAAAGAATGAATAAGGCAGTGTTGATACGCATGATCAGTGAAAGCGTGTTAATCGTAGTGAGTATTCTGCTGGCCTTGTCTGCAGACGCGTGGCTTGACTCCCGAAATCAATCGGCTCGACTAGAGGGGCACGTGGCAGCACTTGCGCGCGATTTCGATACGATGCTCGAGAGAGTCAATGCTTCGTATAACGCCGCGAATCGGGGAGTTGAAGCCGGTAGACATCTGTCAATTCTCATGCAAGAGAGCGCAGAAATAGACCCTGATCAAGCGCGGGAGTTGCTATGGCACCTGGTATTCTATGAGGTCTTCTCTCCGAGTGTCGGTGCATACCAGGCATTGGTCGCTTCCGGAAACCTGGAGCTTCTGGAGAACTACGAGTTAAAACGTGAGCTCGTAGATTTCTTCGGATCATTCGAAGATGTAAAGGCAAGTGAACAATTATTGCTCAACACTCAAATAACATTTTTCGCATCCAAGAGCTTCAGCCAGCTCGCAGGTTGGCATCGGATGGGCCAAGCAGGGGTTCCTGTAGCGGGCGATTTTCCTGTCGACCAATGGTCAGGATCTGACGAATTCATGAACGCGGTGGCCATTTACACGGTTCGTCAGAACGACGTGCTGGAAGATTACCGATATCTGAAGACGCGCATCCGAAATATAGATACTGCCATCGAATCGAGCGCGTCAAACTAGGGAACTACTGATTTATTCCTGAACGTGTAATTCGCGTCCACGATGCCCGACACCGGGTATGTAATCGACAGGGGCGCCGCTTGCGGAAGGCGCCTGTGCGTGCGGCGGGCACGAGGTGTACGACGAGAAAGGTGTGCGAATTGTTTCGATGTCTCATTAAACGAGGGGATAATGATCAATATTGGAATTTATGTATACGACGCGGCCGAAGTGCTCGATTTTTCAGGACCTTTCGAGGTGTTTTCGACGGCTTCTCGGCTGCACACTCAGAACGAGATAAACGTCTTTCTTGTCGCCGAAACCGATCGGTTGGTGGTGGCCAGAAGCGGCTTTACCATCAAACCGAATTTCACCATATCGGACCATCCTCATCTGGATCTACTATTGGTTCCGGGCGGCGTTCACACAGAAGAGCTAACCAGGAAAAATGTCATCGCCTGGATCCGTGCGCAAGCGGCTTGTGCAGCAGGAGTCGCATCCGTATGCACAGGAGCGTTTCTTCTCGCCGAGGCGGGCTTGCTGGACGGACGAACGGTAACCACGCATTGGGAAGATGTGCCGGCGTTGCGAAACGACTATCCAGCGCTAACGGTGCAAGAAGACGTGAGGTGGGTGGAAGATGGACCGATCACGACGTCGGCTGGAATCTCGGCCGGCATTGATATGAGCCTTTCCATTGTGGAAAAACTGTTCGGAAACGATCTGGCGGTGAAAACCGCAAGACAAATGGAATATGTGTGGATTCAGAAAGTACCTGGCTGATCGAAGCAGCCGTCTTCGCTGGCTAGCAACGCAATCCGCTAAGCGGGGGCGGGCGGTGTCGAGCGAGTCCTGCGCTGTTGTAGGGGTCAGTGTTCACCGGGTGATCGAGTGCCAGATCAATTGGCTCGACGGATCCCATCCACACGTTTCGTCCGCATAAATCGGTGAAGACCCGCGGCGGTGGCCGCAGGATACGGACGGTATCCCCACATTTGTCCTGCAGACTGTCGCTCATTCGCTCTTTGTCCAATACTCCAACTCGATCAAGAGCGTATCGAGCTTTAACATAACAAAGTGTGAATCGCGTCAAGAAACGGCATCGAAATACCGTAGAACAATCCGCTTGGCGGAGTAGGCGCCGTGTATCAGGCCATTTGAGTGACTGGCGTGCCTGGCGTAAGCTGGCGCAAGAGAAAATGATCAATCATCTGCCCTGAACCAGTGCGGACAAACTTGAAACCAATCATCGTCGAGGCTTCATGGAAAAATACATCGTTACCCGCGAAGAGATTGATGACTTTGAGGGAATTGAAAAGCGCCATTTCCTGAACGACAACGCTCGCAGGAGAAACAAGTCACTGGGCGATCTCACCGGCTTGACCGGGATTGGTTTTCATCTCATTGAGATTCAGCCGGGTCACGAGTCGACCGAATTTCATGTGCATTATCATGAGGAAGAATGCGTTTATGTTCTCGAGGGCGAAGCGCAGGCTACCATTGGAGACGTTGTGCAGTCAGTTCGCGCAGGAGACTTCATTGGATACCGTGCCGGCGGTGAGCCGCACAAACTTGAGAACACGGGCGATCAGGTATTGAAATGCATTGTCGTCGGTCAACGCCTGGAGCACGACGTTGCCGACTATCCTCAGCAGAATAAGCGCATATTCCGGAACAAGGATATGACCTGGAATCTTGTGAATCTCGACGACATAGAGGAGCCGGCGGCGGGCCGCAAGATATAAGGTTCGGCCGTCATGGCAAAACCCGGCGTTTAACAGTTCTATCCCGGGTCCGAAAGGCTGTCCCGACAACGGCCTGATCGTACTATTCTTCGAGAATCCCTCGGAAACCCGTCAATAAATACGTCGGCCGTCCCCCGAACCACACCTACGCGGTAACGATGTCGGCTTTGAGGCCGTTCAGGAACGCCATCACTTCGCCACCTTCGGTCGGACCAACGCCCAGTTCGCCGGCAACGCTCGTCACTATCTCGATGAATCGCGTCCAGTCCGCTTCGGTGATTCCCATGCCTTGATGAGAAAGCGCCATGTCACGGCCGGTATAGTACATCTGCCCGCCCGTCTCTTTGACGAGATAATCGATCAGGAGCTGAACTTCGCGAGCAATTCGGTCCTCGCCCCGATCCGTCCAGAAACGTGAAAGTAATTCGTCCTTCTGTGCTTTGCCGACGAGTGTCGTCGCAAACATGGCGATTCCGTCGTAACCACCGAGTCGAGAATAGAGTGAGTCTGACATCTGTTTTTCCTTTAGTTTGAATTGTTCATCGGCCAGCCTAGAGGCTCCTCCCGGGGAAATCAATTCGGCATACGAAGCACCGTCGCGATTGACCGGAATACAGACCAGGCGCATCTTGCCCCCCGCATCCGTCATCCGTATACTCACTTGCTTGTTACTAGCAAGTATCTTGTGAAGCAAGATAAATCATTGTTTTCCAAAGAATCGAGCTCAAAAGCCAAGCAATGTCCACTGATCCAGGGCGCAATCTACCCACATCTCATTCCCTTACCCAGGCCGAACGTACGGCGATCTCGGATCGTGCGATGCTCGACGCCGCGATCGAACTGATCCTGAAACACGGCATAGAGAAAACGACCTTGCAATCGATCGGTGAGCAGGCGGGCTATAGTCGCGGCTTGGCGACCTACCGATTCGGCTCAAAGGCCGGCTTGCTGGACGAGGTGTGTAAAGCAATATCGAGGCGCTGGCTGGACTTCCTGAATGAACGGGTTGGCGGGCAGATAGGCATCGATGCGATGTGCACGGCGCTGGATTCTTTTTTTGAATTTATCAGTCAATACCCGAGCGACGCACAAGTGTTGCAGATCCTCTACGGCGGTGCGGCGAGTCCGACTTCAGAATTTCGGCAGACATCGGCAAACATCCACAAGAGCCAGATGGATGATGTTGCTGATTGGGTCACCGCAGGCGTGTCGACCGGGCGTATTCGAGACGATGCAGATCCGAAGAGCGTCGCGACGCAATACATTGCCTACATATCCGGCATGACCTACCTCTGGCTTATCAATCCGTCATCCGTTGATTTCAGAAAAGCCAACGATGACATGAAAACCCACCTGAGACTTTCACTTCAATCCGATTCGGAAAAAATTGCAAGGAATACAAAATGACTGACGCGTATATCTATGATCATGTTCGCAGTCCGCGTGGCCGTGGACGGGCAAACGGATCGTTGCACGAGATCACACCGATTGATCTGATATCACAGGTTCTGGCGAGTCTTCGTGACCGCAACGACCTGGACACCAGCAAACTTGACGACGTGATACTGGGTTGCACGGCACCAGTGGGCGAGCAGGGTTCATGCATTGCGAGGACGGCGGTCCTGAACGCGGATTTTTCGGAGAACGTTCCCGGCAAACAGCTGAATCGATTCTGCGCGTCCGGCCTGGAAGCAGTTAACACGGCGGCGGCACAAATTATGGCGGGCCAGTCGGACCTGACAATTGGCGGCGGTATTGAGCATATGTCGCGTATCCCGATGGGCTCCGATTCCGGTGCCATGCATGCCGATCCGTCAATTGCGTACAAGACCTACTTTGTTCCGCAGGGTATTGGCGCGGACCTGATCGCCACCATGCAGGGATTCTCGCGAGAGGACGTGGACGCTTACGCCGTCGAAAGTCAGAAGCGTGCGGCGAATGCGTGGGAAAACGGCTATTTCGACCGATCTGTCATCGCGATCAAAGATCACATTGGCATGACGATGCTGGACAAGGATGAACATCTGCGCCCCGGCACGACGGCCGAGGATCTCGCGGGCCTGAAGGCCGCCTTCGTGATCCCCGGGCAGCAAGGCGGGTTCGATGCGGTGGCGTTGCAAAAGTATCCGCAAGTGGAAGCGATCAACCATGTGCACACAGGCGGCAATTCAAGTGGCATTGTCGATGGTGCGGCAGCGGTATTGCTTGGCAGCCGGGAAATGGGCGATTCTCTGGGGCTGAAACCACGGGCCCGTATCAAAGGTTTCTCGTCCATTGGCACGGACCCGACGATCATGTTGACAGGCCCGGCACCGTCGGCGGAGAAGGTGCTTGGTCGATGCGGAATGACGACAGCCGACATAGACCTCTTCGAACTCAACGAAGCGTTCGCTTCCGTCGTCATGCTGTTTATGCAGCGACTTGATATCCCGCACGACAAGATCAACGTAAACGGTGGCGCCATAGCGATGGGACATCCGTTGGGTGCAACGGGCGCAATGATTTTGGGCACCGTGCTTGACGAACTCGAACGTCGCGATCTCAACACCGCGTTAATCAACCTTTGCGTTGGTGGCGGCATGGGCACGGCAACCATTATCGAACGCGTTTAGGGCGGACTACGACTATGAAAACGATTGATTACAAAGTAGATACCGATGGTGTCGCCATCCTGACCATTGACGTGCCGGGAAAGCCGATGAACGTCATGACACCGGAATTTTTGGCGGATCTCACTGAGGCCGTAGAGAAGATTACCAATGACGCGAACGTCAAAGGTGCGGTGGTTGCCTCCGGAAAAGATTCGTTTATGGCCGGGGCAGACTTAAAGGGGCTCGTCGAAACATTTGACCAGCGGACCGATGCGGCCGAGGTGTACAGCTGGTGTCGTGGCTTGCAGCAGAGTTTGAGGAAGCTGGAAACGTGTGGCAAGCCGGTTGCAGCCGCGATAAACGGCACGGCGCTTGGCGGCGGGCTCGAAATCTGCCTCGCCTGCCACCATCGCGTTGCCGCCAACAATCCGAAATCGGTGCTTGGCTTGCCGGAAGTTCAGGTTGGGCTGTTACCCGGTGGCGGTGGAACGCAACGACTACCGCGCCTGATTGGTATCGAACCGGCGCTGCAACTCATCACGCAGGGGAAACACGTCAAACCGGCGGAGGCCGTGGAACTTGGCTTCGTCGACAAACTTGTCGAAGCTGGTACCGAAATCGACGTTGCCAGAACGTGGGTCCTGGAAGAGGGTAACCCCGAGCAGCCCTGGGACAAGAAGGGTTTCAAAGTGCCCGGTGGTGCCGGGCTCATGAATCCGTCTGCCATTCAGACGTTCATGGTGGGAACCTCGCTCCTGCAGAAAATGACCAACCACAATTACCCTGCACCGATTGCAATCATGTCCGCGGTCTACGAGGGCACCGTTTTGCCCATGGATACGGCGCTGGATGTAGAGACGAAGTATTTCGTTTTAATGCTCATGAATCCCGTTTCACGCAACATGACACGTACCCTTTTTATCAATAAGGGCGCCGCCGACAAACTGGTGCGGCGTCCGAGAGGACCGGAAAAACGCCCGGTCACGAAGCTCGGGATTCTTGGCGCCGGCATGATGGGCGCCGGTGTGGCGTTCGTGTCTGCCAGGGCGGGTATGCAGGTCGTACTGCTTGATACCACGCAGGAACAGGCGGACAAAGGCAAGGACTACTCGCGGCAGCTGCTGCAAAAACGCATCGAGAAGGGCCGCATGAGCGCGGATAAAGCCGAGGAATTGCTCGCCCGGATTCATACCACGACCGACTATGAAGACTTGCGCGGTTGCGAGCTGGTGATTGAAGCGGTGTTTGAAGATCGCAAGATCAAGGCGGACGTGACGGCGAAAGCAGAAGCCGTTATCGCCGATGATGCCATCTTCGCATCAAATACGTCGACACTGCCGATCACGGGTCTTGCGGAGGCCTCCGTCCGTCCCAAGCAGTTCATTGGTATTCACTTTTTCTCGCCGGTTGACAAGATGCCGCTGGTTGAAGTTATTCTCGGCAAGGAAACTGCCGATGTTGCGACGGCCCAGGCACTGGACTATATACAGCAGATTCGAAAGACGCCTATCGTGGTTAATGACAGTCGCGGGTTCTACACGAGCCGGGTGTTCGGCGTGTTTAGCCGTGAAGGCATCAACATGCTGGCGGAGGGGGTCAATCCGGCCCTGATTGAAAACGTCGCTCGACATGCCGGCATGCCTGTTGGGCCGTTGGCGGTGACAGACGAAGTCTCCATCGAATTGAGTCATCACGTCATGTCGCAAACCAAAAAGGATCTCGGCGATGAATACGTCGAATCCCCGGCCGATGCGGTTATTGCTAAATTCATGGAGCTGGGTCGCAAGGGTAAGAAGGCGGGCAAGGGGTTCTACGAGTATCCCGAAGGCGGTCGGAAACACCTGTGGCCAGGGCTGGCGGAACTGTACCCGCGTGCCGCCGAACAGCCATCGGCGGACGAAGTGAAAAAGCGCCTGCTTTACGCACAGGCCATCGAAACCGTTCGTTGCATGGATGAAGGTGTCGTTACTCATCCGGAAGACGCGGATATCGGTTCAATATTCGGTTGGGGATTCCCGCCGTATACCGGCGGCACTATTTCTTTCATCGAGACGGAAGGTCTTGCCGCATTCGTTAAAGAGGCAGATCAACTGGCAGAAAAATACGGAGTACGTTTCGAAGTCCCGGACAGCCTGCGGAAAATGGCTGAGAACAACGAGACTTTCTATCCTTCAGCTGAAAATGCTGAACGTCGATCTGCGGCATAGGGAGCAATTATGAGCGACTATAAAACGGTCATCTACGAGCAGGATGATGCTGTCGCAATCATCTCCATTGCACGTCCGGATGCGATGAATTCTTTTAACGAGGAGTTGCGGCGCGAATTATTAGGCGCATTGCGGCGCGCAACCGCAGAGGTGTCCGTGCGCGCCATCATATTGACGGGACAGGGACGAGCGTTTTGTGCCGGAGCCGATTTGAAGGAAGGTCTCGGCAAAACGAAGACAATCGAAGAAGTTTTACAGACAGAATATCGGCCGATTCTTGAGTGCATTGCCAACATGCCACAACCTGTTATCGCCGCAGTCAACGGCTCGGCAGCCGGCATAGGCCTGTCGATTGCTCTGGCCTGTGACTTGCTGGTGATGGCAGACAATGCTTTCTTGTTGTCTCCATTCACTACAATCTCCCTGGTACCGGATGGTGGTTTGAACTGGCTGCTGGTGCATCAGCTCGGGTATCGCCGGGCATTTCAACTCAGTATCGAATCGGAACGCATTACCGCAGACCGGTGCGTCGAGCTTGGCCTGGCCAACAAGTCCGTGCCGGCGGAAGAACTGGTAGACCAGGCTGTGGCCTGGGGCAAGCTGTTATCTGAACGCGCGCCGCTTTCCATCGCAACGACCAAACAAGCGATGCGTCATGCGGCATCGGCCGATTGGGCAAGCACATTCGATTTCGAAGCGTCGCATCAGGATCGACTCATCGCCAGCGAAGATTCCGCCGAGGGTATTGCCGCCTTCCTCGGAAAACGTAAAGCAGCATTTAAAGGAAAGTAGGTGCCGGGCAGGACCGCGACAAAATTATGAGCAGAGACATATTCGAAGAAGAGCATGAAATGTTTCGTGATTCGGTGCGAAGCTTCATGCAGAAGGAAATCGGCCCGAACAGCGACCGATGGCAGGAACAGGGCATTGTCGACCGGGAGGCTTTTGTGAAAGCCGGCGAAATGGGCTTGCTGCTGATGTGGGCTGATGAGTCCTACGGCGGTGCAGGCGTACAGGATTTTCGTTACGAACAAATATTGATCGAAGAGAACGCAGCACACGGTGACGCGGGCTTTTTTATGACCTTGCACAGTCGGCTGGTCGGTCCCTATATTGGCGAGCTTGGCACGGAGGAGCAAAAAGCACGCTGGCTACCGAAATGCATATCCGGTGAAACCGTGCTGGCGGTTGCGATCACGGAGCCGGGTGCCGGTAGTGATGTTGCCGGGTTGCGGACGCGGGCCGAGGACAAAGGCGATCACTATTTACTCAACGGATCGAAGACCTACACATCGAACGGCATCAACGCAGACCTGGTCATCGTTGTTGCCCGAACCGATACTGAAAAACGGCATGGGCTTAGTTTGTTCGTCGTCGAGCGCGGTATGGAGGGATTTGAGCGAGGTCGCAACTTGAAAAAGATGGGCCTCAAGAGTCAGGACACTGCGGAACTGTTTTTTAACAACGTCAAGATTCCGAAAGAGAATTTACTGGGCGAACTGAATCAGGGCTTCTATCATCTCATGCACTTCCTCGCTGAGGAACGTCTGATCGGCGCGGTCGGGTATCTGGCGAGCGCTAATGTCGCTGTTGATCTGACCCTTGATTACATCCGGGATCGAAAGGCGTTCGGGCAGACCATTGCAGATTTTCAAAATTCTCGTTTCAAGATGGCCGACATGAGGATGCAAATCGACGTTGGTCAGGCATTCATTGACCACTGTGTCGTGGAACACAATCTCGGCAGTCTGGCGGCAGACGATGCGGCTAAGGCAAAACTGTTTACCAGCGAACTCGAAGGACGCGTTGTGGACGACTGCGTACAACTGCACGGCGGGGCAGGATATATGGACGAATATCCTATCTGCCGCATGTATCTGAATGCTCGTATCTCGCGAATCTATGCCGGTAGCTCGGAAATCATGCGGGAAATTATCGCCCGCTCAATGGGTCTCGATCCACGCAGAAAACAATCGACGTGATCGGGCCAAGGATGGTTATGGGTAGATTATTTTTTCTCGCCGGGTTTGCCCTGTTATCGTTTGTGTTCCCGGTTGCTGTTGTCGCAGAGCCTGTCAGCCAGAGCGTGATTTCAAAGGTGAAAGCACTGGATGTTCAGGGCGTTCATCTTGGAATGACAATGGAGGAGATCAAACTGGGGCTTGAAAAGCAGGGTTATGCGCCCGGTAGCGACAGGAAATCGAGAAAATCCTATCTCATGCAGTATACCAGGAAGGAAGAGGGTGCAGGCGGGGCGGCCCATACCGTTACCGTAAGATTCAGTGCAGACCGGACGGGAGCAATCGACGCGCATCCGTATTTTATCGAGTATTTTTACACGTATCGACCGCCTGCAGTTTATACGCTTTGGGAGGATACGCGTACGGGAGAAGATGCGCAGAGAATCGTTACACTACTGTGCGGAAAAGCCGGGGATCAGGCATGCCGTAATCTGGCAGAATCGAAGACTCGTTTGCGCATCGTATTGCCGCAGACGAAGGCGGATTTTGACGGGCGTTTGTACAATCTTGAGATGGATGTGATGGCAGGTACCTATAAGGTCATGGTAGCTGTTACCGGGGCATAGTCTGTCATGCAAGCCAGGGCTGATGTGGTGTCCGGAATAACGACCTTATGCAAGGTTTCGTCTGAGCCTTAGGGGAAGAATATGACGCTTGAACAGTATGCCTATCTCGCCGAGATTATCGGCGTCGTCATGATCATCATCACGCTGATTTATTTGTCATTGCAGGTGCGGCAGGGTGCGGAGCTATTGCGCTCGGAATCAAGGCAGGCGCAGGTTACCAACGATCTAAGCGGTGTTTACAAATTCATCGAACATCCCGAGCTTGGGAGATTATTCTCGCAAGAAGAGACACCAAGTTTCGCTGACAAGACCCGGTTGCAGTTCTGGATCGTGGGTCAAATGCGTGCTCGTGAGCACGAGTGGCTACAGCATCAAAGCGGCGCCCTTGATGAAGAGACGTGGCTAAGTTATCGAGGTGTGATTTATTTTCTGCTCGGAACGAAGCGAGCGCGGGATCTATGGGAGTTGTGCAGTCCCTTTTTCAATGCTGACTTTGTCGAAATGGTTACGGCAATGATGCATGGCATTCCCGACATCGACTTCTGGGAGAGACTGGAAGAAATCGCTTGATCTCGCCCGGCGGTAAAAGCCGCCGCGCACTATGGACAGTGAAGTGCAAGAAACGGGAGCCAGATTGAATGGCTCCCGCCTGGGTCTGTGTGTGCCGGGATATGAGCTTATTGTCGTCCCTGGGAATCGCCCAGGTGCATCAACGGTAACGGGCTGGGGCTGCTACCGTCCAGGAAGTAGATCTTACTCGCGGGATCTTTCGATATGGCTTTCAGCGCCTCCAGAGACTGCAACTGAATATAGGCCGGATTGTTGGCCACTGCCGTGTTGATCTGCGTGATCTCGTAAGCCGTGGCATCCGCCATAATGCGTTTGCGCGCCGCTTCCTGATCGGCTGCCTCTCGACCTGCCGCTGCCCGGGCTACCTCTTGCTGTAATTCGGTTCTAACGCGTTCGAGCTCTGCGCGTTCTTGTTCCACGGCCTGTTCACGCTCCTTCTTTTTCTCAATGGCCTGGACGATAAACGGCGGCAAAGCGATGTCGCGTATTAGAACGGCAGATACTTCAATACCTTTCGGTGCCAGATACTCTCGAAGTCCATCCGTCAAACCTGTTTGCAGCGCCTCCTGTGTTTCTTCCCGGAAGAAATCTTCCGCTCGTTTGATGCTTTTTCCCTGTTCCCTGAGCAAGGAGCGTAATTTCGGTTTCAAGTGCACTTCAACGGCCTTGGCTGCGTCACCGGTTTGTTCAAGTATGGTGGGCGCCATGCTGGCGATCACTCGATATTGCACGCTGACATCGAGTTTGGTTTGCAACTGGTCCTGGCTGGGTACGTTCGCCGTTTCCATGTGAGTCTGTTCCCGGGCGTCAAACATTGTCCAGCCATACAGAGGATTGACCGGAATGTGCAGACCTTGTGTATAGCCCGTGGGCCGAACGTTGCCGAATAAAGTGGCGACGCCGACATGTCCCGGTGGAACCGTTTTGTAAAAATTCGAGCCAAGCAGCAGGACCAGACCAACCACGACGATTATAATTGGGCCGGTTCTTTGCATTTTTGTACTCGCCATATTTTTCTCCAGTAGGGTGGGCATAAACAACTTGCGGGATATGGGGGCAAAAAACAGAATTTCAAGATTCCTCATGAACGACTATCGGGACAATTGACGACGAAAAATTCCATACCAGTAAGGACAATCCCTTAGTAGCAGGGTCGCCCTGGATTATCGCTTCGCGATATAATTGGGTATTCTCAACGGTGACAACCCCGGCGCGGGAAGATCAGGTGCAGAAGATTATGGGTAAGCATTCGCTCAGTATGTTGCAGTCTATCGTCTGTCTGCTTCTCACCGTCCGGCCGGCCGCCGGTGAGACGCTGCAGGAAGCATGGCTCATCGCCACGGCGGAAGATCTGACCATCGAGGCCGCCGAGTTCCGTGTCGCGGCGGCGGAATCGGATCTGGCTGCAGCCCGGGGGAGCCGCTGGCCCACACTGGTTGCCAGTGCGAGCGCTACCCAATTTAATGAAACACCCGCCTTCGATTTTAGCGGCGCCGGGCTGCCGGGACAGCTGCCGCTGTTCGGCGGTTCGTCGCAACTCATGGCGGATGCGCGTGTCACCTTGCCGCTATTTACGTCCGGCATGATCAGCAATAGTGTGCAGGCGGCAAAATCCAGTGTGCAGGTACAACGGTTGAGATCCCAGGCGCACGCGCAGGATGTGCGGCTCAAAGTCGCGGAAAATTTTATCGGTGTGCTGCGTGCCAGTAGCGCACTGCGGGTTGCGGAAAGCCTGGTGAGCAGTCTCACTCGGCACGTAGCTGACATAAACGATATGTTTGCGACCGGTGCAGTTGCGAAGAACGATTTGCTGGCAGCTCAGGTGTCCCTCGCAGCAGCGAAGCAACGTCAGTTACAGGCTCGCAATAATGTCGATTTGACAAAGGCGATGTACAATAAGGGCTTAGGTCGACGGTTAGCGGATCCGGTAAACCTCGATGACAAACTACCCGGCCTTGATTCACGACTTGTGCCTGAATCCTTACAGGTACTGACGGAAACAGCTTTTTCCAATCGCAGTGAACTGGACGGACTGCGGTCAGCCGCTGAGGCAACCGGAGCGCGCGCCCAGTCAACCCGTGCAAAGTCTCGACCGCAGTTGTCATTAGTGGGTGGTTACACCGCGCTGGAAAACAGTTTCCTCAATAGACAGGATTTCTGGAGCATTGGTTTCGGCGTGCAATGGGCTGTTTTTGACGCCAATCGATCTCGTGACAAAGCGAGTGCGTTGTCGATGCAATCGAGCGCTCTATACCGGGAGTATCGGGATCTTCAATCGGTCGTCGAGTTGCAGGTACACAGCGCCTGGCTGCAAATGAACGAAACGGTCGCACGCATCAAGCTTGCAGAAGGGGCGATCGAACAGGCGAATGAAAACTTGCGCGTGGTACGAGATCGCTATCGCAACGGAGAAGGCACGAATACCGAAGTTCTCGATGCCGAAGGACTGCGAACCGTGAGTCGCAGCAACTACGACAACGCGCGTTACGACGCAGCATACGCCAGGTATCGTCTGGCAAGGGCGGTTGGAGTGTTATGAATGGTCGAGTGTTGAAAGTCAGGCGGGGCGTTTCTGTTTTACAGAGAAAAAGATATCGGGCGCGATTGGCGTTGATGGTTCTCGGGATTGGTGGCACTTTGCCGCTACTCGCCGCAGACCCCTATCCGTTCCCGGTGACACCCGCCGTGTCAGAAGTGACGCCGCGCGAGCGAGTCTGGGATGGCACCGTAGAGGCCATCAATCAGAGCACAGTGTCTGCGCAAACGTCGGGCCGAGTGGCCGAGATTGCCTACGACGTCAACGACTTTGTCCCGCAGGGTGCCGTCATAGTGCGCTTTACCGATACCGAACAGCGCGCAGCACTGCGCAGGGCTAATGCGTCGCTGGTAGAGGCGCAGGCACGGCTTGAGGAGGCCGCCACGGAGTTCGAGCGTATCGAAACCATGTTTGGCAACGAAACGGTCTCAAAGGCGCGTTTCGAACAGGCGAAAGCGAATCATGCAGCGGCGAAAGCGCGCGCCGATGCTGCGCTATCCGGCGTGACGACGGCCGAGGAGCAACTTGAATATACCGTTATCCGCGCGCCGTATGCCGGCATCGTCGCTGAACGACATATTGAGGTTGGAGAACTTGTGAGACCAGGCCAGCCGATCATGAGCGGTTTGTCGCTACAGTCTTTGAGGGTCAATGTGGATGTGCCTCAAAGTATGTTCAAGCCTATTCGTGAAATCGGCAAAGCATTCGTCTACGCAGACGATCAACGGATTACAGCGGAGAGTATGACCTTCTATCCTGTCGCCGATCCGGTAACGAATACCTTTACGGTACGGGTCAATTTGCCGGAGGACAGCGCGACGCTCTTCCCGGGTATGTTTGTCAAGGTTGGTTTCGTTGTTGGTGAAGCCCGACGGCTGCTGGTTCCGGAAAAATCCGTGGTTCGTCGAAGTGAACTGACAGCCGTCTATGTTCTTGATGGTGATCGGGCGACGCTCAGGCAGGTACGTCTTGGCCGTCGCTATGGTGAGCGCATTGAGATACTGGCCGGGATAACAGAGAACGAGCTAGTGGCTTCAGACCCGGTTCGGGCCGGCATTTATCTGAAGGAATATTCGGCGACGGTTGATAGAGATGAGTGATGAGAAGACGCTCGGATTTTCAGGCGCGATTGCGCGGCGCTTTCAGGACTCCAAACTAACGCCACTATTGGCGTTGACCGGCTTGCTGCTGGGTGTTTTCGCGATCCTTGTGACGCCTCGGGAAGAAGAACCGCAAATCAACGTCACGTTCGCGAATATATTCGTGCCGTTTCCCGGCGCCAGTGCGATCGAAGTAGAAAACCAGGTTGCCATACCGATGGAACAGGTGCTGGACGAGATCGACGGAGTAAAACATACGTACTCCGTATCGCGTCCCGGCATGGCGGTTTTGACGGTCCAGTTCGAAGTTGGTGAAGGCCGCACTGAGGCCATTGTTCGCCTGCACAATGCGGTCATGTCGAATCTTGACTGGCAGCCGCCCGGGAGCGGCGTGCTGCAGCCATTGATCAAGCCAAAGGGCATTGACGACGTTCCAGTGGTGACGGTGACCTTATGGACGCGGGACGAGACTATAGGCGCCCACGAACTGCAACGAATAGCCTACTCGATCGAAGCGGAAATCAAGCGGGTCCCTGGCACTCGTGATGTCTACACCATCGGTGGACCCGATAATGTTGTGCATGTCGTCATTGATCCGCAGCGTATGGCGGCCAAAGGACTGTCGCCGACGGCGCTGAGACAAGCGTTGCAGGGTGGTAACGTTGTTGCGCATGCCGGCGAGATTGTTAACAACAACGTCGTGGTGCCGGTTACGGCTGGCCGATTCTTTTCCGATGCAGACGGTATCGCAGAACTTGTCGTTGGTGTGTTTGGTGGCAAGCCCGTATATCTGGACGATATAGCTGAAGTAAGAAGTGGCCCGGATCAACCGGAACAGTTCGTAACGTTCGGCACGGGTGCCGGCGCGCAGCACATCGGCTTGAGCGACGGCGTGCAGTCACCGGCCGTGACGCTGGCCGTCGCCAAGAAACCAGGCATGAACGCCTCCGATATCGCCGACCAGGTTATTCAGCGTCTGCACCAGTTACGCGGGGTCATGATTCCCGACAGCGTTGAATTCACGGTGACGCGTAACTACGGCGACACGGCCAATGCCAAGGCGAAGAAGCTGATCCAAAAGCTGATTTTCGTTACCTGCTCGGTGATACTTCTCATCGTCGTTTTTCTGGGTTGGCGCGAAGCGGTTGTCGTTGGTTCAGCCGTAATCATCACATTGACGCTGACATTATTCGCATCATGGGCCTGGGGCTTTACGATCAATCGTGTCTCTTTGTTTGCGTTGATATTCTCCATCGGTATTCTGGTGGACGATGCGATCGTCGTGGTTGAAAACATTCACCGCCACATGATGCTCGAAGGCGGCTCCTTGCGGGAAGCGATTCCGCCCGCCGTCGACGAGGTTGGAGGGCCAACGGTACTCGCAACGTTCACCGTCATCGCGGCGCTTTTGCCGATGGCATTTGTGTCGGGACTCATGGGTCCTTATATGAGCCCTATTCCAATCAATGCCAGCATGGGTATGTTGTTGTCGCTGATGGTGGCCCTGGTCTTTACGCCGTGGGCAAGTCAGAAACTGTTGCGCAAACACGGCGAGGGGTCGCCGGATGAGAAGGGCTCCGATCAGGCCCAGCGTTTGTTTCTCAGGCTGGTCGGGCCTTTTCTTCGCGGCCGGGCCGGTGGGCGCGCAAGAAAGTTGTTGTTCACGGGTGTCGCTGTCGCCATTGTCTTGTCCATCGGACTGGTGGCGGTACAGTTAGTGTCGCTGAAAATGCTGCCGTTCGACAATAAATCGGAATTTCAGGTCGTCCTCGATATGCCAGAGGGCACGACCGTTGAGCAAACCAGTCGCGTTCTGCAAGAGATGGCCGAGCACCTGGCGACGGTCCGTGAAGTGACCGACTATCAAATCTACGCGGGAACCGCCGCGCCAATTAATTTCAATGGCCTGGTGCGCCAGTACTATTTGCGAAAAGGACCCAACCTGGGTGATATCCAGGTGAATCTTGTCGATAAACACGATCGCGATCGAAAAAGTCACGATATTGCACGTAGTGTCCGAGGGCGACTTAACGAAATCGGACGGTCGTATGGCGGTTCGGTGAAGATTGTCGAAGTACCGCCAGGCCCGCCGGTTCAGGCGCCGATCGTGGCTGAAATTTACGGCCCCGATTATTCCGGGCAAACGAAACTGGCGACTCAATTGCGGCAAATGTTTGCAAGCACAGCGGATATTGTCGATGTCGATGACAGTGTTGAAACTGCATCCAAACGGTTGATCATTGCAGTGGACCGAAACAAGGCGGCGTTGCTTGGCGTGGCACAGGCTGACGTAGTGCGCGCGGTGCGAATGGCATTGGACGGAGAAGATGTCGCCTATATTCAGAATGACTACCAAAAGCATGCGACACCGGTACGACTTGAATTTTCGACGGCCGACAAGGCAGATCTCGATACGCTATTGACGCTGCGAGTTGCCAGTCGCACCGGCAACCTGGTGCCATTAGCCGAGATCACACGGACTAGTGAGTCTCACTGGGAGCAAACGATTTATCACAAAGATCTGTTGCCGGTCGTCTTTGTCACTGCTGATATGGTCGGTTCGCTCGATAGTCCGCTGTACGGCATGTTTGACCTGGTGAGTCGCATAGAAGAACTGCCGGGAATCGATCAGCCGATTGGGCAGAACTTTATCAGTCAGCCCGACGATCCCTATAAATACAGCGTGAAGTGGGATGGCGAATGGCAGGTGACTTTTGAAACGTTTCGTGACATGGGTATCGCATATTCCGTCGGCCTCATCCTGATTTACCTCCTGATTGTGGCTCAGTTCCAGTCCTATCGGATGCCCTTGATCATCATGGCGCCCATTCCTCTCACCGTCATTGGTGTCCTGCCCGGACATGCATTGACGGGCGCCCAGTTTACGGCGACCTCAATGATTGGCATGATCGCGCTGGCAGGTATCATCGTACGAAACTCGATTCTTCTGGTTGATTTTATTCGGCACGAGGTCGCTCAGGGCGCACGACTTGAGGACGCGGTCGTTCATGCCAGCGCAGTTCGTGCAAGGCCGATCATCCTGACCGCGCTTGCCGCGACCCTCGGTGCGTTTTTTATTCTCGATGACCCGATTTTTAACGGCCTCGCTGTTTCTCTGATTTTCGGGATACTGGTGTCGACGTTATTGACACTGGTCTTTATTCCGGTGCTCTACTATGTTTCGGAATACAAGAACACGCTCGAAGCCGCTTAGCTGATTGGTTCGAATGTTTCGCATTGCGCGTGTCGGCGAAAGCGGCGCATGAGTTGCGGTAAGATGCGCTGACAGCATTGAGTCAGAATAGGGAGCAGGAGATGAGAGTGGCTTTCGCAGGCCTCGGAGTAATGGGTTATCCGATGGCCGGTTTTCTCGCGCGCGCCGGGTACGACGTTACGGTGTTTAACCGGACGACGAGTAAAGCAACCGCCTGGCAGAAAGAATACGACGGGTCGGTAGCCGCAACACCGAAGGCGGCAGCGGTCGGCGCGGAGATCGTATTGTGCTGTGTTGGCAATGATGACGATGTACGCGAGGTAATTCTCGGTGACGACGGCGTACTGGCGGGTGCTGCTGAAGGATCGGTCATCGTGGATCACACGACGGCGTCGGCACAGGTGGCCTGCGAAGTCCATGATCTGGCACGGAAACAGGGTGTCGACTTTCTCGATGCCCCGCTCTCCGGCGGACAGGCCGGTGCGGAGTCGGGGCAATTGACGATCATGGCGGGTGGCGATCAGACTGCGTACGAGAAAATTTTACCGGTCATGGGTTGTTACGCCAAAGCCTGCACATTGATTGGCGAAGTTGGTTGTGGTCAAAAAGCCAAGATGGTCAATCAGATATGCATTGCCGGCATCGTGCAGGGTCTTGCGGAAGGCCTGCATCTGGCCAAACGTTCAGGGCTGGACGTAGCCGCGGTAATCGGTGCGATTTCGAAAGGTGCGGCGCAGTCCTGGCAAATGGAGAACCGCTGGCAAACCATGGTTGACGATGAGTTCGAATTCGGATTTGCGGTCGAATGGATGCGCAAGGATCTGAAAATAGCCCTTGAAGAGTCGGCGCGAGTGGGCGCCACGCTTGAGGTGACGAAACTGGTGGATCGCTTCTATGCCGAAGTGGAGGATCTCGGCGGCATACGGTTTGATACATCCAGCCTCATCAAACGACTCGAACCGTAGCGCGCTGGTGCGATCGGGCTTAACAGAACCGTCCGTCTACAGGCACTTTTGTTGTATGATCTGCACATCACCAGGGGTGGTCAACTGACCTGAGACTCGTGACGTTACCAGGGGGTAACGCCATTGCGGGAACCCTTAGAACCTGATCCGGTTAATACCGGCGTAGGAAGAGGATTCTTGCATGTTCCCGCCAAGCTGCTTTATGCGCAACGCCGTTGTGCTTTCCCTGTCCCTTGTATCACTCACGGCGTTTGCAGACGATTCGCTTGAAGAAATCGTTGTTACGGCCGATTTCCGCGGGCGCAGCAGTGTCGACGTGCCGTCAAGCATGACGATTCTCGACCGTGAGACGATTGAGCTGTCTGCGATTCAGCATTTCGAAGAGCTCATCTATTCCATCCCGAACCTCAACTGGTCCGGCGACGGCAATCGTGCGCGCCATTTTCAGATTCGTGGCGCCGGCGAACTGGAGCAATACGAAGGCGCGCCAAATCCGTCCGTCGGTTTTCTCATTGATGACATCGATTTCAGCGGCATTGGTTCGGTGGCGACGCTATTCGATATCGAGCAGATCGAAGTGCTCAAGGGACCTCAGGGGAGTCGCTATGGTGCCAACGCATTGGCTGGCCTGATCTACGTGCAAAGCGTCGAGCCGACGGACGAGCAGACGGGCGTGCTACGTCTAAGCGCAGGCGGAGACGCCGCCTTGTCAGGCGGTATCGCTTTTGGTGGACCGCTGACGGCGGATGGAAAATTCAAATATCGGCTCAGCGCGCAACGCTACGAAAGCGACGGATTTCGCAACAATACCTATCTCGGCAGATCGGACACGAACGGCCGCCGGGAAACGACGGTTCGCGCCAAGTTATTGTGGCAAACGGATAACGACTGGACAATGCGTCTGACAGGTATGTTTACCGATATCAACGATGGCTACGATGCCTTCGCCATCGATAACAGCCTCACCGTCTTGTCCGACCGTCCGGGCAAGGATGCTCAGACCAGCATCGGGGCGGCATTCAAGGCAGTTTGGGAGGGCTCGGACTCCATCTCGTTGACATCAATTACGTCGGTTGCCGATTCGGATATGAATTTTTCGTTTGATGCCGATTGGGGTAATGCCGATGCCTGGGCGCCGTTCACCTACGATTTTGTGTCTCGCAACGATCGCAAGCGGAAGACGATCAGCCAGGAGATCCGCGTAGCCTCTGCGGAGGGGGCCGGCTTGCTGAACGACCGCGTGCAGTGGCTCGGTGGACTATTCATACAGAGTCTCGATGAGACACTGTCGACCCGCAATCAGGGTGAATATTTCGATCCGTTCTTCGACTTCGCCCTGTCACTCGATACGCGCCTGGACAGTCGCTTTGAGGCGCGCAACGCCGCGTTGTTCGGACAGTTGAGTTTTTCGCTCGGCCGGAAGGGTACGCTTTCAACCGGTCTGCGCATTGAGAATCGCTCGACGGAATATTCTGATTCTGACGGTCTCTCCGTCGATCCGGGAGAGACCATGGTTGGCGGTGAGATCAGTTACCGTCACGCGATCGCCGAGGGCATCAACGGCTATGTCACACTGGCAAAAGGCTACAAAGCCGGCGGATTCAATCTGGGTCTGGTGCCGGATGGGCAGCGCAAGTTCGTACAGGAAGCACTCTGGAGCCTGGAGCTCGGCATTAAATCGGGCTGGCTCGACGATCGATTGGTATTTAATGCGGCGGTGTTCCGTAACGAGCGGCGTGATCAACAGGTACGGACATCGGCACAACTGGTTCCGAATGATCCTGCGTCTTTCGTGTTTTTTACCGCTAACGCGGCGAAAGGGACGACGCTGGGGCTGGAAGCCGATGTTCGCTGGACGCCGGTCGATCGCTGGGAGCTGTCGGCCAGCGTCGGTCTCCTGAACGCCGAGTTTGATCGCTTTGTGACGCCCGACGCCGATTTGAGTGGCCGCAATCAGGCGCATGCGCCTGCCTATTCTCTGGCAATGGGTGGCATGTATCGGCATCCGGGTGGCTTATTTGCGCGCGTTGACTGGTCGGCGCGCGACGAATTTTATTTCGATATAAGCCATGACCAGAAATCGACTCCCTTCGAGCTCGTGAACGTGCGTCTTGGCTTTGAAACCGAACGCTGGACCGCCCAGATTTGGGCACGCAATCTGCTGGATGAACGTTACGCCGTGCGCGGATTCTTTTTCGGCAATGAGCCGCCGAATTTTCCGAACACCCTCTACATACGGCAGGGTGATCCGCGCCAGCTCGGTGTTACATTCGATATGAGATTCTAGAAAGGCGTGTCGCGATGAATAGTCTGCCGGTCGATATCGCTGCCCAGTTTTCACAGATGTCCGGCTATGAACTGGCCGGCGTGATACTCGCCATCGCTTATCTGGTTCTCGCGATTCGCGAGAATATCTGGTGCTGGTTTTGCGCTGCCATCAGTACGGCGATTTACGTGGTTCTGTTTGCCGAAGCAAAGCTCTATATGGAATCGTTGCTCAATATTTTTTACTTCGGCATGGCGGTTTATGGCTGGATCAGCTGGAGAAACGTTGCCGGCGATACAGACGAGTTACCGATCACGATCTGGCCACGAAATTTTCATCTCATCGCAATTGTCATGATCGCCGCATTGTCGCTGTCGACGGGTTATGTTCTCGACCGCTATAGTGATGCGGCGTTTCCGTATGTCGATTCGATGACGACATATTCCGCCGTTTGGGCGACTTTCCTGGTGGCAAGAAAGGTACTGGAAAACTGGTGGTATTGGCTGGTGATTGATCTGGTGTCGATTTTTATCTATTGGTCGCGCGATCTTGAGCTGACATCGCTGCTCTTCGTCCTGTACGTTGCATTGATTCCGCTGGGTCTGATTGCATGGACACGGTCCTGGCGCAATGCTCAGACACTTCCGGAAGCCGGATGAGTAAACCGCTGGAACCGGATCAGGCATTGGCGCTGGTGCCGGGTATGGAGCCTGGCTCTTTTCGTATCCAGCCGATGAGTGGCGGTCTGACCAACCGTGTGTACAAACTGACCAGCGACAAAGCGACATATATCTTGCGTCTGAACGCGGTCCACACCGATGCCTTCGGTCTGGACAGGGTCACCGAAGTCAGTATTGTTTCTCAGGCGTCCTCGGCAGGTCTCGCACCGGAGATCGTGCACGCCGACAAGGACAACGGTATTCTACTGCTGCGCTACGTAGACGGCCGGGTCTGGACGCACGACGACCTGCAGATTCCCAGGAACCTCGAATTGCTTGCCGATCTCCTGAGGTCGGTGCATGTATTGCCGTTGTCGGGCAAGCGTTTCGACGCTCTCGGCATTGCGAACGGCTATCTCGACAAGCTGTCGTCACGCCAGGAGCTGCACGAAATCGGTGCGCACTGCAAACGCATCATCGAGGATATTGCACCGGCCGGGCATTCGTGTTGCTGTCACAACGATGTTGTTGCGGCGAATATTATCGCCAGCCCCGGACTCTTGCTGCTGGATTGGGAGTATGCCTGCGACAACGATCCGTTATTTGACCTCGCCTCTGTCATTGCTTATCACCGACTGGACGGGCGGGCCGCCGATGCACTGTTGACTGCGTATGCCGGCGGCAGCAATGTGGAAACGCGGCAGCGATTATCGACACAAGTACGTTTGTACGGTGCGCTGCACTGGCTATGGCTCGCTGTCCGCCAGGTATTGAATCCGCACCCGACTCAGGCAAGGCAGCTCGAAACGTTGCAAGTTACGCTGGGCCGGGGATTGTCTACCAGCTGTTACGCAGTTCGCGGAGCTTGAGGAATACGTCTCTCGGTGATGGCGAGTCATCCAGTTCCGGAAAGGATTCCTGCAGGCGAGCGATGACGGTGGGGCTTTGCAGTCGAAAGAACGTGTTGATTTCCCTTTCCTGCTCGAGCGTCGTTACGACGCCGTTTTCCGGGCTTTGATCCTGGTTTTGCGACAGCATCTGCGCTGCAATTTCGTTGTCCGGTTCCCGGTCGATCGTGAAGCCAAGATTGGTCAGCAGGTAGTCGTGCCCCGGAAAAATCTGTGTGTTTGTCGGCAGTTTCTGCAGTTGATTGGCAAACGTCTCGTACAATTCGTTCGGATGGCCACCGTTATGGCAGTTTCCGGCTCCCGCATTGAAAAGCGTATCGCCGCTGAAGAGTGCGGGCTGGTCGGTATGCGACAGTAAGCAGACGTGGCTCATGGTATGCCCCGGCGTATCGAGGCATTCGAGCTCAACCGAATTGCCGACCTTTATGATGTCGCCGGCACCGACACCGCGGTCCATATCGGGAATGCGATTAGCGGCATTTTGATGCGCAATGATCTTGGCGCCGGTTGCAGCCGCCATCGCCTTGTTACCACCAATGTGATCGCCGTGCTCGTGTGTATTGAGAATCTGACTGACCGTCCAACCTTGTTTTTCGGCCGCTGCGAGGCACTTTTCGTAGTCCAGCGGATCGATGGCCAGCGCGTCGCCGGTTTCAGGGCAGGCAACCAGGTAGTTAAAGTTGCGGTACGCGTTAGCGGTCCATATTCGCTCTACAATCACTTGTCGATTTCCCGCAGCAGTTCATCGTTGATATACGTCGGCCTGCCGTGACGATATTATCGGCAGCCGGATCGTGTCGCCAGGAAGATGATTGTGATGGAAAGTTTTTGCGTTCGCCAGTTGACAAGCGCACAAGCCGGTGCGAGGCAGCCGTGAGTCAGCTCTTACTGGTGCGCCATGGACAGGCACGTTTGTTCACTGAGGATTATGACCGTTTGTCCGATCTCGGTGTTGAGCAGGCGGTAGCGCTGGGGCATGCCTGGATTGCGCAGGGGGTAAGGCCTGACCGCGTCTGGAGCGGCACGCTCAAGCGGCAGATCCGCACGGCGAAGTCCGTCGGTGAAATATTTTCGAACAAGGACGAAAACTGGCCCGAACCGACGCAGATCGAGGCGCTCAATGAGTATCCTGCCGAGGCGATCCTGCAGAGTCTCGGTCGGCATCTGCGCGAGACGGATGCCGGGGTTGCAGCACTCGCTGACGCGTTCGAGAAAGCAGGTACTCATGCGGATCGCTATCGGTATTTTCACCGCCTTCTGGAAGCCGTCACGGCGTGCTGGGTTGGCGGTGATTACGAATGCGACAACGTGCCGCTGAGTTGGGTACAGTGGAGTGGCTCGGTCCGCAAAGCGCTGCGTCGTATCATGAATACGGCGCAGAGCGGAGAGTCAGTTGCCGTCTTTACGTCCGGCGGACCCATCGGTGTCAGCATGCAAACTATCCTCCGCGCGCCGGACATAAAAGCCGCCGAATTGAACTGGCGAATCTACAATGGGTCGGTTACGCGATTTACTTTCAGCGGCGACAGAGTCTCTCTGGATAGATTCAATGACGTCGCGCACCTGAATGAGGCTGCGCTGAGCTACCGCTGAATCACCGCTGGTGATGTGCGCGATGCCCAGCGTTTCGCTCCGGTATCGAAAACGGGCCTTCCGTCAGGCGATACAGACCGGCGGCAGGCATTGCCCGACAAATCGCGGTCAAGTGCTTGATAAACGGCATATCGATCCGCAATTGGCACATATGTGGTGTTGCTAATACGCAACGTTCTTGTGTCGAGCGACCGGCTGTCGCGGGTATCCTGCTAGGAAATTGACATCCAGGCCGTATTTTGAGAGCTTTTGGGCGTGCAAGTAGTGTCCTTTCAACAACAAAGCAGACACCGCATGATTTCGACGACACCTTCAGGTACCACTTGGCGGGGGATGTAAGGCCAAGATCCAAGTACTAACAAGGTTGAACGGCTCCGTAACCGGGGCCGTTTTTTTGTTCGGCCGAAACGCCGATCCCAAGCCGGTTTGAAATCGTGAATGGCGCTCTGTTAGATTGTCCGCGGTCCATCCATTCGAGACAGAAGCACACTATGACCCCCGAAAATCGATCGGCTTACTGGCGTGCCAATCTCCGCCTCGTTGCGAGCTGCATGTTCGTTTGGTTCGTGTGTTCCTATGGATTTGGTATTTTGTTCGTCGAAGAGCTCAACAGGTTTCAACTCGGTGGCTTGAAACTGGGTTTCTGGTTTGCTCAGCAGGGATCAATTTACGTCTTCGTCGTACTCATTTTTTTCTACGCCTGGCGCATGAACAAGATGGATCAGAAATTCGATGTGCATGAAGACTGAATTCGTCGCATGGAGCTGAAAACTCTGACCTATATGGTCGTTGGCGCGAGTTTCGTGCTGTACATCGGCATCGCTATCTGGTCGCGCGCACACAATACGCGGGATTTTTATATTGCGGGCAAAGGCGTGTCCCCGATTGCCAACGGCATGGCAACGGCGGCTGACTGGATGAGTGCTGCATCCTTTATTTCGATGGCGGGACTTATTGCATTTCTCGGTTACGACGGCTCTGTCTATTTGATGGGCTGGACCGGAGGCTACGTGCTGCTGGCGCTCTTCCTGGCGCCCTATTTACGCAAGTTCGGCAAGTTTACGGTTCCGGAATTTATCGCGGAACGGTACTACTCGCGCACGGCAAGAGTTGTGGCGGTCATTTGCCTGATATTCATCTCCTTTACCTACGTTGCCGGTCAAATGCGTGGTGTCGGTATCGTCTTCTCGCGTTTTCTCGAAGTCGAAGTGACCATCGGTCTCATGATCGGTATGGGCGTGGTTTTCATCTACGCGGTACTGGGTGGCATGAAAGGCATCACCTACACGCAGGTTGCCCAGTATTGTGTCTTGATTTTCGCGTACACCGTGCCGGCTATTTTTATTGGCCTGCAAATAACAGGCAATGCGATACCGCAACTGGCTTTCGGCAGTGAGATCGCAGGAACCGGTGTGGGGCTTCTCGAAAAGCTGGACGACATTGTCGTGTCGCTTGGTTTCAATCAGTACACGAGCGGTAGTAAAAGTCGCATCGATGTTTTTTGCATTACGCTCGCGCTGATGGCGGGAACGGCCGGTTTACCGCACGTCATTGTGCGTTTCTTTACGGTGCCGAAAGTAAAGGATGCGCGGACCTCCGCGGGCTTTGCATTGCTGTTTATTGCCATACTGTATACGACCGCGCCGGCGGTTGGTGCGATGGCCCGCTACAACCTGATTAATACGGTACAGCCTGGCGAAGTGGGGAGCATCGATGGCAATCTCCGCTACGCTGATCGACCGGACTGGATGGATACGTGGCAACAAACCGGTCTCGTGAGTTTCGATGACAAGAATGGCGACGGCCGGATTCAGTATTACAACGACGCAAATACCGAGTTTGCGGAAAAGGCGGCCGCCTTTGGCTGGCAAGGCAACGAGCTGTCCGTTGACCGGGATATTATGGTGCTTGCCAACCCGGAAATAGCCGGACTCCCCGATTGGGTCATTGCGCTGGTTGCCGCCGGCGGCATCGCAGCCGCGTTATCGACAGCCGCCGGGTTGTTGCTCGTTATTTCCGCCGCGGTTTCCCATGATCTGATCAAGGGCATCTTTGTGCCCGGCATTTCAGAAAAGGGCGAACTTCTGGCAGGGCGAATCGCGGCTGCTTTTGCAATACTGATCGCCGGATATCTCGGTTTCGATCCGCCGGGCTGGGTAGCACAGGTTGTTGCGTTTGCCTTTGGCCTGGCGGCAGCGTCGCTGTTTCCGGTTATTGTCCTGGGCATATTTTTCAAACGTGCCAACAAGCAGGGTGCGATCGCCGGGATGTTGACAGGCCTGCTCTTTACCTACGGTTATATTGAGTATTTCAAAGGCTTGTTCCTGAAGTGGGCAGGCGCACCGTGGGGAGAAAATGTTGCCGCGAATTGGTGGTTCGGTATTTCGCCGGAAGGCATCGGCGTACTTGGTGCGATATTCAGCTTCACGGTTATCATCGGCGTAAGTTATCTCACCGCACCGCCTCCGGAACGAATCCAGCACCTGGTAGAACATATTCGCGTGCCACGTTCGGCCTGATACGGACCGACGGAATCGCTGCGCCTCCCCGACCGGGGATCGTCAGTCACGGTCGTCGGGATGGACGATTCCAATGTAGGGCAGGGTGCGGTCGCGTTCGGCGTAATCGAGGCCATAGCCGACGACCCATTCATCGCGGATACTGAAGCCGACATAGTCCACCGGCACATCAATTTCGGCACGCTCTACTTTATGCAACAGGGCACAGGTTTTGATTGACGCAGGGCCATGTGACGCCATCATGCCGATCAAATAGTGCAGCGTGTGACCAGTGTCAACGATGTCTTCGACGATCAGGACGTGCTTGCCTTCAATGTTTCCGCGGACATCCATGAGAAGACGAACTGCGCCACTTTGCACGCTGCTGTTGCCGTAACTGGATACCGCGATAAATTCGATCGTACGCGGAATTGAAAGTCGTCGTGATAAGTCGGCGAGAAAAATAAAAGAACCCTTGAGAACGCCCACGAGCACGATAGTGCCCTTGTCCGCATAGTCCTTCGAAATTTGTTCGGCGAGTTCATTGACGCGTTGACGAATTTCTTCTTCGCCGATCATTTCTTCAGGTGGGGTTGTGCTCACATCGTCCTCCGGGTTGAGCGTACGGATGGTACCTGTTTCGGCATCGATACGCAGGGCAAACCGGTGCTGTTTTAGGCTTCTGCCGAGCAGACGGTTGGCGAGGGCGTCGATGGCCATGCAGGTGCTCATATTGCGTGTTTTCAGTAAGACAATAAATATATGAGATAATTTGACTCATATATCCAGTTTTGTTAAGGTTGCTCCTCAGATCGACGGGTGGGGAATCCAACACGGTCTGGAATGCCCCACCGCGGGTGGGCTTTGAACGTTTTTTGAGCGAGGACAACATCATGAAATTTACGAGACTATTCGGGTCGATCCTGGGCGTGGCCGCGTTGGTCAGTTTGACGGCTTGTGGCAGTTCGTCATCCGGTACAACATCACCGATTGTAACCCCACCACCACCGCCACCGGCCCCCACGTCCGTTACGGCGGTCGGCGCGATTACCGGTTTCGGCAGCGTCTGGATTAACGGCGTCAAGTACGAAGTCGAGGCCGACACCGTCATCGCCATTGAGGGAGAAGCCGATCTAATGGGGGACGACAGCGTCTTGCGTGTTGGCATGAAAGTGAAAGTGAAAGGTCAGGATGACAATGGTCTGCGATCGGCACAAAGCATTGAATACGACGATGACCTGAAAGGCCCAATCAACAACATTCTGCCGGGCGTCGATCCGGGGACGGGTACTTTTGAAATCGTCGGCGTAGAAGTAACGGTCGATCTCGATACGATCTTCGACAACGATATCGGTAACAATGACGGCATACCCGGCATAGATTTCGGCGATCTGCTGGACGGCATGGTCATCGAAGTCAGCGGTTTTCCAACCGACACCGGTTTTCTGGCGAGCCGTCTCGATCGCGAACTCGACGGGCTGGGCGGTAACCCGGAAGTTGGTCATCCGGACGTAGATGGCGACGAACTCGAGGTAAAGGGTTTCGTCGAGAACATCGACCTCGACAATTCCCGGATCACCGTGCACTCAGTCGTGTTTAGAATCGATATGGCCAATACCATCTTCGACGATGGCCTGCTGTTCAACGAAGATCTACTGGGCGTATTCGTCGAAGTGAAGGCAGATCTTGTCAATCTTGAGTGGACGGCCGTGCGTGTTGAACGTGAGGACGATTTCGGCGCAGAGCACTCTGGTGAGTTTGAAATCGAAGGAGTCCTGCAATCGGTCGACACCAGCGTCACACCGAATACTTTCACGATTAATGGCATGACCATACCGGTGACGGACGCATCGTCCCTGCAAGCACTGGTGGGTTTACGCATCGAGATCAAGGGAAGCTTCAATGCCGATGATGTGCTCGTCCTGCGAGCGTCGGAGCTCGAAGTCGAGGATAACGTGCGCACGGAAGACCTGATCGAGTCGATCGCAATGGACAGCTCCGGATTCACGACACGGCTCGGTCTCGTCATCAACCCGACCGGCAACAGCAGTGCCCGGGATGACGCCGCAGACGGTGGCGATCACCTGACACCGGCTGAGTTCATGGCTCGTTTGCAGGCAGGCGACCGGATCAAGTCTCGCGGATACGAGAACGATGACGGGTCGGTCACCTGGACTCGTGTTGAGCGCGATGAGATGGCAATCGACAATAACGATTTCGATTGTGAGCTCCGAGGGCCTGTTTCGAGCATAGTCGGTGATGAAACCGCGTTTAGTTTCGTTATCCAGGGCGTGACCGTATCGACGGATAGTGTGCCGGCTAATGACTTCAAGAGCGCAAACGATGCATCGATCGGTCGTGCGGCATTTTTCGCCAACCTGTTTGACGGAGCCATTGTGGAGGCCAAGAGTCTGGATCAGGATGGTTCCTGCATGTCAGCTGCGCTGGATGCAAGCAAGCTTGAGTTCGAGGACTGATATTAACTTCGGGAATACAACTCGACTAACAGCAGCCGCTATACTGGCGGAGCATGGACGGGCCCGCGATCACGCGGGTCCGTTCAGCTGCGACCTGAAACTGTGAAAACGAGTTTATTCCATGGGTGATGCCAGAACTTTTGCGACTGCCGCGCTGCGGTTTCTGTTACGCCCGATTGCACGGATCATGCTGCGGGCCGGTGTCAATTGGCGCGAATTTGCCGACGTTGGCAAGGCAACTTATGTCGAAGTCGCGACCGAAGACTTTGGCATTGATGGTCGGCCCACCAACATTTCACGGGTCGCGATTCTCACCGGAATGACGCGACGTGAGGTGCGACGTTTGCGTACGTTGTTACTCGAAGAGAATCCGGCAATGTTCAGCCGCATGAACTATGCAACCCGGGTACTTGCCGGGTGGTATCAGGATGCCGAGTTTCTCGACGCAAAAAGCAAGCCCAGGCCGTTACCGCCCGCTGGTGCAACGCAGTCTTTTGAGGCTTTGTGTAGCAAATACAGTGGTGATGTTGCAGCAACGGCGATGTTGAAAGAATTGAAACACGTTGAAGCTGTGAAAGAAGACGCGGACGGAATTTTGACCGTGCAGAAACGTTATTACATGCCCGTGCTCATGGATCCGGAACAAATGTTGAGATCGGGCAACGTACTTGAAGAAATCGGCTACACGGTGGCTTACAACCTGCATCGTGACAAGGAAGACCCGAGTCGCTTCGAACGGCGTGCGACGAACAGCAAGATTTCGCCGGATTCTGTACCGGAGTTCCGCGATTTCGTCGAAAAAGAAGGCCAGGAATTTCTCGAACGGGTTGATGCCTGGCTGACCGCGCACGAGGACAGCGGCGCAGATTCATCCAGCAGTGTGCGACTGGGTATTGGCACTTACTGGATTGAAAACGAATTGAATGAGAGGAGCGAATCATGAAATCAAAGGGCATTCTTGTGCTGATAGCGGTCGCATTGGTTGCGGCATGCGGCGGTGGCGGAACCCAGGTAGCGGGCATCGATGGCGGTGGCGCACCCGCACCGGTTGCGGTCGCAGTGGCAAAAGGCACTATTACGGGCTTTGGCAGCATTATCGTCAATGATGTTCGTTACGACATTTCGAGTGCGACCATTACGGTGGAAGGGAGTCCCGCCAACGAAACCGACCTGGCGGTCGGCCAGGTGGTCGTTGTGAAGGGAAGTCTGGGGAGCGATGGAACAACGGGTATCGCCGACAGTGTCGATTTCGACGATATTCTGGAGGGGCCGATCAGCGCGATTGACACGCTCGCCGGTACGCTCACCGTACTGGGGCAACTCGTTAGAGTGGATGCCGACACATCGTTTGATACTGCGATTATCCCCGCGTCACTCGGCGGTCTGGTGATTAGCGATATCGTGGAAATCAGTGGCTTTTTCCTCGCGGATGGCAGTATCGGCGCCACACGCGTTGAAAGAAAGTTGGCCGGAAGTGCCTTCGAAGTCCAGGGTACCGTCAGCAATGTGAACGCCACGACGCTGCAAATCAGCAATCTTGTGGTCGACTACAGCGCGGCGACGATTGACAACTTCCCCGGTGGAATGCCCGAAGACGGCCAACAAGTGGAGGCGCAGGGCACGATGTTTGGTGCATCCGGAGAATTGCTGGCAACCCGTATTGAATTCAAGGGCGGCGCGCTTGCTGAAGATGGCGATCATGTCGAAATTGAAGGGTTCATCACGCGATTCGGTTCCGCAACGGATTTTGACGTGGAAGGAATCACCGTCGCCACCGATGGCAATACGCAGTTCGAAAATGGCGCGAGTATGGATCTTGCATTGAATCGAAAAGTCGAAGTCGAGGGCGAAATCGATACCGCAGGTGTTTTGGTAGCCAGCAAAGTAGAACTCAAACTATCGGGTTTCGTCCGCATCGAATCGCTCGTGGAAGATGTACAGGCTAACCAGATCACGTTACTCGGGATTGCGGTGAACGTGGATGCCTCAACTCGTATTGAGGACAAGAGCGATGCCGATTTGCGACCGTTCAGTCTTGCCGACATCGTCGTCGGAGACTTCGTCGTCTTGCGCGGCGTTGAGAATGCCAACGGAGTTACTGCTACGCGCCTCGAAAGAGAGGACTTTGACGATGAAGTTGCCTTGCGCGGATTCGTTGATTCGGTCAACGACCCCGACTTTACCATCCTCGGTGTCACCGTGCAGACAGCCGGCGGCACAACGTTCCAGGACGAAAATGACAACTCGATTACCCCGGCTGCCTTTTTCGGCCAGGCGCAGGGAAGCCTGGTAGAAGCCGTGGGTGTCCTGAGCAGTGGAACAATCATTGCGACCGAGGTCGATATCGAGAACTAGGGACTCTCTGGCCAATTTTGAGCGAAGCAAGCTGTTCTGGACCGCAATACGCGTATCCAGAACAGTTCGGCGGCGCCTTGAATCCCCCGTTGCCGGGCCGCTGGTGTTGGGGCCGGGCCGTTTTATTTGGCGTTTTTCTGCTTGCGCCGAGGCGGCGTCTGCCGCCACAATCACCATCGATAACCAGACTGGCCCCGGCGGGAGAGTAAAAAGTGCCTGTAAGTTTGCAATGCTTCAGATATTCGTCGTTAGTTTTCGTGTTTACGCTGTTCCTGGGCGCTTGTGGCGCGGACGAAAAGGGTGGTTCGGTCGCTCCTCTACGAGACGACCAGTTGCTGACCCTCGAAGCCATCTTCAAAGATAAAGCGTACAAACCGGAAGAACCGGGGAAAATCCGCTGGCTTGAAGACGGCAGTGGCTATACGGCACTTGAAACCGCCGCTGACTGGCTTGATGCGGAGCCCGAAAAGGATGACGCCGGCGAGGATGTAAAAGCGCCTGAAGACATTGTCTTCTACGATCCCGAGACGATGGACCGTACGATATTGATCTCAGCGCAACAGCTTACGCCGGTGGGCGCCGACCGTGCCCTGATCATTGACGACTACCAATGGTCGGACGATCGTGACCGGCTGCTCGTCTACACAAACAGTAAAAAGGTATGGCGGACAAAGAGCAGAGGTGACTACTGGCTGCTCGATATCGCCGATGGTCGCTTATGGCAGCTTGGTGGAGACGATGTGGAGCCGAGCACGTTGATGTTCGCCAAATTTTCACCGGATGCCACGCGGGCGGCTTACGTTTGGCACGACAATATTTACGTGCAGAACCTTATCAGTGGTTCGATTGAACAGTTGACGACAGACGCCTCCGATACTGTGATCAACGGTCTGTTCGATTGGGCCTACGAAGAGGAGTTTCAGATCAAAGACGGGTTTCGCTGGAGCCCGGATGGCAAGAGTATCGCTTACTGGCAACTTGATACGAGTGCTGCGCAGGATTTTATTCTGATCAACAACACCGATTCGCTTTATCCTGCAATTTCACGCTTCCCTTACCCCAAAGTGGGCGAGGAAAACTCGGCTGCTCGCGTCGGCGTTGTTTCGCTGGCAAGCAAAGAAACGGTTTGGGCCAGGTTGCCGGGGGTCGCCAAAGACATGTATATCCCGCGTATGGACTGGGCTAACAGCAGCGAGCAGATAATCGTACAGCACATGAATCGAAAACAGGATACGAACACCGTCTACTACGCCGACGCAAAGACTGGTGAGTTGACGACGGCATTGACTGAAGAGGAAGCCGCCTTTATCGAGGACGTGATCGATGTTACCTGGTTCGACAAGGAAGATGCCTTTACCTGGATCAGCGAACGCAGTGGCTGGCGGCATGTTTACCGCGTCTCCCGCGATGGTCGGTCGATCATCGATCTTACGCCGGGAGAATTTGACATCGTATCGATGGAGATGATCGACGAAGAATCGGGTTGGTTGTATTTTATCGCGTCACCGGATGATATGGCGCAGCGGTACCTGTACCGAACCCGGCTCGATGGCCGTGGTCAAATGACGCGCGTCACTCCGGACGAATACAGTGGCACTAACAGCTACCAGATTGCGAAAGATGGTCGCTGGGCAATACATAGCCACTCTTCGTTCAGTCAGCCACCACAGTATCGGCTGGTTTCTTTGCCGGACCACGAGATCCGCCATGTACTCGAGGACAATCAGGCGCTCATCGACACGTTGTCGAACATCGCCCTGGGTGACCATGAGTTCTTCCAGGTCGAGGCGCAGGACGGATTGATTCTCGATGGCTTCATTATGCGACCGCCCAATTTCGACCCGTCTAGAAAATATCCCGTTGTTAACTATGTGTACGGCGATCCGGTGGGTCAGACGGTGCGCGACAATTGGTACGGCCCAAGGCATTTATGGCACATGCTGCTGACCCAGAAGGGATTTATCGTATCGTCAGTGGATAACCGCGGAACCCGGGCACCACGCGGCAGGACATGGCGCAAATCGATTTATGGCGCAGTTGGCGTTCTGGGTTCGCGCGATCAATCGGATGCGCTCTCGGCCATTGCTGACCGCTGGAACTATATCGATACCGATCGAGTCGGCGTTTGGGGGCATTCCGGCGGTGGATCGATGACGCTCAACCTGATGTTCCGCTTTCCGAAGCAGTATCACGTCGGCATATCGAGAGCGCCCGTTGCGGACCAGCGTCTCTACGATTCGATCTATCAGGAACGGTACTCCGGTCTACTCGACGAATATGAGGACGGCTACCGACAAGGATCACCAATCACCTTTGCCTCGCAACTGGAAGGCAAGCTACTGCTGATACACGGTACTGGCGATGACAACGTACACTATCAGGGCACCGAGAGACTCATCAACGAATTGGTCAAATACAATCGGCAATTCGATTTCATGTCCTACCCGAATCGAAGCCACAGCCTCGATGAAGGTGAAGGGACGGAACTGCACATGTACACGCTGATGACCAATTACTTCGTGGAACATTTGCGGCCGCAGCCGATTCTCTAGGGCGATGCATGGCGTTAGTTCCCAAGAATGAGCCATCCTGCAGGTACCAGCAGTGCCGCGTATGTGGCGAACATTCCAATGATTCTGGGGAGCGGGAAATGAGGGTTGGTCAACATGCCGACTACGTGCAGTAATCGTCCTGCGACGAAAGCAACGCCTAAACCCCAAATGAGTGAAGCGCCGGCGCCGTTAATCTCAATTAGAGCAATCAAAATCAGGCACATTGGAGCGTATTCAGTAAAATTTCTGAAAGCACCAATTCGGCGTTTTAGATTTTCGTTGTTTCCGTCCCCGATCGGGTATTTTGCGACATCTCCTTCCGCTTTTCCCAGATTAATGCGCCCAATAGAAACCATCACGGTCAATGCAAACATCACAATCGCCAGTGATGCAGCGATTGTCGACGTAATCGGTAAATATTCCATCGTTTAGTCTCGTTCGTCAGGTTGCTCGGAAAGAAATTGATCCAGTCGTGTCAAGGTGCTGCTCCAGCCTTGAACGTGTCGTTCAGTTGCTTGTAACGTAGTGAGATTGTCATGCGTAATTACAAGCTTCGTATAATCTTTGTGTTTTAGAAAATTCACAGTGACCAGTGAATTAATACCAGCATGAATATCAGGTTTCTCCCAGACCCACGTAAAACAAATCTGTTTCGGATACTCGATATGAACGTATTCGCCACCTAGAAATAGTTTTCCGAGCTTTGGCACAGAAAATTCTATTCTGTACCGTCCGCCGATTGTGAAATCATGTAAAAGTATCTTCGTACCAATTTCGTCCGACGGTGCAATCCATTGTTCGAATATTTCTTTTCTGGAAAAAGCGTTGAACACTTTTCCGATCGAATGCTTATAGAGTTTCTCGATCTGGATGGTTTCTGTCTTATTGCTAACGGCCGTCATCGAAATCGTTCTCATCTGTGTCTAAGATGTGGCCCAGTCTATCTAAGCTGCTCTCCCAAAAAGCAAGGTGTCGACGAATCCAGCCGTCGGCTTCTCTTAATCCGTCAGCTCGTAATGCGAAGATATGATGACGTCCTTCGATATGTCGTGTAACCAAGCCCGCAGCCTCCAGGACCTTCAGGTGCTTCGATACCGTCGGTTGAGAAACATCAAATAGATGCACGATTTCGCCGGCGGTACAACGTTGTTTATGACTAATCATCGCCAGGATCTTACGTCGAGACTCATCGCCCAATGCATGGAATGTCAGGTTCAACGAGTTAGAATAACGTATAGCCATATGGCTATATAATAAGGTAATATTCCCTCGTGTCAAGAAAATGGAAAACACTGCTCTTCGACTATTCTAGCGTGGCTTCGTATAGACGTTACGACCGGCAAAATACGTCGCATCGACGGCAAGCGTGCGAAAGTCCTCGTCCATGGGTACGGGAACCTTGCCGTTGAGCAAAACGAAGTCGGCCCATTTCCCGATGGCAATGGAACCTGTCCGGGTTTTCCACGCAGTCATGTCTGCACCTGCCTGCGTGTAGGCATGCAGGGCTTCAGTGAAGCTGACGGCCTGTTCCGGGTGCCATGATTCGCCGTTGTTAAAACCGAACGGGCTTACACGGAACACGGCATCGGCGATCTGGATCAATGGGTTAAGCGGCGATGTAGGGTAGTCAGCGCCAAAAACCAGCGGCACATCGGCATCGAGCATCGATTTCCATACGTAAGCGCGTGTCTCGCGATACGTTCCCACGCGTTCCGGCACATAACCGATCGAATTGGTTGCATGATTCGGCTGCATTGAGGCAACGACGTCGAGCGCCTTAAAGCGTGCGATATCGCTCGCCTCTACCAATTCAATGTGCTCGATACGGTTCGGGAATGGAACGACGTTTTCGCGGGCGGCTTCAAAAGCATCCAGCGATGCACGCACGGCGGCGTCGCCGATCGAGTGAATTGCGACTGGCAAGCCGGCAGCCGTCAGCATTTCCACTTGCATTTTGAGGTTCCCGGGGGAGGTTGTATATTCGCCTTTCCACCCTTCGCGATCGCGGTAGCCTTCCATCAACACGGCGGTGTGAGCCGACAATACGCCATCGTTATCAAGTTTGACGAAGCCGACCTCCAGCAGCGGACCTGCCTCACTCTCCTTTTCGGTGGCTTGGACCCGCGCAGCCGTATCCGCTTTCAGGGCAAGAATATTTTCGACGATGGTCGCGTAATCGGCACCGCTTCCACGAGGACTCCTTTCCCCGTACCAGATTCTGAGAGTAGGATCGCCGTTTTCGACAATGTGCAAATAATCCTCGAGGCCACCCATCTGATGTAAGCCGGTGATCCCGAAACTATTGGCATATTTTTCCATCGTTGCCAGGCCTTCTTGACGGCGCACATCGCTGCGTTCCGGAACGATGCTTCCGACAAGGCCTTGCGCGCCTTCGAGAAGAATGCCGGTCGGTTCTCCGGTATTCGGATCAAGCACAATTTCTCCACCGGGCGGTACCGGCGAGTCGGCCGTTACACCCGCCATTTCGAAAGCCAGAGAATTCGACCAGCCGTAGTGACCATCAATATGACTGAGAAAGATCGGCCGGTCGGGCACGACTTCGTCCAGCATTTGTCGGTTCGGGTATATGCCGTCGATAACCGTGTGGTCCCAGCCGCCCCCGGTTAGCCATTCGCCCTCCGGCAACCGCTTGTCGGCTTCTTCGATTCGTCTCAACCACTCATCTTTGTCCGCGACATAGGATAGATCAACGCCCGCAACGACGGGTGAATTTCCGCCCACGTGGGCGTGGCCATCAATAAAGCCGGGCGTAACCGTGTTGCCCTGTGCATTGATCACTACAGTGTTCTCGTCAGCCAGCGCCCGAATTTGCGCGTTGGTACCGATGGCGATGAACTTGCCGTTTTCGACCGCAAAGGCTTCTACCCGCGGCGTCGTCGGGTTAACTGTGTAAATATCACCGTTAATGACAATCAGCTCGGCGGCGGCCATTGCCGAATTGCCGCTCAGCAGAACCGTGACCGCAGCGATGGCAAATACAATTGCGCCCGGAAAATGAATGACTCGTTTTACAATCCCCATGTGGTGTGGTACCTCATATCATGATTGGTGCAGCGCATTTTCGATAAGTATCCAACCGTAAGGCAATCTGGAAAATACATCCATCTTAATCACAAGGTTGTACGATGATCGATCGAAGAGAATTCCTTGCCGCCAGCCTCGCTACCATTGTCGGTGGACCCGGGCACGCACAAGTCCAAAAGGACCGTATCGAATTTCCGCCAGGGTTTCTGTGGGGGACGGCAACCGCGGCCTACCAGATAGAAGGTGCCTGGGCCGAAGACGGGAAAGGCGAATCCATCTGGGATCGATTCGTGCATACGCCCGGCAAGATTCGCTCAGGAGAAACCGGCGACGTTGCTTGTGATCACTACCATCGGTATCGGCAGGACGTTGCCCTGATGCGAGACATGCATCTGACGACCTATCGATTCTCGATCTCGTGGCCCCGCATTCAGCCGACCGGTTCGGGGAAACCGAACCCAAAGGGCATCGACTTTTACGACCGTCTCATCGACACGTTGCTCGAGGCCGGTATTCGGCCGTTTCCGACGATTTATCACTGGGATCTGCCGCAAGTTCTTGAAGACAAGGGGGGTTGGCCAAACAGGGACATCGCCGACCGATTCGCTGACTATGCGGCGATAGTAACTCAGTCGTTTGGCGACAGAGTATCCAACTGGGCGCTGATCAACGAGGCGCGAATCTTCACTGAATTCGGCTACCTGCGGGGTATTTTCGCACCGGGGAGGAAGGACGCGACCGCGTTCCTTAAGGCGGTTCACACAAGCAATCTTGCGCAAGGTCTGGGGTTTCGTGCCGTGAAGGCAGCGCGACCGAATCTCAAAGTAGGCTCCGTTTTCGACATGGCCGCCTACGAACCGGCGACGAGTTCCGGGGAAGACGCTCTGGCGACAGAGCGCGCGCAGCAATTCTATACCGCATGGTTTCTGGAGCCGGCATTGCGCGGTAAATACCCGGATGCATTCCCCGGAGATGCCCCCTATGAGCGGATGGGTGTACGGCCAGCTGATCTGGAAATATGCAGGGCGCCTCTCGATTTTATCGGCGTCAATAACTACGGTCGAAAAATCTGCAGAGCAATAGATCCGGTCGACAGCCCGTTCGGTCTGGGTGTCCATACAACGTTCGGGGGAGACGGGACGACGAGGACTGATCTGGGCTGGGAAGTGTGGCCTGACGCGTTATACAAGGTGCTCGTCCGCGTCACCCGGGACTACGACCGACCGATCATTGAGATTACGGAAAACGGTGGTGCCTTTGCCGATAAACTGAACGCGCAGAACGAAATAGTGGACCCGCGGCGAATCGAGTTTTACCGAGGTCACCTGGATGCAGTGGCGCGAGCGATGAGAGATGGCGCCGATATCCGCAGCTATCACGCGTGGACCATTCTGGATAATTTCGGATTCACCGCCGGTTACGAACCACGGTTCGGCTTCATCTATGTCGATTTCGACAGCCAGAAACGAACACCCAAGAAGTCCGCAGACTGGTATCGGCGTGTTGCCCAGACCAACGGGTTCGAATAGATGTTCAGGCGCTTCCGTTTCCCCGAAACAGCAAATAACGATGTCGGTGGAGAATTCGTGAAGCGAAATTGGTTGCTGGTTGCCACAGCAATTGCCTTAGTCACGGTGGTTATTGCCGCCTGGTTTTGGGCACCACTGGCGCAGAATCAGTCCTTGCACGATGCTCACATCGCCGCGCAGCAATACGATGCCGAAATCATTCGGGATTCCTGGGGTGTGCCCCACATATTCGGCAGCCGGGATGCGGATGTGGCCTACGGGTTGGGGTACGCACAGTCGGAAGACGATTTCGGTACGCTGCAAACGGTATTGGCCGCCTCTCGCGGCAGGCTAGCTCGATACCGGGGTCGCGATGCGGCCGTATCCGACTACCTTGTCGCATTGCTCGGAGTCTGGGATTTAGTTGACGGGAAGTATGCCAGTGAGCTGCCGGCGCCTGCCAGGATGATGGCGGAGGCGTACGCCGTGGGCGTGAACTTGTACGCCGCCGAGCACCCTGATGAAACGCTCAACGGGCTCTACCCCATGACCGGCCAGGATGTCATTGCAGGATTCGTATTCAAGACACCGTTCTTTTACGGGGCCGACAAAGTATTGACGCGACTTCTGACGGGTAAGGGCGACCGCTCACTGGCCATCGCGCCTGCCGAAAACAATACTGCATTTCATTTCCTGCCGGTGCGGCCGATCGAGCCTGGTTCAAATGCGATCGCGGTAGCACCTTCGCGATCCACCGATACCGTGACACGACTTTTGGTTAACTCGCACCAGCCTTACACCGGTCCTGTCGCCTGGTATGAAGCGCACCTGATCAGTGAGGACGGTCTTGATGTTTACGGCGGCACCTTTCCAGGCGGTCCGGTCATTTTTCACGGCTTCAACCGCGATCTCGGCTGGGCGAATACGGTCAACAATCCTGATCTGATTGATGTGTATCGACTTACAATCAACCCGGATAACGACAACGAATATCTGATGGATGGCGAGTACGTCGCTTTTGAGCAGAAAACAGCATCTATCGACGTTGCGTTGTGGGGTCCGTTCGCCTTTCCCGCGAAAGAAACGATCTATCGGTCCGTGCACGGTCCGGTTCTGAAGACTGAACGTGGCGTATTTGCAATTCGTTATGCGGGCATGAGCGAAATACGCCAGTTGGAACAGTACCGTCGTCTTAACAAGGCAGCCAGTTTCGAGGAATGGAGTGGGGCCATGTCCATGGTGGCACTGCCCAGCATTAACTACGTTTATGCCGATAAAGACGGCAACATCGCTTTCGTATACAACGGTCAGTTTCCGCAACGAGTTGCCGGCTGGGACTGGAGCATTGATCTTCCCGGTGACCGATCCGATTTGATCTGGGACCGCTATCGTCCCTACGAGGACATACCGAAACTCATCAACCCCGCGTCCGGGATATTGTTCAACGCGAACAATTCTCCTTTTCGCGCGACCAACGGCACGGACAATCTGCTTAAAGAAAACTTCGATTCAACCTATGGACTGCAGGACGACGACACCAACCGGTCGCTGCGATTGATGGAACTCACGCAGGACATGCAAGCGATCAGTCGTGATCGGCTGCTGCAGATCAAATTCGACAAGACGTATTCGGAGCGCTCCGTGGTCGCAAGTGTCATTGCGGAAATACTGGCGGCGGATTGGAGTGCCGAGCGCACACTGAGCGACGCCGCCCGCCACCTGAGCGAGTGGGATCTCTCGACGGATATCGGCAACCGGCATGCCGCGTTGGGCGTATTGTCGACGATGGGCTACGTGACACGTTCGTTGACCGGCAAAGAGCCCGCATCGGCAAGCGAATCGTTCAGGAATGCGACTCGCCTGCTCATGGAGTCATATGGCCGCATCGATCCTGAATGGGGCGAACTGAATCGGATCGTCCGTGGTGACGTGAATTTGCCCATGGGCGGCGCGCCGGATGTTCTGCGAGCGGTTTACCCCGGTGGCACGCTGGTCGATGGAACGTTTCGGGCAGCGGCCGGAGATACGCTAATCATCCTGGCCGAATGGTCAGAAGATGGCTCGGTCAGGGGCTCCGCCATTCATCAGTTCGGTAGCGCGACTCTCGACGTCAACTCACGACACTATGCTGATCAGGTGGCTCTTTTCGCAAATGAAAAATTCCGGCCCGTGCTCATGGATCGTGCCGGGATCGAAGCAGACGCAAGTGCCCGTTATCGGCCGGGAGAAGACAGCCGATAGTGGTCCTTTCGTCAGGAACTGCTATTCGTAGCGGATTCGTCGTTGGTTGCCAAAGCGCTGTCTCGCGATGCGCAATGAATACCCGGTCGCTGCGGGGTCCGCGACCCGGAAACGAGTATGGTTTGAATGGCTGCACCCGATTGACCGCCACTATGGACAAAATAAGGTGTAAATTACGCACATCGGGTGAATTGGGTATCGCAGCGATCACCTGACCCACGTACCTCTTCAAGCAATCAATGGTGGACACATGAACGTTTACGTCATCATCAATCTCGTTGTTTTCACAGGCCTGATCGTATTCCTGGTGCGATTCGGGGGGGCGGAAACCTCATTGTCGCGCAAGATTCTCGCGGGACTCGGTCTGGGCATCGCATTCGGATTGCTATTGCAATTTGCTTACGCCGGTAGCAGCGACGTCGTTCAGGAAACGCTGACGTGGACCAACGTGGTCGGTATCGGCTATATCAACCTGCTTCGAATGGTCATCATGCCACTGGTGCTGATCATGATGATTGCGGCCGTGATTCGCATGCGGGAGGTCGCGGCACTGGGCAAGATCGGTGGATCGGTGATCGGCATTCTGATCGGCATGACGATGATTGCGGCATTTGTCGGCGTACTCATGGCAAATGTTTTCGGGTTGTCGATGGACGGCATGACGGAGGGCGCGCGCGAACTGGCAACCGCCAGTGCTCTTGAGTCACGGCAGGAGTCCATTGCCGACCTAGGTCTCGCAGATATGCTGATTCGGTTTATTCCCTCGAATATTTTCTCCGACCTGACCGGATCTCGGCCAACGTCGATTATCGCCGTGGTTATTTTTGGCATCCTGTTTGGAATTGCGGCACTGCTGGTTGCGAAAGAGAATGAAGAGCAGGGCCAGATGATTGTTGCGTTCGTCGAAACCACGCAAGCAATCGTCATGAAGCTGGTACGAATGATCATGTTATTGACGCCGTATGGAATCCTCGCCTTGATGACCAAAGTGGTTGCGGGCTCAAACGGTAAAGATATCCTCAATTTACTGACGTTCATTGTCGCGTCCTACACCGCGATCGCGATCATGTTCGGAGTCCATGCGCTGTTGTTGCGACTCAATGGCGTGGCCGTCGCGGACTATTTCAAGAAGGTGTGGCCGGTATTGACCTTCGCTTTTACGTCGCGAAGTTCCGCGGCAACGATTCCCCTGAATGTCGAAACCCAGATCGACGAGTTGGGTGTGCCACAGTCGATCGCCAACCTTTCGGCTACCTTCGGCGCAACGATTGGTCAGAATGGCTGTGCGGGAATCTATCCGGCGATGTTGGCGACGATGATCGCACCCAGTATGGGCATTAACCCACTCGATCCGGCGTTTATGATCTCGCTCATTGGTATTGTTGCCATCAGCTCGTTCGGTGTTGCCGGTGTTGGTGGTGGTGCGACGTTTGCGGCGTTGGTCGTATTGCCCGCCATGGGTTTTCCGATCGCACTCGTTGCGTTGCTGATTTCGATAGAGCCGTTGATTGACATGGCCCGGACCTCATTGAACGTGAATGGCTCGATGACCGTGATCACGGGTCGAATTCTGGGATCTCCGTCCGCCGCCGAAGCTCCCGAGGGAGCACAGACAATAGCACCGGAATAAGGGCTCCGCGTCCCGACGGATGACGAGACCGTTTGCGCCGTCGATACGGTGGAATGCGCGCTGTGACTGCCAGCGGTACCGCTGTGAAAGTACGGCAATGCCAAGGCGAGAATGCCTGCACACAGCAGCATAAGCCCGGTGAGACGCCGAAGCGCAGCGTGACGTGTCCATTTTCCCAGTGTATTGGCAGATGCTCCGGCCAGAAGCAGTGCCGGGAGCGTGCCCAGCCAGAAAGCGAGCATGATCAGGCTGCCGCCGATGGCGCTGCCGTTGGTTGCTGCGATGGCGACTGCGCTGTACACGAGGCCGCAGGGTAATGCGCCCCAGACGAATCCGGCGCCGAGCGCGCGGGCAGGCGTCGAAATTGGCAGGACGTGACGAGCGAATGGCGAAAGATGGCGCCACAATAGTGCACCGCTGCGCTCCAGGTAATTCAGTAATGGCAGACTAAAGAGCAGATTGAGGCCGAGTGCGATGACCAGCAATGCCGCAAGCATTCGCAGCATGAAAAGGCCCGAAGAGATACCGGCCACTTTGGTCAGCACCAGTCCTGCAGCGCCGGCGACCGCGCCGAGCAACGCGTAAAAGAACAGTCGCCCTGCATTGTAGAGGACGCGACGAAGCATGCCTTGAAAAACGGGCACCTGAGTTTGCGGGTTTTCCAGTAGCAAAACGATCGGCCCGCACATGCCGAGACAGTGGCCACTGCCAAAAAACCCCGCCAGAAATGCGACCGGTAAAAGTAGCTCGAGTGTCATGTCGAATCGTCGATAGACTCGTCCTGGTTGGCGTGCTCGACCGGCTTCTTCGAGGGTATCCCGGGTGCGCGATCGTCATCCATGACGACACTCCACGCGGGCGAGTCAAGGTCGTCAAACTGACCGGACTTTGCAGCCCAGAAAAATGCGGCTATCCCGACGGCGAGCAGCAACAGCCCGAGCGGAATCAATAAATAGAGAATCGTCATACCAGAGCCTCTTGCGCTACTCTTGTCGCATTATTGCCGCGATCCGAATCATTGACCGCCAGCTTCGCGCTCTGTAATCGCAGGGCATTGAGTACCACCAGCAAAGAGCTGACCGACATTCCGATCGCCGCCATCCACGGCGCGAGCAGACCTGCGGCAGCCAGTGGCACGGCAGTAATGTTGTACAGGATTGCCCATGCGATATTCTGCCGAATGATCTGCTTTGTCTTACCGGCAACCACAATAGCATCGACGACGCTGCCCAGTCTCTTACCGAGAACAACGGCATCGGCGCTGGCGCGAGCGAGTGCCGTTCCGGCGTCAATGGCGACGGAGGCGTCGGCGGCCGCCAGCACGGGTGCATCGTTAACGCCATCGCCGACCATCACGACGGTCTCACCGGCTTGCTGCAGTTCGTCGACGAGATTGAGTTTGTCCGATGGAGAGAGGTGGCTGTGCCACCGATCGATGCCGAGTTTTTTCGCCACAGTGGCTACCGCAGCCTCTCTGTCGCCACTGGCGATGGCGACGGAGTAGCCGAGGTGCAGTAATTGGCGGATCGTTTGTTCTGCATCGTGACGCAGTTCATCGCCGATGGCGAATCTTGCAAGGATCGAATGCTCGTCGCCGAGGTAAACCAGAGTGGAGTCTGCGTCTTTGCCCTCGGAAAGATGGGCTTTCCCGCTGAGTTCAGAGACGTATTGTTCACTGCCGATTCGGTAGAGCGCACCGTTTACGACCGCCTCGACGCCCGCACCCTGTTGTGAACGAATATTGCCGGATCGATTCGCACCGACTTTGTAATGACGACTGAATGCACGCGCCAACACATGCTCCGAAGCGGTCTCAATTTCGGCGGCCAGCGCCAGGTATTCGTCCGCGCTTCGCGCATCGGATGTCGTCAGTACCCGGGTTTCCAGAATTGTCGGGCGACCTTCGGTCAAGGTACCGGTCTTGTCGAATACAAGGGTAACGGGCTTCGTCAGTACTTCCAGAACGCGCGACTTTATGAGCAGGAAGCCGTCGCGTGCCAGTCGCGATGCCGATGCTGCGATGGCAGCTGGCGTTGCCAGCGACAGCGCACAGGGGCAGGTGACAACCAGCGTCGCCAATACAATTTCGAACGCACGCGATGGATCGATTGTCAGCCAGACAGCACCCGTTATCGCGGCAACCAGCAACATCCCAACAACAAATTTGCTCGCGATTCGATCCGCGAGTAGCGCGATGGGCGGTCGGTCCGCTTTGGCCTGTTCGAGCAATCGCCCGATTTCCGCAAGACTGGTGCTGGCACCGGTCAACGTTATTTGTACCGACGCGATTCCAGCGCGGTTAATCCCGCCGGCGAATACGTCCATTCCTGGCTCACGACTGACCGGGAGCGATTCTCCGCTCAGCAGTGCCTCATCAACGGCCAGTTCGCCCGAGAGTATTCTCCCATCGGCAGGAATAACGTCGCCGGGACGAATCAAGGTTACGTCGCCGACACGCAGTTTATCGAGTGGAATGACGTCGGTCTCGTCGTCTCGGACCCGGATCACGGTTTCCGGAAGCAACTGTGCCAGCGCCTGAGTGCGATCTTCCGAACGGTGGCGTGCTCGCATTTCAAGGTATCTTGTTGCGCTGAGGAACAGGACGAACATGGCGACCGAGTCGAAATATATATCGCCAACGTTCATCAGGGTCGCACGGATCGAGGCGATAAAGGCGGCGGCAATGGCGATTGCAACCGGCAGATCCATGCCCGGGGAACGCGCTTTGATGCCGCGGTAGGCACCCGCAAAAAAAGGCCGTGCCGAATAAAAAACGATCGGCAGGCAAACGAACAGGCTGATGATGCGCAAGAACCGCTCGATATGGGCCTCAATGCCATAGTAGTCACCGGCATACAGCGCGACGGCGAACATCATGACTTGCATGCCAGCGGCCGCCGCGACGATCAGGCGTTTAAGTGCCTGGCGTGATTCGCCATCGTGTTCATCGCTTGCCAGTCCCGCACTGGTGGGAGAGGGTTTGAATCCAACCTGCGCAATGGCCGCCAGCAGCTGACTGAATTTGAGGCGGGATTTGTCCCACCGAATCACCGCCCGTCGTGTCGCCGGACTGACCGAGACCGATTCGACAGCGTCCAGTCGCAACATCGCGTTGTCCAGCAACCAGACGCAGGCAGAACAATACATGCCGCCGATTTCGATTGTCGTCGTCGCGTTCTTGCCATCGTCGCTAACGTAGCGCAGCAGCAAGTCCTGGTCGTCGTAATGTCGCCATTCCAATGGCTCGGCGCGCAGACCGAGATCCGCAGACGGTCGGCTGCGGTGCTGGTAAAAAGCCTCGAGACCGCTGCTGTGAATAAACTCGGCGACCGCCTTGCAACCAATGCAGCAAACCGGCTGATGATCGTCGCCCAGACTGGCAAGTATGGGCTTGCCACCAGGAAGTGCCTCTCCGCAATGAAAGCAGGCTGCCTGGGGCGTCATTTCTAGCGTCGTTCGGCGGCTGGTGTTCGTCCCTCGACAGCGTCATCGCTTACCAGGTGCTCCGGGTTCGCCAGTGCCAGGTAGATGGTAAAAATGCAGCCTACGACGGTGAGCGAGGGAATCGCAATCACCAGCCAGACCCACGGGTTCCGGTACCAGGGTTCGTTTTCCATGACGGTATCTGCGTGCATATCAATTCTCTCCTGAGGGACCGCGGAAGCGACTCTCTTCGACGATCCGGATGCTGCCATCCACACTCTCAAGAACAAACTCGATGGTTTTGCCACCGACCGCGCTTTCGTGCGGCGCAGTGACGGTCGTTGGCAAGGTAAATACGGATTCGCCACGGACCACAAACGTCGTTTCACCCTGGATTCTGATGCCCTCCAGGCCGCTGACACTGAGCACATACTCATGCTCGGTATTGTGTTTGTTCACGATTCTTAAAGTATAACTGTTCGCAATACCCTGCCGGCCGACATCGCGATAAAGTGTATTCCGATCACGCAGTACGTCCAGTATGACCGGTTCGCGGAGCACGATGGATGACACCATGGTGGCGACAAGCACGGTCAGGACCAGGCTGTAGACTATCGTGCGCGGGCGGATGAGGCTGTAGCGCTTGTGCAAAATGGCGTTTTCGGTGCTGTAACGAATCAGGCCGCGCGGGTAGTCCATCTTGTCCATGATCTGATCGCAGGCATCGATGCAGGCCGCGCAGCCGATGCATTCGTATTGCAAGCCGTCGCGGATATCGATTCCGGTCGGACAAACCTGCACACACATGGTGCAATCGATACAGGCGCCGAGGCCGGCGTCGCTGGGATCCGTACCGCGCCGACGGGCACCGCGGGGTTCACCGCGTTCCTCGTCATAGGCGATGACCAGTGTATCCATGTCAAACATAGCGCTCTGGAAGCGCGCATACGGGCACATGTACTTACAAACCTGCTCACGCATAAAGCCGGCATTGCCATAGGTCGCGAAGCCGTAAAAAATCACCCAGAACCATTCCCAGGGACCCGCCGTCAAAGTCAGCAGATGTCCGGACAGCGCGCGGATATCCACGAAGTAGCCCACAAACGTAAAGCCGGTTATCAGCGCCAGCGCTATCCACAGGAACTGCTTCGTTGTTTTGCGCCAGATCTTGTTAAAAGTCCACGGGGCCTTGTCCAGCTTCATCCGTTTGTTGCGGTCTCCCTCCAGCAGTCGTTCAATCCATGTGAATGCCTCCGTCCACACGGTTTGCGGACAGGCAAAACCGCACCAGACGCGGCCTGCGAGCGCGGTGAAAAAAAACAGGCTGACGGCAAGAATAATCAGCAGCAGCGCGAGATAGATGAAATCCTGCGGCCACATGGTCATGCCGAATATGTAGAACTTGCGTGCGGGAAGGTCGAAAAGGACGGCTTGCCGGCCGCCCCATTCCAGCCAGGGACCGCCATAGAACATGCCGAGCAACATCAGCATCGAAAATTTTCGGAAGGTCGCGAATCGGCCCTTTACTTCGCGCGGATAGATCTTCTCTTCACTGCGATATAACTGGCCGTACTCGTAGTCGGCGGACTCATTGCTCATCGTGAAACTCGGGACTTTTATCAGTGGCGAATGCGGCGAGGTCCGACGCGTTTCCGCCGTACCAGGCGAAGCACCAGCCAACCACTAGTCCAGCTGTGCACCCACAGAAAAACGAATCCGATCGCGTAGCCGGCGTTACTGCTTTCAACAAACGAGATATTAATTGAATCAACAATGATCAGCGGATCGACGAACGCAAACAGCAACATGGTGAAAACGGATGCCGACAAAAACGAAATCCACGAGAGCACGGCGATTTTCTGCGTATCGCGACTCCAGGTGCCAACGTTAGTGTCATCTTCAACGTTCATGTCAGTGTGCGGCAGAATCGTAAGACAAACTATAAACATAGGCAGCCAGAATCCGCGCCCGATCCGGCCCAATCAGCTGTGAATGCGCAGGCATGTCACCGCGTCGACCCTCGACAATACCGCGCCGGATCTCCGCTTTTGCGCTGCTGTACAACCACGTATCGTCCGTCAGGTTCGGTGCACCAAGCAATTGATTGCCGCTTCCATCTGCGCCATGACACGCGCTGCAGAACATGACGAATTTTGCGTGTGCCGGTGACGATGTATCCTGGCCATCTGCCAGCGACTGCACGTACTCCACCATCGAATCGAGATCGGACTCAGAACCAAGGGCGGGCGCAAGTGCCGGCATCACTCCTGCGCGACCATTAAGGATTGCAAACTCGATTTTCGCCGGTTCACCACCGTAGAGCCAGTCGTTATCAGTCAGGTTGGGAAAGCCGCGCGCCCCCTGCGCTGTCGATCCGTGACATTGTGAGCAGTAGTTTGCGAACAGGCTCTTGCCAATGCCCAGCGCCTTGGGGTCGCTAACCAGGTCAACGACCTCCATCGCGCCGTATTTCGCGAATACTGGCCCATACTTCGCTTCTGCCGCCGCGACTTCCTGGTTGTACTGATCGTGCTGCGACCATTCGCTAATACCGGCAAATTTCCCGAGCCCCGGATAAACGGCCAGATAAATGGCACTAAAAAGAATTGAAAGAATAAACAACCAAAGCCACCACATGGGCAGCGGATTGTTCAGCTCACGAATATCTTCGTCCCAGACATGCGCTTCGGATTCCTTGATTTCCTCATCCGATGCGCGTTGCTTGTTGGACCAGAAAATAAGCCAGAAACAACCGAGCATACTCAAGACTGTGCCAATAATTATGTACCAGCTCCACGCGGTGCTCATGAATCGTGCTCCATTTCTTTGTTGTCTGCGGGAGGATGATCGGTGTCTTCCTCGAGCGGTAGTTGCGATGCGGCTTCAAATTCCGGTTGTCGCTTTTTGCTCCAGCTCCAGAACCACAAGCCGATAAACAATGCCAGCAACGTCACTGTGATCAGTCCGCGAGCGAGTCCTATGTCCATTGCTATTGTCTCCTACCGCGCCGACCGTACGGTGCCAAGATCCTGTAAATAGGCGATCAGTGCATCGAGTTCGGTTTTGTTCATGACGGCCGCCGGCGCCGCCGCGATTTCTTCGTCGCTGTAAGGGTCGCCCAGCATGCGCAAGGCACGCATCTTGGTTTGTATCAGATCGGGGTCAATCATCGCCTCGGCGAGCCAGGGGTAGGCCGGCATATTAGAATCAGGGACCAGTTCCTGAGGTTTCAGCAAGTGAATGCGGTGCCAGTCGTCGCTGTAACGCTTGCCGACGCGTGCGAGATCGGGGCCGGTCCGTTTGGAGCCAAACTGGAACGGCCGGTCATAGACGAATTCTCCGGCGACGGAGTAAGGGCCGTAACGCTCTGTCTCGCTGCGGAAAGGGCGAATCTGCTGAGAATGGCAGTTGTAACAACCTTCGCGGACATAGACGTCCCGTCCGGCGAGCCGCAAAGCGGGGTAGGGCTTTATGCCCTCGTAAGGCTCGTTCACTTCAGAACCCATCATCAATGGCACGATTTCGATCAGGCCACCGATGCTGATGACGATGACGATCAGGACTGCCATCAAATTGATGTTTTTCTCAATGCTATCGTGTTTGATTGCCATAGTCTTACGCCGGTTGAATGACAGATACGGGAGTGGGTTTAACGTCCACAATGGTCTTGTATGTGTTGTAGACCATGACGAGCATGCCCGAGAAGAACACCATTCCACCCAGCAAACGAATGCCGTAATACGGATAGGTAAATTTGACGGTTTCAATAAAGGAATACGTCAGCGTGCCGTCATCGTTGAACGCGCGCCACATCAGTCCCTGCGTAACACCCGAAATCCACATGGGCACGGCATACAGTACGACGCCGATCGTCGATGTCCAGAAATGCACATCGATGAGTTTGGTCGAGTACATGGCTTCCTTGTTGTAGAGGCGTGGCAGCAGGCAATACAACGAGCCGATGGTCATCATCGCGACCCATCCCAGGGCACCGGAATGTACGTGACCGATGGTCCAGTCCGTGTAGTGGGACAGCGCATTGACCGTCTTGATCGACATCATCGGCCCTTCGAAGGTCGACATGCCGTAGAACGACAATGAAACGATCATGAACTTGAGAATCGGGTCGGTGCGTAATTTATGCCAGGCACCCGACAAGGTCATGATGCCGTTGATCATGCCGCCCCAGGAAGGTGCCAGCAATATCAGTGAAAACACCATGCCAATTGACTGGACCCAGTCCGGTAACGACGTGTAATGCAGGTGATGAGGTCCGGCCCACATGTAGATCGCGATCAAGGCCCAGAAATGTACCACCGACAGCCGATAGGAATAAATGGGTCGACCCGCCTGTTTCGGTACGAAGTAGTACATCATGCCGAGGAAACCCGCTGTGAGGAAAAACCCCACTGCGTTGTGCCCGTACCACCATTGCATCATGGCGTCGATAACGCCCGCATAAATGGGATACGACTTGGTCAGGCTGACCGGAATGGCGAGGTTATTGAATATATGCAGCACTGCGATCGTGATAATGAAAGCAGCAAAAAACCAGTTGGCGACATAAATGTGCTTGACGCGACGTCGGCCAACAGTGAACAGGAATACGGCGGCATAGGCGACCCAGACAACAGTAATCAGCAGATCAATCGGCCATTCGAGCTCGGCATATTCCTTGCTCTGGGTGATGCCCATTGGCAGCGTAATGACCGCAAGGACAATGACTGTCTGCCAGCCCCAGAAGGTGAATGCCGCCAGCTTGTCGAACGCCAGGCGGACGTGACAGGTGCGTTGCACAACATAGTACGACATGCCGATCAGCGCAGAACCGCCGAATGCGAATATGACGGCATTGGTATGCAGTGGTCGCAGGCGGCTATAAGTCAGCCAGGGCTGGTCGAAGCTCAGGCCCGGCCAGATGAGCTCTGCGGCGATAAAGATTCCAACCAGCATGCCAATGACACCCCAGGCGATGGTCATGATCATGAACTGGCGTACAACCTTGTCGTTGTAACTCGACTCCATCTGCATTTCTTAGTCCCAATTAGTGTTCGTTGGCAAGCACGTTGATTTTTCCGTCGGCAAGCATCCCAGAAGCCGGGCGCGTCCGATATACGGGTTTTCCTCAATGATACTCCCGCTTTGCTTCAGGCAGAAGCGGAAGTAGTATCGGGCCCTCCGAAATCGCGGATTCAGGACGACGGCTGCCGCGGGACAGAGGTTATGCCGATTGAGTGACGAGGAAATTCGTCCGCGTCGATGGTTTCCAGGTAGCCGTGCCAGGCCCCGAAGCCAATCACCGGCAAGATGACGATCAGGCCGACAAAGGCGGTGAACAGCCCAATGACCAGACCGAGCACAATCAAACCCAGCCAGATGATCATTGCCAGCTTGTTGCGCAAGACAGCGTTGATCGAGGTGACGATGGCCGTAATCGTATCGACGTCGCGGTGCATAATCATCGGCAGTGAAAAGGCGCTGGCGCTAAAAGTAACCGTGGCGAAAATTGCACCGATAAACGATCCTATAGCGAGGTAGCCGGTGAGGTCCTCGACGGCCGGGTTGCCCGTATCCGGCAGGAAGATACTCAACATGGTCGCAGCGCGCGCCCACACCAGGAATATGACGAGCAACGCCAGGGCAAAAATCATTTGATTGCCGAAATACCGTTTCAGTGCGGCGCGCAAATTCCGCGTGAGCGACACGGGCTGGCCGCGCTCCAACTGAGCACTGATTGCATAGAGGCCGATACACGCCAGCGGCGCGAGAAACACGAAACCACCGATCATTGCGAACATAAACCAGTGGGTGCCGTAGAACCATGCCAGGGCGGATACCAGCGCCATGATTCCGGCCATCATCAGTCCATAGCCGATGCTGGCTTTGGGAGAGGCTCTCAGGTCAGCGACGCCCTTGCGTAGCCAGCCGAACGGGGCGAGTGGCGATATGATGCGACAGGGAGCCACGAACGGCATGGTGTCGCGATCCATGGCTGGCTGGTTTTCATCACTCATGCTTGGTTCCCCCTGCAGACGCCACGCTTGCCAAAGTATACGATGCGAAACAACAAGAGCATACCGCATCGTGTCTCGGTCCCCGGACCGGCCGGCGTTTTTTCAGGATTCGTATTCATGAAACACATCGATACTAAAACGATTGAGGGCGCCGAGATCGTGTTGCCGTGCGCCGATATCAAAGACACGCTGGATTTCTTTACCGGTGTACTGGGATTTCGCATTGACATGATCTATCCGGCCGATGCGCCACGGATTGCCGTCATCTCCGGTTTTGGCACGCGGCTCAGGCTCGATCGGGACAGTGATGCACCGCCGGGGAGCCTGGTTTTCGTCTGCCGTGATGAAGAACGTCTGGTAACACCAGCGTCGCCATTGGTGGCGCCAAACGGTACCGAGATCGAGTTTCGCCCGGCGACAACCTCGCTCGAACTTGCACCACTGGCGCCGTCTCTCATCGTTCGGCAGATGTCACACGACGGTGAATGGGGTACGGGTCGCGCCGGCATGCAGTATCGCGACCTGATTCCGGGTCGGCTGGGCGGGCGTTATATCGCATCGCACATACGCATCCCGACAGGTGGTCCGGTGCCGGACTATGTACATCATCATCACATCCTCTTCCAGATGATCTATTGCTACAAAGGCTGGGTGCGGCTCGTCTATGAGGACCAGGGGCCGTCATTCCTGATGGAGGCCGGGGACTGTGTGTTACAGCCCCCGCATATCCGCCACAGGGTGCTGGAATGTTCTGACGGCTTTGAGGTCGTGGAAATCGGTTGTCCGGCCGAACATGCGACGCTGGTGGATCATGACATGGAATTGCCGACGTCGGCGCGAAAGCCAGATCGTGATTTCGGTGGCCAGCCATTCAATTTTCACAAGTGCGCGGATGCCGAATGGATACCCTGGCGTATTGACGGCTTCGAGATGAGGGATACCGGTATCGCCGCAGCGACTGACAATCTCGTCGCGGTGGTTGTAGTACGGCCATCAGCGAAAGCAGCGACGATACGGAGCCGACATGATACTGAGCTCTTATTTAATTTCGTGTTGCAGGGATCAATGACGCTGGATTGCGAGAATGGGGGTCACTGGAATCTCGTCGCCGGCGACTCGTTGACGATGCCGGCTGAATCGAAGTACGTACTGTCTGATTTTTCAGACGACCTCGAGTTTCTTGAAATTGTATCGCCGGCCAAATTCAATACAACGCTCGTCTAAACGGATAGAGCGTATCCCGTTACTGCGAAAAACCGAATATTAAATCCAGCAATACAATGCCGATTGCGACCGGCGCCAGATAACGATTGACGATGCGCCAGAACAGGATCCACGCTTCGCCGCTGTTCGCGAATTCCTCAACGACGGTTGAGCGTTTGACCGCCCAGCCAGCGAAAATCGCAATCAACAACGCATTGACGGGCAACATGACGTTCGCGACGGTAAAGTCGATGAGGAAAAAGAACGTTCCTTCGATACCAAGAAACCCAAGCGGGTTTGAGTCCGAGAAAATATTGAACGAAAAAATCGAGCCGAGACCCAGTATCCATATCGTAAAGCCGGCACTGCGTGCGAGAAATTTTCGGCGCCCGGGCCTTTTTTCCTCGAGCCAGGCAACCACCGGTTCCAGCATGCCAACGGCGCTGGTATAGGCCGCGAAAAAAAGCAGCAGGAAAAACAGTACACCAATGAACTGACCGCCCGGCATATTGCCGAACGCGATTGGCAACGTTTCGAATACCAGGCCAGGACCTCCACCCGGATCCAGGTTGTTCGCGAAGACGATGGGAAAAATGGCCAGTCCCGCCAACAAGGCAGCAACCGTGTCCCCAATACAGACAATGGTTGCCGATATGCGAATGGAGTAGTCACTGGGCATGTACGCGGCATAGGTGATCAGCAGCCCAACGCCAACGGCGAGCGAAAACAATGCCTGACCGAGTGCCATCAATACGGACAGCCCCGTGAGTTTGCCGAAATCGGGCTTAAACAGGAATTCGACGGCGGCGGCGAAATCCGCGCTCACCATTCCGTAAACGACCAGGACCAGTATGACGCCAAACAATGCGGGCATCATGATCTTGGACATGCGTTCAATTCCGTCATTGAGACCTTTCGCAACAACCCACACTGTCATCGCAACGAACGCACCGTGCAGAAGCACCTGATTCACGGTCATGCCAATACGCTGACCAAAAACGTTGCCGGACGTGACTGCGTCGAATCCGTCGAATGCATTGGTGATCGCCAGACCCAGGTAGTCCAGTGCCCAGGCTGCGATTACGGCGTAATAGCTCAGCGCGAGAAACGGAATCAAAAGACTCATCCAGCCAATAACACGCCATAACGGATTTGCGTTCTCTGACCTGACCAGACTGGCAATCGAGTGCAGCGGACTACCGCGGCCGCGACGCCCCAGCATCATTTCGCCCGCGATGATAGGCAGCCCAAGCAAGAAAACGAATCCCAGGTAGATTAGGACAAACCCGCCACCGCCGTTTTCGCCGGCCATGTACGGGAACCGCCACAGGTTGCCCAGGCCGATTGCGCCGCCAACCGTGGCCAGCAAGAAGGCAGGTCGGCTCGACCACATCGTGGGAGACGATGAGTTAACGGCCACGACTTGCTCCCCGGGCACCAGCCACTGAAAAAAGTCCAGCGGCTTCGGTTGGTGCGTACACCGAGCCGGAGAACTCCGGAATCGGGATAACGTGCAGAGCGCGTAGCTCAAGAAATTTCAATCGATCCCCCCATGCGAGGTGCTAATATCCGGAATTCTTACAGATATAGCAATGCCGGAGCGAAAACTGTGCGTTATCAAGTGGTGCTTTCGTTTTTTCTCTATGCACTTCTGCTTACAGGCTGCAGTCCTGAGGGCGAGTCGTCGCGCGCGACTCTCGCACTGGATCAGGCCGAATCAGTCGATCCTTTGAAAGCATTCGGCACCACCGCCAGCAATGTCTTTTTATACTACCGGGACGTCGACGCCGCTACTGAGTTTTACCGTAACGTGCTGGGGTTCCGGGTTGCGGCCGATTATGGATTTGCGAAGATCATGCAGGTCGCGCCGAAATCGTTTGTCACGCTGGTGGATGAGACCAAAGGTATGCATGCTTCGTCGGAACCGAAAACGACGACGATTGCACTGGTGACGGATAACCTCGACGGGTGGTGGAACTACATTCAAACGCAGAACGTCGCTTTACGGTCAACGGAATTCAACCTCGTTAAGGGCAGTTCACACGACAGTTTCGTCGCGATCGACCCGGAGGGGTACCTGCTTGAATTCGAGCGATTCAATGACCATGCAGAGAACAGGCGATTGTTGCCCATCCTCGCGGAGACGCCAACGCTCTATCCAGAGCCGGGAACGTCGAACGTACCTGCAGGACTAGGCTTTAAGGCAACCGTGGTCTGGTTCTACTACAAAGACATGCCGGGTACGCATAAATTCTACGAGGACGTCATGGGTTTCGATTTACTCGTTGATCAGGGGTGGACAAAAATTTATCGAATCGGGCCCAGTGGATACTTTGGCCTGGTGGATGAACAACGCGGAATGCATCGTTTTACCGAGGAGAAAGCAGTTACGCTGTCGTTCTTCACGGACAATATTGACGGATGGTACGAATACCTGAGCAATGATGATCGTGTGGAGATGCGCTCGAAAACCATTGAAGTCGAAAACGAATACCGGGCTTTCGTAGCCTATGACCCGGCAGGCTATTACCTGGAGTGGGACGTGTTTTCAGATATTCCGGTCAATGCCGCGTTGGTGGAGATGATCGCGGCGCCCTAGCAGTCTGTTGAAAAAAATCATCCATGGTATTTTCAACACCGCAATTCAAAAACGTGGTTTTCGAATTGCTCACATTTTTAATGGCTCGCAGCCAGCGAAAATGACGGTACATCCCTGTACCGTACGCAGCCTGTCGAAAAACGGCGTTTTTCAACAGGCTGCTTGTTGATCAGACGCGCGACTGCGCTTACTTGTCGACGACGTCCGCTTCGGTAAATATGTCGGTGCCTGCGCGCTCAGCGCGCCCGACTGTGATTTCGTCACCGATTGTCAACGTCATGAGGTCTTCGGCAACCATCATCTCGCCGTCGTAATCGGTAGCCCCGAGCAGTTCATCCGAACTGATTTCCGGTGGAATGATGTGTGAATAGACTCCCATGCGTGGCCGTGTTTTTTCAAATACATAGGCAACCTGCGCGGGCGTTGAATGCACGGACAGGCTGACGTTGGCAAGTCGGGCTTCCGGCGTGTCGCCGGGCGCGGGCACCTGCACTTCGTGGATGAGCACATCGACACCTTTGCCATGTTCGATGATACGGGTGGACGGTGTTGATCGCGTATCCCCTGAGAAAAGAACGGATCGCCCCTTGTAGTCAATGCGATAGCCGATCGTCGCGCCTTCGAGACCCAGCAGTTCTCCAGTCTCAACATTGATCGGCATGTGCTCAACATTGAATGCCGTAACTTTTAGTCCGTCTTTATCGAATACGACTCCGGGACTGACGTCATGGGCGATCAGATCCGATCCTTCTTTATGCACGCCAACAATCTCGCGGTAGCGGATATCCCAGTCGTATGCGGCCCTGAAATGCTTCATCATTGCCGCGGTGCCCGTCGGTCCGTAAACTGTCATCGGTGTCTTGCGGCCGTACAACCAGCCGGTCAACCACAACCCCGGCACGCTGATGGTGTGGTCGAAATGCAGATGCGTCAGCAAGACATGATCGATATCCGTGAGCAGTTCGAAGCCACCCGCCTGGAACAGTCGTTCGCGCATGCCGGGGCCGGCATCGACCAGTATCCTGTGCTCGCCGGCCTCAAGGAGAATCGAGGGTCCGTAGCGAGTGTGTGACGGACGCGGTGCTCCGGTACCAAGAAACGTCAGTTTGATTGTGTCGTCGCCGGTGGCCGCGACACCGGGCGGCGATATCGTGCTGAAGATCGATATAAGCAGAACCGTGACAAAAACACGCGTCGTTAACATGAATATCTCCACTTGGAATATTTAAGTACGCGATGGTTATCACGTCCGTTCAGAATGAATATTATTGGAATGGCGATTGTTTGCCAAATCGCGGCGAGCACCGCGAAATCTATCGTCAGCCCTTGCGTTACTGGATTCTGACGGTCAGCAGAATATTGAAAGCGGGAAAAGCACTACCGACCGCAGCGTTCATGCTGCCGGCGGGGTTGACGCGGTAGCCCGTGACCGCCGCATCGTAGCCTTGGGCATCGGGTGTTGGCGAGTAAGTGAACGGCGTTCCACCACCTGGCTGACTGCTAAAAGTAACATCACTGGCAAAGTTGTAACTAAGGCCGCTGGCGACCGCGCCATCGGCAAAAACGATTGGGTCGCCGCCGCTGGTGCCTACAAACAGTGCACTGTCGGCAGGGACGATATCGGTAATTGCCAGGCTGTTGTTGTCAACCGGGCCAGGGCCCTGATTCGAGACATTAATCGTATACAGCATGATGGCGCCGGGAATCGCTTTCGGATTGCTACTGCCGTTAACTGGGTCTGACACCGTCTGTACTGATTTGGTTACCAGCAGGTCCGGTCGCATTACTTGATTCATGCAGACGTCGTCGATATGCCAGAAATCCCATCCCGCGCCGGACCCTGCGGTCTGGCGGAATCGCAGTCGAAAACCGGCGTGACGGCCGGCCGCCGGTATATTGAACGTACGCAGGAATATCTGCCCCTGAGCGCCATTGCCGGTGAACGTTTCCAGCGCGGTCCAACCACCGCCGTCATTCAAATACTCAATCACCAGGTTTTCGACGTTATCGGGGTCTTCACTAAACGCGTCGGCTCCACGCCGAATCCACATCGAAATATCCGAGAACGACAGGTCGCTCGTATCAATTGCACTCGAAGTCACTTCAACAACGCCGCCGTTGAGGAACAGAGAAAACACCGGCGACTGCGACGTCGCAGCGCTGGTGCCAGCGAAGCCGCTGAACTGGTTTATCGACCAGTTGCCACTGAGGCCTGATTCGAAATTGTCACAGCTACCGACAGTTAGCGGCACCGGCGGAGCGGTCTCGGTAACAACCACGTCGTCGATGTGCCACCAGTCGAAGTTGCCGTTGCTACCGCCGGTTTGTCGCGCGCGGATGGCCAGTGAACCGTGCAGTCCGTCGGGCGGCAATGCCAGTGTTGGCAGAAAAACCTGCCCGGGTGAGCCGCCGCCCAGAAAGGTTGCCAGCGCGGCCCAGCTGTTGTCCGCACGACGGTACTCGATGACCAGGTTTTCACCGGAGTCCGGGTATTCGCTGAAGGCATCGCTGCCGCGACGAACCCAGACGCTGACTTGTGCGGCCGGTACGGCGGCATTAAACGCCGGGCTTGTAATCGCGACGGGGCGACTGCGAGTAAACGCGCCGCGATTCGGGGAGTTGGATGTTTGTCCACCGGTCATTATTCCGGAAACGCCGGGGTTGGTCGTCGTCCATGGAGCGAGGTTTGAGCGTTCGAAATTATCACTGAAAAGAATGTCGCCCGGCGCAGCATAGCCCAGGCATGGCAGTACGCATACTGACCACAGCAGTATTCGTTGCCAGCGCGGCACGTTGGACAGAGGTTCATTCCTCATGGCAGATCGGTCTTGTGTCAGTCTTGTTAACTTGACATATCTTAGGCGGCTGCCCGTTCGGCGGGTGCGAAATACGTCACAGAATGCTGATTTCACTGGTATTTCTGAACGAAATGGGGACAAAATCACTCCCATCGTCAAGCGTTGGGTATTTCAGAGAGCCTGCGACTAGGTGTGGGGGGTATCCGGGCAGGGCGCACGAAGCCCCTCAATCAGGTCAATCGCCGTCGCATCCGGTGCGGCTCGGCCTTTGGTCTCCGTGGCTGTGTCGGCTCGCCACGAACCCGGTCTCGCTATGACCCGGACCGGAACCCGGATCGCGTGCCGTATTCGGATACGAGTCGCTCTGCTTGCGTGAATTTCAGCGGTAGCGACGGTTTTCTCAATAGCTCACGAACTCAAGAAATGCCCGTAGACTGGCGTGAGCAGATGTCTGGCTATCCCAGGGTTCGTAAGCGCGAGTCGCTGATCCGGTCAACTGCAGCCTGACATCGGTTGCATCGGCAATCAGGCGTAACTGGTCCGCAGTTACTTCGTAGTATGCTTCAGTTGCCGATGTGACCGGCTTGATGTATACCGATGCCGACGCGCCAATCGTCTCGGGCGCCCAGCCGACACTAGTGAGTCCCAGGGGTTCGCCATCGACAAACACGATAATCGATTCGAAACCATCGCGTGCTTCAGTCAAATGGCTGTTCTGTATCGTGCCCCAGGCAGCCAGCCACAGGAAATACCGGTACTGGCCCATTCGATTGATCATTATCGGCCCCAGATTGACGAAATCGCGTGCGTAGGCGGCCCGTGCCGAGCTGTCTCGATAAAAGAGCATCGGAACGTCGGCATGGGTGATCGTAATGCCGGTTACCGGATCCAGAGTATTCTGAATCACTGTTCCGGTTGAACCGCAACCGCCGATCGTTGCGATGAGTACTGCGAGCAGCAGAGAAACCGATTGCCGGAAATGGCGCATGACTAATAGAATATCTGATAACCGAAGTTGATAAAATAGGATTGGCGCTTTATATCAGATTCAGCGAAAGTCCGGTTAGCGAATCGCTTGCCAGCCTCAAATTCGAGCCGGACTTTCCGACCCCAGCGATACTGAAGTCGTAGCCCGGGCGTAAGAATCCATTCGCTACTCAGGTCCGATTTGATTTGTCGGTAGTCCACCCGCATTCGTGGGTTGATACGCAACGATCGGCCAAGCGGAAAGCGTGTGTCCAGGTTAAGTGACCAGACCTTGGTGCTGTCCGAATCTGCATAGCGCACACCGAAGATGGTGACATCGCCTTGCGCGATAAGGCTGCTCGCTACCATGTCAGCCGAATAGTAGCGGTAGCTCGTCGCAGGTGTCGCGGCCACGCCGCCGGACGCCGGTGTTGCGGCGATGGCCGATTCACTGGCGTTCAGATTGATCTGCAGCTTGGGCGTGAGCGGCCGTGACAGCCCCAGGGTTATGGTTGTGGTTTGCGCCGCCCGATCCAGGGCCAACTGCCGGAGTTCATGCTCAGTGAAAATCGCACTAAGTTCCCCGAAGGACAATTCCGATTGGCCGATCACCGCATTGCCCGTACTCAGGAAGGGGCTTCTGCGGCGGTCGAGTATTCCGGATATCGTGAGCTTCGATGGCAACCGCCAGCTGCTTTGCAGGAACATGCTGCCGAATTCCTTGAACGAAGTATCGTAGTCAATTTGTCCCCACAGGCTTTTGTTTTCCGCAAAGTATCGGACTTCGCTTCCCACGACATGGCGGTCGCCAATGCCATTGATATCTTGCTGAAGAAAGAACAGGCCAATATCAAGACCGTCGGCAATGGGGCCAAAATTCGAGCTGATACCGTAGAACGTTCGTTCGTTGTTCACGCCGTCAGCAGTCGAATACACCGGTTTTCCGAGTACAGTATCAACGCGCAGTTTTTCGCTGGCCTGGTAGCTGAAATTGATGCCGTCAAATCGACCCAGCACGCCACCATTGCTCCGGGACTGGCGACCCAGCCGGCCGCGCAACCCCGTCTTGCTATCGGCGAGGTCGGCATAGGCGTACGAGAGTCGCAGGTCGTTACCGCCACTGCGAGAGCTGGCGAGGAAATCGTTTCGGTAGCCGGTCGTTATTCGGGAAGAAAAATCATAGCGTTCGCCACGTCGCCGGGCATCGATATTGATGTCCGAGTACACAGAGGATTGGCTGATAATGTCGTCGTTCCCATCCGGCTGATTAACGTCGCGCCGATAGTACTGAGAGAAAAACGTGCGAATATTCCACGGGTTGACCTCTGCGTCCCTGCGGCCATCGGCCGCCTGACCGGAAACCGTACTTCGCTGCCTGGTTTTTGACAGCAGAGCGGACAATCTTTGCCGGACTCGGGCGGTGCCCTCGCCATCCGGGTAGACTGCCAAATACCGTTGATACTCCGCTTTCGCATGGGCTGTTTGCCCGTTTCTTTCACGTGCTAACGCAAGATACTCTTGTGCCTGTCGCTGATACTGATTCGCCGGTTGTTGCAGAACCTTGGTGTAGATCTGCACGGCACGGGATATTTCGCCCGCGGTCATCGCCCGATGGGCATCGCGCATGAGCTTTGCCAGTTTTGCTTCGCTGTCAGGACCATGAGTCGACTTACCGACGAGGCCTGCCGCGTTTGCGGGCGTTCGCCGGGTGACTGCAGCCCCTTCCGGCGATTGCTGTTTGGTAATGGGTGCGGCGACGTCCGCCACGGTCGTCGTCTCGCCGGAAGCGCGGTCGATCCAGGCTGTTGGGTACTGCTTGCGCACGCGGGCCAATTGCCGCGAGGCATCCCGGGCGGATTCGAAGTACCCGAGTCGCAGGCGGTACCAGGTGGCCTGATCGATGATCGCCTCTGAGACGAACACTGATTGATAAGAATCCAGTGCGAATTTCGGCAGGTCAGCCGTGCCGGGCGGTCTGCGCGACGAAGCAAGGTTGATGACGTATCGTGCGGTACGTTCCGCCGGTGGCGCAACACGTCGGCTGCTTCGCCCGGTCGATCTTGGTTCGGCCAATGTCACCTGGGCTGCATCGAAGTAAACGCGGATAGCTATTGTGTTGTCATCTGACGACGGTCTGATCGCGAACCGAACGGGCTCGCTAAAATCCAATCGCAACAACGGCCCGGCTGGCGTTTCGCCATCGTATTCAAGATTGACCAGCTTCGCATTGTCGGCATCGGCAGGTCGATATTGCTCGCGAATATTTTCGACCAGCGGAGAGACGCCGCGGCATATTCCCGTGGATTCCAGTCGAATCCTCATCTGATCGCCACCTTTGGCGGGCTCATGATCGATGTATCGGACGCCGCAATTGAATTGAACGGTAATCTCGGCGAGAAAGTTACCTTTCGAGATTCTGGTGCCTGATATGAAGCCGGGTCCTGCGATCGCAACTGTGGCAGTCAGCAGGCCGCTGGTCACGATTACCAGGAACCTCAATTGTCGCAATAGTCTACTCATGACTGATGGGACCGGCACGTGCTGGCCGCTAGTCAATCCCAGCCTCCATCACTGATGCGGTGCTGCTGATTCTTCTGATGACAGGCGCCGGCGCAATTACGATTCAGGCTGATCGATTCGAAGCCCCCCCCTGCGGCTTCGTGTTTGTTTAGTCGATAGTCATCGGCGTGGCAGCCGGCACAATCGGGCTGATACGCGGGGAAGGACCAGCTGACTGGCTCCGCATTGCCCAGGTGGCATGCGGTACAAGGCAGGTTGCCTCGATGATCCAGCGGTTCGTACGCCAGTGTCGTATGCCTGAAATTATCGGGAATCCAGGCGGCCGTGTCATGACAGGAATCGCATTCCCGTGCAGTGATGAAGTGACCCTGGTTCTTGCCGGTCGCAATCGTACCGTTGTGGCAGGTAGAGCAGGACCCGAGGACCTGAGTATGATCAACAGTGTCGACCGGTGCCCACAGGTTGGTATTGTGGCAATCTTCGCAGACATTGGTGGTTTGTACGTGCGTTGGATTCTTGCCAGTGGCATCGGTCCCGTTGTGGCAGTTGAAACAGTTATCCACGATATTGACGTGATCGAAGAACGCCGGAATCCATCCCACCGTCGTATGACAATCGTCGCAGTTATTGCCACTGTTAATATGCGTCGGGTTTTTCCCTGTCGCTATGGTTCCGTTGTGACAGGAATTACACGTTCCTAGCACCTGCGTGTGATCGACCGTGTCGGCTGGCGCCCAGATTGTATTGTTGTGGCAATCTTCACAAACGTTCGTGGTTTGGATGTGTGTGGGGTTCTTGCCGGTTGCGCCATTGCCATTGTGACAGGTGATACACCCCGTCACGATATTGGCGTGATCGAAGTTGGCGGGTAACCATGCCACCGTTGTATGGCAATCGTCGCAATTGTTGCCGGTCTGGATGTGGGTCGGGTTCTTGCCCGTCGCGATGGTGCCGTTATGGCACGAGCCACAGGTACCCACGACCTGCGTGTGGTCGACCGAATCGGCCGGCACCCACAGCGTGTTGTTATGGCAGTCCTCACAAATATTGGTGGTCTGGATATGCCCCGGATTCTTGCCGGTGGCGCCAACGCCGTCGTGACAGGTCGCGCAGCCACCAATGATGCTGGCGTGATCAAAGTTGGCCGGTACCCATGCCACCGTTGTATGGCAGTCGTCACAGTTGTCGCCACTGATGATATGCGTGGGGTTCTTGCCCGCAGCAATTGTGCCGTTGTGGCAGGAACCACAGGTACCCAGTACCTGGGTGTGGTCAATCAGGTCGGCCGGTGCCCACAAGGAGCTGTTGTGGCAGTCCTCGCAAACTTCGGTGGTCCGGATGTGTGTCGGATTCTTGCCGGTCGCATCGACGCCGTTATGGCAACTGGAACAATTGGCAGCGATGTTAGCGTGGTCGAAAGTCGCTGGCAGCCATCCCGTCGTGGTGTGGCAGTCGTCGCAATTGTCGCTGCTCGTGAAGTGAGTCGGGTTCTTGCCTGATGCGATTGTGCCATTGTGGCACGAACCGCAACTGCCAATGACCTGCGTATGATCGACGAAGGTAGCCGGTTGCCAGAGCGCCGTGCTATGGCAATCTTCACAAATGTTCGTGGTCTGAATGTGTATGGCGCCCTTGCCGGTGGCCGTTACGCCGTTGTGGCAACTAAAACAGTCGCCAGTAGCATTCGCATGGTCAAATACGGCGGGAGTCCATAATGAAGACTGGTGACAGTCATCACATTGCTCGCTGCTGGCAATGTGAGTCGTGTTCTTGCCGGTGGCAACGACGCCATTGTGACAGGTGCCGCAATTGCCAGTGACCGCCGTGTGATCCATATAGGCAACCGGACTCCACGCGGCCGTCGTATGGCAGTCAATGCAGAAGTTGGTCGATGCAACATGATTGGGCGGCTTAATGGAGGCGCTACCGAGACCAATGCGGGAATGGCAACTGACGCAATCCGGGTTGGTTCCCTCGAAAGAGCCCCCGGCGTGGCAACCTTCGCAACCAACGGTTGCGTGGGCACCATCCAGACTGAAGCCGGTGCTGAAATGGTCGAATGGTTCCTGCGCAAACAGGCTGGCCGGGATCAGAAAAAGCGCCAATGCAAACAGGCACGCGGCGGAAACGGTCTGACGGACAAGAGTCGGTTCAATGTGTGTTTTCATGATCATCTGATCGCCCTTACGTCGCGGAACGAATCGGCGGAGTGACAGCGGCCGCAATCATAGCCAAACTCTCCGTCATGAATATCGTCTGCCCGGTGGCAATCCGTACAACGACTACCGAGTTTCGCCATCGTTGCGAGCGATTGCCGGTGGCAACCATCGCAGTTCACCGCCAGGTGCGCACCGTCGAGCAAGAAATCGGTTTGCATATCGTGGTCGAATTGCCAGTCTTCCCAATCGACCGGGTTATGGCAGCCGCCACAGTTGCTATCGAAGCGACCTTCATGCGGATCCTCTTCGAGATGACAGTCCACGCAGGCCTCGGGCGCATCCCGGAAAACATGCGAGTCGTGACAGCCATCGCACTCAGTCGAGGCATGGGTGCCTAGCAACGGAAACTGCGTCAGGTCGTGATCGAAAAAGACATCGTCCTGCCACGAAGCCTCGTTGTGGCAGTCATTGCAGACCATGCCTTGCTCGCCCTTGTGAGCATCGTCTTCTTCGTGGCAGGAGTTGCAGTCTGATCCCAACCCCACTTCGAAGATTGGTTCGATGTGACAGGATTCGCACGCGATGGATTCGTGCGCGCCATTGAGCGGGTGACCTGTATCGACATCGTGATCGAATGTCACTTTCACCCAATCGTCGCTTGTGTGGCACGTTTCACATTGTTCGCCGAAATTTCCCGCGTGATTATCGTCTTCAAGATGGCAGGACACACAGTTGCTCTGCAGTTCATCCGCGAAGGGATCGTCGCTGTGGCAACCATCGCAAGATTGCTCGGCGTGTTTGCCATCAAGAGGGAATTGCGTATCGCGGCTGTGGTCGAAACTCGTATCCGTCCAGGCAGAAGGACTATGGCAGTTGTCGCACTCTTGTCCGCTGCGCCCGTTGTGTGCGTCTTCTTCGGCATGGCAGCCGTAACAAGTCGTCGCGGTATTCTGAAAGGTCCGGTCTTCATGACAGTCCAGGCAGGCAATTTCCTGGTGCTTTCCGAGCAGCCGATAGTTGGTAGTGTCATGATCAAATTCGACATCCTTCCAGTCCACCGGTGTATGACAGTCAGCACACACTGTGCCCATGACTTCGTCATGAACGTTGTCCTGTTCGTGGCAGGAATAACAGGTGCCGGGCGCGTCGCGAAAAGTTTCTCCCACGGCATGGCAGTCCGCACAAATGACTTCGGCGTGCTTGCCCAGTAGGTTGAAGTCAGTAAAGGTATGGTCAAAGGAATTCTCATCCAACTGCACGATGTCCGCGTCACGCCCTTCATGGTCGGTATGACAATCAGCGCAGTCATGCTCGCCGGCGGCGTCAAATAGGCCGTGAAAACCGATAGTACGTTCGATATCGAGTGCAACATCTTCATGGCAATCAAGGCATAAGGTTCGCTGATTTCCACGTTTGAAGGCCTTGTGGCAGGAGGAGCATTCTGATTCGACTTCTGCGTGACCTTCGATCACTTTCCCCGGCATGACCAGAGTCTCGATTCCGGCGGTATTGCCGGATGCTGGATTGAGAAAAGCGAAAACCATGGCCAGTCCAGTGAAGAAAATCCGCAAGTTCATGCTGACGTCAGGCCTTTCGGCCTAATACATGTGTACTGCGAGTATGTGAAATAGTGCCGAAATCACCATCATGAAAAATATCGGCAGATGAAAGATGTGCCAAAGCGCAAACAGCCGCTCGTAGAATGAAAATTGCGCGACTCTGCCCATCAGACTTGTATAGTCGCGAATGAACGATGACGTGCGACGGCTGAAGCGACTGTAGTCTCTTGCGATGACGTCAGATGTTGCGGCCGCAGCCTTTAGCTCACGACGGGCGGTGATGAGCAAAGATAAGCGCACGAAATGGTGGCTGAAGGTCCAGCGCAAGCTGCGTCCAATACCCAGAGACTGTGTGACCCGGTCGCCCTGTAACTCATTCGACAAGGTATCCAGCCTGCCGATCAGTTGCGGCATCAACTTGGCCAGCCCATGGCTTTTCTCAACTGACTCGGTCAGTTCGTTCTGCAACTCTCTCAGGCTGGTTTTTTGGCCGTACAAACCACGATGAATGCGCGCGTAGAAATGGCGCCCGATGATGCCACTACTGGCGACGAGCAGCATGCTATAAAACGCGACCTGACTATTAAAGGAGCCCAGTTGAAAATTGCAGTGGTACAGGATCAATAGCGGGCCGGCGAGGCCGAGGATCATGTGCAGGCGAAACCAGTACTTGGTTGGCCCCAATAGATTGAGAATTCGAATACGCTTACGAAGCGGGTACAGAAGGAGGGCGAGCATCATTGATCCGCCAGCGATGCCAAGCCAGTAGCCCACACCGTGTTCCGGATTGATCCACTGTTTTTCGCGCAGTAACCAACCAATGCTGATTAGTACGGCCAACGAAGTGTATCCCCAAAAAGAGCTGTCTTTTTTTCGTTTTGGCCGAGTCGCCGCGGATGAGGGTTTCTCTCCGAAAGCAATCGGCTGTTTGATGGCTATCTCATTCATGGTCTAAGTCCGTTTTGTTATTTATCTTCCGTGGACGTGGCAGCGCCTATACGTAGCTCCAGATAAGACGAGTCGGCAGTCGCGGTCCGGCGACTGTGTACTTCGTAGCCGGGATCGGTTTGTAAAGCATCACCGGATGTCGAAATTTTCGCGCTGACAATAACTTCCGGAACGCTCGACAGGCCACCGCCTCGTACCATGGACATTTCATCCGTCAACGTAAATTCGAAGGGCAGTTCGGCGGCTGGTTTGCGTAGAACAGCGAGCGGCATTGGCGATCCGTTGACGGCTTTTGCTAACACGAATACCGTCGCTGCTTCGTCCAGTAAAGCGGCAAGATCCGGCGCAATGCTGACGCGTCCACGGATTTCCACGGCCCCTTTGGCAGGCAAATGGTCACCCGTCAAAGACGATTCGAGCGTGGCATCGCTCTGACCTAACGCTTTTGCTTTCGCATAGGCATCACGGGCCTCCGCCAATTGGCCAAGTCGTTGATAGGATTTCGCGAGCAACAACCAGCCATCGGCATCATTCGGCTCGCGCCGCAGCCTTTCTTCCAGCCCACCGAGCAGGCTCGCGATTGAGCCGACCTTATTGTCAGCCACGGTTGTGGTGGCCGGCGGTGAACTGCCCATGCCGGTTTCGCGACCTGCTGACGAAAAAGTGGCATCCGGACGACCGATAATGGCATAAAGTCCAATCGCCAGAAGAACGACGGTGACGACAATTAGCAACGGTAGTCGTGCAAATCCCCTATCGTGATTGCTTGCTACGGAAATCAGCGGTCTGGCGACGATCGCGACAGCAAGCATCGACATCGCTAACGCAACCACAAAAAATAGTACGCTCATGTCATCTCCATTGACTAAAGTTACGTTTTCCTGATGCTCAAAAAATGTCGCTGCACCAAGCCGCAATACCGGTAGCTCCTTAACTTGACGAATTCATACCGTAAAGGGTTCCGTGATTTTCGAAAAAATTCTTCGCTAATACCCTGAAAAACAAGCATTTTTTGTCGTCGAATTGCGACACAATTCGCAAACCCATTTTCTTTCAAGCAGTTAGTTCGCAAATGGTAATGATTCGTATTTTCCTCGGCAAAATGTTTTCTGCGATAAGCAGCCCCACTGCTGTAGCGCCTGCCGAATTAACCGTCGTCCGGAATGTTTCAGCCGTTGATGTTGAACAAGGAGCAGAATTTTATCGTGCGACTCCGTTCCGCTGTTGGAACTTGATCGCCCCGCTATCGGCTGGCACAAGATGCATTCTACAGGGGGTGTCAGTTACCGATAATGTGAAGGAAGCCGTGTCAATGACGGCCCTGTCACTGCTACCGTTCATTCGTCATTTTTTAAGTACTATCAAAATCCATGAGTCCGCTGCTACTTACCTTATATTTGGTGCCCATCCTTGCGATTTTTGTGTGGTACATCCGCTCAAGAATGCGCAGGGAACGGGCAAGCCTGCTGGCGGCGGAAGAGGCAATTGCCGCCAGCATGCTTGAGCCACCGTCGCTGCACCCGGTGATCGATATCCACAAGTGCGTCGGCTGTCGTTCGTGTATTGCAGCGTGTCCGGAGCAGAATGCCCATCCTGTCCTGGGGATTATTCGTGGTAAGGCGAGGCTGGTCGGGCCGAGCAATTGCATCGGACATGGGGCGTGCGAAAAAGCCTGTCCCGTCGACGCCATACAACTGGTCTTCGGCACGGAGCGGCGCGGAGTGGACATACCGCTGGTGCAGCCAAATTTCGAGACGACTGTACCCGGTATCTTTATCGCAGGAGAACTGGGTGGCATGGGCCTGATAAAAAATGCCATCGAACAAGGTAAGCAGGCCATGGACTCGGTCAAAAAGCTCAACGGTCTGGGCAAATCAGGTCGATTCGATGTCGTCATTGTCGGTGCCGGTCCGGCCGGGTTTGCCGCTTCCCTTGGCGCGATGCAGGGAAAAATGCGTTACGTCACCATTGAACAGGACTCCCTTGGTGGAACAGTCGCCCACTTTCCCCGAGGAAAACTGGTCATGACCAAACCGGCATTGCTGCCCGTTGTTGGAATGATGCAGTTCACGGAGACGAGCAAAGAGAAGCTGCTGGAGTTTTGGCATGGGGTTGAGCGCGAGACTGGACTGAAGGTTCAATATAACGAGCGGGTAACCGGCATAACGAAAAAACCGGACGGCACGAGCTTTGAAGTCGAGACGACCAAGGGCACCTATGAAACCCGCGCAGTGATGTTGACGATTGGTCGACGAGGTACTCCTCGCCAACTGGGTGTTCCGGGCGAGGAGCATTCAAAGGTGGTCTATCGACTGATTGATCCCGAGCAATATCGAAATCAACACGTGCTTGTCGTCGGCGGCGGTGATAGTGCGCTCGAAGCGGCGCATAGTATCGCTGAGCAATCAGGAACGACAGTAACCTTGTCGTACCGGTCCGCCGCGTTTACGCGAGCCAAGGCCAAGAATCGTAACAAGGTTGAGGCCCTGGCGGCAGCGGGGCAAATGCAGATCCTCCTGAACTCGAACGTGAAAACGATTCAGGGGGATTCTGTGCTCATCGAGCAGGAAGGAAAATCCATACCGATTAAGAATGATGCCGTTATCGTTTCAGCAGGTGGCATACTGCCAACAGGTTTTCTGAAAGAAGTTGGTATCACGGTGGAAACGAAGTACGGCACTGCGTAGAAGCGGCGTTCTGTCGGTCCTGCGACGGGCCTATGCAAACTAAGATTCCGGGCTTGTAAGGGAACCTTGTTCCGGTTTCAACCTCCAAACACCATCATTTCAGGGTTGACGCGTTCGCGTCTACTCGGTGTCTGAGGAGGGCAAATGACTTCCGAGCAGAAAACAATGGCGCGGCGGGAATTTCTGGCGACCATTGGACACACAATGGGCAGCGCCACCATGCTGCGCACAATGACCGCTCTGGGTATCAGCAGTGTAGCCGCGAGTTGCGGATCTTCGTCAGCCGAACCCGGGTTGCCGAACATCCCGCCGCCACCGCCACCCAATGCCCTTCTCTCACCTCGGCCCGGCGACTGGCCGAGCAATGCCGGGATTGGCAAGTCTGTCGTGATTCTCGGCGCTGGCATTGCGGGCATGACGACCGCCTTCGAGATGAAAAAGCTCGGCTATACCTGCACGATTCTGGAGGCGCTACCGAACGCGGGTGGTCGTAACCGAACCATTCGCGCCGGCGATACGGTCACTGAAACGGATTCTTCGCAAATGTGCCTGTTCGATGTTGACGATGACCTTTATTTCAATGTCGGTCCGGCGCGAATCTCGCACCACCATGAATTCTTGCTGGGATACTGCCGGGAGTTCGGCGTTGCCCTTGAGGTTTTCATCAATGACAATCGAGCAGCGTTGTTGCATTCCTCGGCATCTTTCAACGGGCAAGCACAAATAGTACGTCGCGTGCGCGCGGATTCGCGCGGCAACATTGCACGTTTGCTCGCGACAGCGGTCAGCCAGAATGCGCTGGACCAGGAATTGTCGGCGATCGACAAAACCAATGTTCTGAACATGTTGCGAAATTACGGTGACCTGGATGGCACGTTCGACTATACCGGCACGAGTCGCGCGGGTTTTCCGGACCAGGAAAACACCGGTAGTCGACGCCGTGGTGAACGGCTCAGCCCATCGCAATTACAAGACCTGATTCGCGATTCTTTCCTGCAGCTACGCACAGATTTCCCGGAGGGGATCAATCAGCAAGCGACCATGCTGCAGCCGATCGGCGGGATGGATCGAATCGCGAGGGCCTTCGAATCGCGCGTAGCAACGGATATCGTTTATGAAGCGGTCGTGAGCGAGGTGCGCAAGATCGTTGGCGGGGTTCGGGTGGTTTATCAGGACAGATTTGGCACGGCTTCAAGTATGGATGCGGACTACTGCCTATGTACGATTCCAGCCACGGTATTACGCAATATTGCCAATGACTTTTCCGCATCGCATCAAGCCGCCATCAATGGTTTCAGTTACGCGGCGGCCGGCAAAGTGGCCTTTCAGTCTCGACGATTCTGGGAACAGGATCACAATATCTATGGCGGTATTTCCTGGACGACGCAGGACATCACCCAGATCTGGTACCCCAATAGTCGCTACGGTAAAGACAGCGGCATCCTGGTTGGTGCCTATATGTTTGGCGGTGTGGCCGGGAACAATTTTTCCAACCAGACAGTACAACAGCGTCTGAGCACCAGCATCACCGCGGGGGCGAACCTGCACTCAGAATACGCGAACGAGGTGAGCCGGGGTATTACCGTATCGTGGCCAAAGATCCCGTTTCAACTGGGCGCCTGGGGGACGTCAGATCCCGGCGTCTTGTTGACGGCCGATGAGAATATATTTTTTGCCGGTGAGCACCTGAGCATTTTGCAGGGCTGGCAGGAAGGTGCCATTCTTTCGGCTTACCATGCCATCGACGGCATCGTTGAGCGCGATACGGTATAGGCGAAACACTCGGTATTGCAGCGACGCTTCGCTTCTCAATGACGACGTTTCCCGCACTTCACCCAAGTTTCGCCAAAATGTCGCGTGCCTGCGTCGCGTCTTTTTGCATTTGCTCGATGAGCGCGTCCAGATCGTCGAATTTCTCCTCATCACGCAATTTCTCGATGAAGTCGACCTGGATTTCCTCGCCATAAATTTCTTCGTCGAAGTCGAAAATATGCACTTCAAGCAATGGTTTCGTGCCATTGACCGTGGGGCGGGTGCCGAGACTTGCAACGCCGTCCAACACGTTCGGCCCCAGTCCGGATACCCTGGCGGCAAAGATACCCATGAAGGCCACCTGCAGGCGATCCGGGTTTACGTTGGCGGTGGGAAATCCGAGTTTTCGACCGAGGTGCTTTCCCTGCACTACTTCGCCCGACATGCGGTATGGGCGGCCGAGTAGCTCCGCCGCACGCTGCAAGTCACCCGACGACAGGGCGTGGCGAACAGCCGTACTGCTCACAGTTTCGCCCTCGTAACTAACGCCGGGAACGCGAAGCACTTCGAAATTGAGTTTTTCGGCCGCCTTTTCCAGCAGCTCTGTGTTGCCGCTGCGATTCAAGCCAAAATGAAAACTCTCGCCAACGATCAGTTTGCGCACCTTGAGCGAGTCGAGAAGAACCTTCTGAATGAATGCTTCTGCCGTCAGGCTGCGCATCTCGGCGTCGAAATTTGCACAGTAATAGACATCAACGCCATATTCGGCCAGCGCCTGACATTTTTCACCAAAACGCATTAGTCTGGGCGGTGGGTTTTGCGGTGAGAAAAACTCTTGCGGTGTGGGTTCGAAGCTCATGACCAGTGATGGCAAACCGGAATCCCGTGCTTCTGACAACACCCGATCAAGCAATTTTTGATGACCCAGGTGCAGTCCGTCGTAAACGCCGATCGTCGCAATGCTGCCTTTCGCCAGGCGATCCACCGGAGTGCCATTTGTACTACGTATGATTTGCATGATTTAAGTCGGGCCTGCTAACCTAGCTACGTTAATAATAATTCAATCGAGCCCGGTTAACTCCTCACACTGTCTGGAGTTGCAACGGGCTACTACGGAGAGTATTAAAACATGTCATATCCCAATACGCTTATTTTTGTCGATCTTGCTTCCGATGACCCTGATGCTGCAGGTGAATTTTATGCGGAGGTATTTGGTTGGGAAGATGATCCGCGACTAAACGGCAACTATCATCGCATGGTGCCGGGACAAAACTTCAGTTTATCGGACGGCACTCAAAGTGAAGTGGGGAACCTTCATCTCGGAATTTACAACGCGGCCAATGCGCGACCGCACCCGGATCCGGACGGCGTCGAGCCACGCAAGCTGGCGGACGATGGTCGCAAGGCGCGTGTATGGATCATGGTCAGCGAAGATGACTCCGTGGACAGAATTCTGGGCACCGCGGAACGACTCGGGGCGACTATTCTCTGGCGCGATCATTTTTGGGCGGAGTTCGGCGGTTTTAATCACTGCTTTCGCGATCCGTGGGGCAATGAAATGCTGCTTTGGGTCAAGGGTGGCGAGACCCCGCAGGTTCCGCCGAATTTTACTCAGGAATAAACCGGCAACGTTGTCGCACCGATTTCGGCATCAGGCCTCGCCGTAGCCCCCGCCACCGGGGGTTTGCATTAGTACGATGTCGTCCGCCTGCATGACCAGTTTCTTGGCCTCGGAGCTTGACTCGCCGTTGACCAGGAACTGGCCGGCTGCACCATTGCCGGCGCCGAACATGCCTTCGGCCTGTGAACTCAGCCGACTGGGAATGGCGTTGAGCAACCACTCCTGTCCAGTCCGCATTCGAAAGCCGATACGCTGTCCGTCACCGCCATCGACGAGACCTTTGCCACCGGTACCCCGTGCAAGTTCCTTGCACGTGAACGCGATGGGGATGGATGCCTCGAGCACCTCCACGGGCACGGCGGCGACGCCGGTCGGGTAGCAGGTTGCAGAGAGGCCGGCTTTGGTCTTGCGCGCACCCATGCCGCCGGAATAGTTGAACATCGAGCTGGTAAAGGATTTTCCGTGCTTGTCGCGGCCCTGGATCTGGATTGTCCATACCGCCCCGGAACCCTCGGCGAGAATCTTGTCCGGCACCACTTGTGCCAAGGCCTTCAGTATCGGAAACGGTACGTACATGCCGACCACGTGTCTGGCATTGACCGGCGATGGATATTGCGCGTTGACGATGCATTGTTCGGGCGCCCTGATAATGATTGGCGCAAGGCTGCCCGCGTTATTCGGCAGGTCCGGGTCCAGAATACTGCGAATCGCGAACGTGCTGTAGGCATGGGTGTAAGCCGTGACAACATTGATGCCGCTCCGACTGGGTCCCGAGCTACCGGCAAAATCGATGGTGATTTCACCTCTCTCCGTGTCGATGATCAGCTCGGTTTTGAGCGTGATTACTTCGCCGCCAGGAACGTCAAACTCAGTTTCGCCATGATAGGAGCCGCCGGGTAGTTTACGGATGTCATCACGTGTCGCGGATTCTGAACGTGCAATGATTTCATCGGACAGATCGACAATATCGTCCAGACCATAGCGGTCGCACATTGCATTGAGTCGCTCCCCGCCCATTTTTCCACTCGAGACCTGGGCCGCAAGATCACCGAATATGGAATCGGGTGTGCGCACATTTCGTCGAATGATGCTGTGCAGTGTTTCATTGGGTTCGCCGCGTTCGTACAACTTCATCACCGGGATCCACAGGCCTTCTTCGTGGATATCACGAGCACCGGCACCGACACCATAACCACCGATGTCCGTATGGTGAATCGTAGAGCCACAGTAGCCGATCAATTTTTCGCCGCGAAAAATCGGCGTCAGCAAAGTGATGTCAAAAAAGTGCCCGGCCGATAGCCATGGATCGTTGGTAATCAGGACGTCGCCTGGATAGAGCGATTCCGGCGGTATGACGTCGATCAGGTGACCGGCGGCGGCCGCCAATGAGTTTATATGTCCCGGCGTACCCGTAACCGCCTGTGCGACCATGCGAGCGTTCACGTCGAACAAACCAGTGGCCAGATCGCCGGCTTCGCGAACGATCGGGCTGAAGGCGATGCGCTGCAACGCTTTCGCCTGTTCGCTGACGATACTGATCATGTTGCCCCACATGATCTCCAGTTCGATGCCATCCAGTTTTGCCATGCCTTAGTCCTGCCTGTTCGCGATCAAGCTGCCATCGTCCCGCACGGTAAGGCTCCATCCCGGCAAGATGAACACAGTGGTTTCGCGTTCTTCAATGATGATAGGGCCATCGATTTGTTGCCCGAGTGCCAGCGTGCTTCTGTCATAAACGGGTGTTTCGACATGCCGGTTTTCGATATAAACATTACGACGCGATTTCGGTTTCCCTTCTTCGTTGGCCAGGGAAACGTTGACCTGGCGCTGCGCTTCGCCACCGTGTGCTGTAACCCGCCAGCTGACAACCTCGATATCCATGTCATCGAGTCGCAGACCATAAAGTTTCTGGTAAATCTCGTTGAACCGCTCACGCAGGTCGTCCTGGTTTTCGGCTTGACGGGGATCTCCCGCAAGCGGCACGGGCACCTCGTTCTGTTGTCCAACATAGCGCATGTCGGCCGCGAATTCGAAAGCGGCCGCTGATTCGTCGAGCCCTGCTTCGATCAACGCACGGGTACCTTCATCGAGCATTTCTGCAATGAGTGGTTCGACGTTCTGCCAGTCGATATCGCTAAGTCGGCAGAGTCCGCTGCGAGCGAGGTCGAGTCGAGCCGGCGTCACAAGCGTGCCGAAAGCACTGAGAACGCTCGCCATCGCCGGGTAGATGACCTGAGTGCTATCGAGTCGCTCGGCGACGTAGCAGGCGTGGACGGGGCCTGCACCGCCGAACGCCAACATCGGCAGACCGCGGTAATTGACGCCGCGGTCGGTCGCGTGCGCACGTGCGGCAGCGGCCATCGATTCACCGACGACACTGAAGATTCCGTGAGCCGCATCATCCACCGAGGTCTCCAGAACGTCGGCGAGTTTTTTTACTGCGGCAAAGGCGGCGTCGCCGTCGAGTGCCATATCGCCACCGAGGAAATTGAGCGGGTCCAGGATGCCGAGTACGACGTCTGCATCCGTGACGCAGGCGTGGCTTCCACCTTGTCCGTAACAGGCAGGCCCCGGGCTGCTGCCTGCGCTGTCCGGTCCGACCTTGAGAAGCCCGAGCGAGTCGATGCGGGCGATAGAGCCACCGCCGGCGCCTATCTCGATCATGTCGATGGAGGGCACGGTGATTGGCATACCACTGCCTGGCTTGAATCGATAGCGCCGGTCGACTTCAAAATCGCCGATAACCAGCGGCTCGCCGCCCTGAACAATGCATGCTTTTGCCGTGGTCCCACCCATATCGAACGAGATCAGGTTTTCGATGCCGTGCTTGCGGGCGATAAAGCCCGCGACCAATGCGCCCGCAGCCGGTCCTGATTCGATCATACGAACCGGGTACGTTCCTGCAGTACGCGCACCTACAACGCCGCCGTTCGACAGCATGATAAGCGGTTCATGATCGACGCCCTGTTGCTGCAGTTTTTCGATCAGCGCATTCAGGTAGGGTCGTGTGATGGGAACGGTATAGGCGTTGATCGCGGTCGTACTGGTGCGCAGGTATTCACGCATTTGCGGTGCGACGTCGCTGGACAAAGTAATAAAAAGGTCCGGCGCTATCTCATGCAGGATGTCGCGAAAACGACGTTCGTTGTCGGGGTTACGGTAACTGTTCAGAAAACAGACGGCGATCGTCGAAACGTTCTTTGCCACCAGGTCGCTTGCTATCTTTGCAACCGCGTCCGGGTCGATTTCTTTTCCCACGCTGCCGTCGGCATAAATGCGTTCGTCGATTCCCCAGGTGTAATCTCGCGTGATTAGCGGTTCCGGGTATTCTATTTGCGGGTCGAACATGTCGTAGCGGTGCTCATCCCGAATATAGAGAACATCGCGGAACCCTTCGGTGGTAATCAGACCGGTTGGCGAGCCTTTACGCTCAATGAGGATGTTGGTAACAACGGTCGTCGCGTGAGTGACGACATCGTTCACCTGATCAAGTTTGATACCTGCCTTGTCCAGAACCATGTCAGCCGCTTTAAAAAACCCCTCGAGCAGGTCGTGATGAGTGGACAGCGTCTTGTCTGTCCAGCCGCGACCATCGTCCGAGATCAAAACGGCATCGGTAAAGGTACCGCCGATGTCGATCGCCAGTGCGTAGCGTGTCATACTTTTTCTGCCTCTCTGTACCCCAATCGTGCCGAGAACATTGCGGCGGCCTTCGATACGGCCGAAATCATTTTCTCATCCGGATTCGCGGTCAGATGCTGGATGGAACCAACGATCGAAATTGTTCCGGCGAGTTCATTGTTCGCGTCGAATACCGGTGCTGCCAGGGCATTGATTCCCATTAACGCCTCGCCGGGAGCGACGGCCCAACGACGCTGCCGGATTCTGGAAACTTCTGCTTTCAATTTCTTGAGATCGAGACCGGCCTTCGCCTGCGACGACCGCGAACCGCGATCGAGCAGTTGCTGCAACAATCGATCCGGACCGAACGCCAGCGCGATTTTACCTTGCGCGGAGGAATGGAACTCGAACAGTGTGCCCGGGGGCGTCGTAATTTCCACGGAAGAACGGTGTTTGACAATATCGAGAATACGCACACCGTTTTCCTCAATCTGACCGATCGTGACGGTCTGTCCCACCTCGTCTCGCAGTGATCGCATGACGTGCCGGGCCTCGGACAGGAATTCGGTGTGAGCCGCAATGAGCTGACCAATATGAAACAGTCTCAACGTTAGAGAGTATTTGTCGGTTTCCGGATCCTGGGTTACGTATTGCATGTCCACCAGTGTGCGCAGATGCCGGTATATGCGTGGCTTGTTCGCGCCGGTGAGTTTCGCCAGTTCGCTCACACCAACCGGTCCGCCGGCTGCGGCCATATTTTCGATGACCGACAATGACGTTACGACGGCATCGATAGGTGTGTTATCCGCCATTGATGTTCCCGTTGAGTGATTTGAATTCTGCGGCAATTTCGCCGGCTGCGTTGACCAGCAAATTTTGATCGGTGGCAATGATAAAGAAGCTGGCACCCTTGTTCCGGTAAGCCGGCGTTTTCCCGGTGTCCGGCAAGAAAATACCACTTCTCATGCCGATCTCTCGTGCCGTTGCAAGAACGGTATCGATGGCCTGTTGCACCGCAGGATCGCCGGGCTTGTCTGCACCCAGTGAAACCGCCAGGTCGGCAGGTCCAATCAATAACGCATCGATGCCATCGACTGCAGAAATCTCAGCGATGTTCTCGACCCCGGCAGCATCTTCGATTTGCGCAATGACGAGGGTCGATGTATCGCTCGCAGCCTTGAATTCGTCTGCGGCAATAGCGCCGTAGCCGGCCGCGCGGTGCATCCCGGAGAAGCCGCGCGTGCCGCCTTCATACCGCGTCGCGGCCACCATCGTCTCAGCCTGCCCGGCGGAGGTAACGTGCGGCATAACAACGCCGGCGGCACCCATGTCGAGTGCCTGCAAGATAGCGGCCGAAGTCGATTCCCGTATGCGGACCAGTACTGGCAGGCCGACGGAGCGTCCCGCCAAAATGCATCGATCCAGTTCGCTGCTGCCGAACGCCGCATGTTCCGCGTCCAGAACAACGAAATCCAGGCCTGCCATGGCCAGCGACTCGATCACCTGGATAGCCGGAATCTTGATGAACAAACCGAGTACCGGTAAACCCTTTCTTACCGATTCTTTCAGTGCCGAATGTTGCGAGAATGCCGTCATGGTCAATCGTCTTTGAAATCGGCTTCCTGGTATTCCACCAAATGCCGATAGTCCTCGCGAATCGGATTGAACACGTCAAGATTCAGTACGGTTTCATCACCGATCGGCTCACCGCAATGCATTACGTTTGCCGGAATTCGAATAACGCTGCCCGGTCCCACATCGAACACATCGTCGCCGACGATAAACTTCATGCGTCCTTGCACGACGTAGGCGATTTGCTCGAACGGGTGGCTATGCGGTTTCACTTCCATTCCCGGCGTAAGCCAGTTCATGACCAGCAAGACATCGTCACCGCGAAAACCACAGCGTTCCACGCCTGCTCGCACGACTTCTTTAGGAAGCTCATCCCATTTATAGAGACGCGCCTTTTCAGCCATCGTCCACCCCTTCGTTTCTTTAGTCGAAACAGTATTTATTCTGACGATACATTAGCCGATTCAGTGCGGGTCGTCAATGCAGCTTACGGGCTCGCATTATTGCGGCGATATTGGCGGGGGGAGATGTCATAGCGCGCGCGGAAGGCCCGACTGAAATGAGCTGACGCATTGAAGCCCCAGCGGTAGCAAATCTCGGTGATGGACAGGTCGGCGTACAGCGGACTGATGAGTTCCGCGCGACAACGTTCGAGACGGCGGGTTCGAACGTAGTTGCTGAAAGTCTTGCCGGACATCGTGAACAATTTTTGCAGGTATCTCAATGAGACGCCGTGTTCTTCGGCGACACGTCCCGGCGTGAGGTCAGGGTCGCTCAGGAGCGTCTCGATGGTCTGGCAGATTCGGTGCAAGTGGGCTGCTCTTGCACCGGTCGCGCCTCCCAGCACAGAAACATCGCTTGCGACGCTCGCCGTGTGCGTGACGCAGGTTATCAGGAATTCGGTCAGCGCCAGCTCGACGGGATGAAGTTGTTCTGCCGTGATGTCGTCCAGGCCTTCGGCCAATGAGCGCAGCATGCCCGAGAAAACCAGGCTGATTCCATGTTGTCCGGGAAGGTAGCCGACGCGCAAAGAGAGCGGCGCGATCAGACGCTGGTTGAGGGCCAGTTGCGGCACCTTGATAAAAAGCAGGCGAACCTCGGAAGTGAAGGTGAGCGTTGCGGCCACACCTGACGGCCCATAAGTCAGATCGCCGGGGCCGACCGCGAAGTGGCGTTCGCCGTCTGTCATTTCAGCTTTGCCTTCGATCAACAGTGCCAGCCAGATGGATGACGGCTGGTTTGGGTAGGCACCACTGATCTCATGGGCGCTGGCATCGATACGGGCAAATTCGATGCCCAGCGGCGAGACCATGCAGGAGAGGGCGCCGTGGAAGTCACCCTGGTCCGGAAATTGACCCATCGGCAAACACAGGCGGTTCATGGCATCCGCCCATGCTTCGCGGCGTTGTGCTTCAGGCAATGTGTCGGTCGTGAAATGCCAGGGTTTCACAGCGGTATCGTTATCCAGGCGCCAGGTAGATCGAGATGGTGGGTTAGCCGGCAGGATATGTCCAGCCTGGAACGTTACCCGCCCAAAACGATACTGGTCATACTCAGCGACTTGTACTGGATAAAGTCCGACACGAAACGAACGGTGTCAGTATCTTCACGCGCGCCTAAAACATAGAGCAATGGCAAGAAGTGGTCTTTGGTCGGCACTGACTGTGTCGCATCCGTTCCGCATGATTGATAATCCAGCACACCCTGCGGCCTGTCTTCGACGATGCATTTCTTGATGTAATCATTGAAGCGAGTGGCCCAGTCGTACGGGAGAGACGCTTCGTTCCAGTCCATTACGCCCAGATTGTGAACGATATCGCCGGACCCTGCGATCAGGATGCCCTCATCACGCAGCGGCTTTAGTCGTTTGCCGATATCGTAGTGCCACTGTTCGGGCTGGGACATATCGATGCTGAGTTGCACGATGGGAATATTCGCATCCGGCCAGGCCTTCGAAAATACCGCCCATGTACCATGGTCGAGACCCCAGGATTGGTCCATCTGCACGGCAACCGGCTTGAGTAATTCTACAACCCGTTCGGCCAGTGCCGGGCTGCCCGGCGCGGCATACTGACAATCGAAAAGAGCGGCGGGGAGCGAACGGCCAAAGTCGTGAATCGTGCGTGGCTGTTCCATCGCCGTTACGGCGGCACCCTGTGTGCACCAGTGTGCCGAGACACACAGGATGGCCTTCGGACGCTCGATCGATTCGGCAATACGTTGCCAGCTTCGCGTCGCAACATTATCCTCGAGGACGTTCGTGGGACTGCCGTGAGCGAAGAACACGACCGGCATTTTTGAAATCTTGCTCATCTTGATGATTAATCCCGTGCGCTACGCGGAGCGGCTTTTCCAGCATTCCTGATAACGCGGTACGAGCCATTTGTTGAAGTCGTGTTGTGCCCCTTCCTGCCAGGAATAACGGCCGCGAACGGCATATCTTGATCGCAGGCCAACCTGCACCAGTTTATCGACGTGCAGATCCTGCGCGACGATTTCCGTCGCGGCCGCCATGTTCATGTCGATGCAGTGCTGGTAGCCGGCTTGACGCATCGCACCCGGAGCCACCAGCGTGCCGATATCCATTTCCAGCGTTTCGGCCCCGGTTGCGCGGACGATCAGGTAGATGACCATGTCGCTTGTCAGGACCAGCGACAAGGTCGGTGGGACATTTGCAAACACCATTCGATTGCGGCCTTCGTCCGTCAGCTTCGGAAAAACCGGCAGCAGCGCTTTTTGGGTCGCGTTGAAACTTGCATCGGCGTGTTTGGTGCCATTAAACCGGTAGTACCCGGCGGTATCTTCGGGCAAGTCCGGGAACGTGGCGAGTGCGCTGGGTACGAAATCGTGCAACGGACCCTGGTGCAGGCGACTGGCGTGGTAACCGTCATTGTTGTTTTCGAACATGACTTTCCAGTTCCAGTCGAATTCGGGTGGTTCGTCAGGTTTGACCCCTTCTGCCGTGGCGAGCTCGTGTCCGGCAACGGCTTCATCGACGGCGACAAGCCGTGGACCAAGTGGCGCCGCGTTTTCGTCAAGGTTGACAAAAATAAAACCCTGCCAGACCTCGACCTTGAAGTTGGGCAGTCCAAACTCCGATTTATCGAAGTTGCATGCTTTTTCCATTGCGGGGGCCTGCGTCAGGCGGCCATCCAGTGAATAACTCCAGTGATGATAAGGGCAAAGGAAACCGCGGGTATTACCGCTTCCCTCGGCCACCAGCATCGCGCGATGCTGGCAAACTGATGACATGGCCTTGAGTTCACCCTTGAGTGTGCGCACGACGATAATGGGTTCGCCGGCGATCGACGTCGTGTAGTAGTCGCCCGGTTCGCTAACCCAGGATTCCCGTCCTGTGCAAAGCCACTCGCGGCTAAAAACAGCGTCTTTTTCGAATTCGTAGAAGTCCTGATCGGTGTAGCACTCCGGCGGCAAGGTCTCGGCATCGCCGAGCGGTAGCGTGGAACTCGACAATCCCGCAAAAAATTCGTCTGTGAGTTGAAATCTGTTCATTGCTGTCCTTCCGTTACTTATGGCAAGAGTATTCGATTATCGGCAGGCAATGCTAGCCCCGACCTGACGACCCGTCTTGCACATGGGCGCACACCAACTTGGCTCGTTCGACCGCTGTTTTCAACAACGGAGCCCTGACAGGCAAGACTTCGGGCGTGCCAGGTCAAGACGATGATGGCGGTGCTCGTTACAGTGGATCCTCGTAAACGAGCAGACCGGACGGCGATAATGAATCAAGCAACAGAACTCCACAAACGCGAATTGCGACCCGGATTCGGTGTCGAAATTACGGATCTTGACATCGCCGTCGCGGATTCCGCGACGCGCGCAGCGGTGGTCGACGCATTTAGTAAACACGGTGCCGTTCTGCTGCGCGGTCAAAAAATGAATCCCGATGACCTGATCAAATACCTGAGTGCCTTCGGTGAACTCGAAGGACATACGCAGACACAATTTACGTTGCCGGGATATCCGAATATTTTTATCCTCTCCAATCGCGAGGAAAACGGCCGTCCGATCGGCGCACATAACGACGGCGTTGGCTGGCACACTGATTTTTCCTACAAGGACAAACCGGTCAAATGCACGATGTTGTACGCAATAGAGGTACCGCCGGAGGGCAGCGATACGATCCTGGCAGATGGCTGCGCGGCCTACGAGGCCCTTGATGCTGCGAAGAAAGAACAGCTCAACGATCTGGTCTTGCATCATAGCTACAAGCACTTTATGGAAACTCGCCAATACGGTGGGACGAAACTGAGCAAGGAGATGGAGGCTGAGAATCCGGATGTATTCCATCCGCTCATTCGTGTTCATCCGATTGACGGTCGTCGCGCCCTTTGGGTGAGTACCGGTACGGTGAAGGAAATCGTCGGCATGGCGAACCCACAAGGGCTGGAATTGATCGACGAACTGGTTGAGTTCATGACCCAGGATCAGTTTACGTACCGCCACAAATGGCAGGTCGGGGATCTGCTTGTCTGGGACAATCGCTGCACGCTGCATACCGGAACGCTTTACGACGACACTCGCTATATACGCACGATGCATCGCATGTGGGCGAAAGGTGACAAGCCCTATGGCATCGGTGAGGTTGCTGCCTGATTTTCTATTGAAACGGCTGCGGGTGCGCATGCCAACGCGTGACTGACGTTTGGAGGGTTGCGCCTCAGGTGATGCTCTGCAATTTACCGATTGCTGTCGAGCTCACGTAATTTGGTCTTCAGGATCTTGCCGTAGTTGTTCTTGGGTAGAGCATCAATGACCCGGTATTCACGTGGTCGTTTGAAGCGCGCAATATGAGCGAGACAAAACTCGTCCAATGACGCCGTATCCAGCGGCGCGTTGTTTTCCATGACGACGTAAGCGACAACGCTCTCGCCCCATTCGCGATGCGGTCGGCCGATTACTGATACTTCGGCGACGTTCGCATGTTTCACCAGGACCTCCTCAACTTCGCGCGGGTAAATATTCGACCCACCGGAAATAATGAGGTCTTTAGAACGATCTTTCAGCGTCAGGAAACCGTCCGCATCGAGTACGCCAAAATCGCCCGTATGCAACCAGCGGTCGCGCAGGGTTTCTTCCGTCGCGGTCGGGTTTTGCCAATAGCCCGTCATGACGGTTTCACCTCTGACGAGTACTTCACCAATCTCACCTTCGGGTAGCCAGTGACCGTCGGCGCTGCAGACGCGTACGTCGACGACACTCTGTGCAATGCCGACCGATGCCAGCCGTTCGTGCCACCGCGGGTGATTGTTGTCGGCGTGCATGCGGGCATTTAACGCAGTGATGGTCATCGGGCTTTCGCCTTGTCCGTAGAGTTGCGTCAGCTTCGGACCGAAGCGCTCGAGCCCGGCGAGACAATCTTCGACGTACATCGGTCCGCCGCCGTAGATGATGGCCTTCAGGTTTGTCGTGTCCTCATCACCGGGATGATCGACCAGGCGTTTGACCATCGTGGGAGCCGCGAAAAATGCACTGCCCGGCCAGTGCCGGATCAGGTCATAGATTTCCGCAACATCGAAGCCACTGCTTTGCGGAATTACATGGCAGCCGCCTTGCATGACATAGGCGAGGGCATACAGACCCGAGCCGTGACTCATTGGTGCCGCATGCAGAATCGCACACCAGGGGGACTCCTGATCGACGTCCGCGAAATAGCACAAGCTCATCGCGAGTAGATTGCGATGGCTCAGCATGGCGCCTTTCGGCATGCCTGTCGTGCCGCTCGTATAGAACAACCACGCCAGGTCATTCGCTGCTCGTGGCGCCATGGGCATTGTCTCGCCCGCAAGCATTTGCAAGTAAGCGGCGTCGCCTATTTCGACAATTGACTGCAGCGCGTCACTGCCAGCGGACGCAACGTCCTCGGTCAGTGACGGCGACGTAAGACAGAGTGCTGCCTGACTATTGTCCAGAATGTATTTGAATTCGTTGCGATGCAGTTTGGCATTGATGGGTACGGCGACAAGACCGGCGTGCCAGATGGCGTAAAGAAGTTCGAGATACTCGGGACAGTTCTTGGCGGCGAGGGCGACCCGGGCGCCGCTGTCGAGGCGGTACCGGTGGCGCAGAGCCCACGCAATGTGGGCGACGCGCTTGGCCACCGTGCCGTAGTCGCAGACGACTGTCGTGCCTTTTGCGACGGCAGGCTTGTCGCGAAACGCGCGACCCGCGCGGATCATGTGAGAGGCAATATTCATACGATAATTGACCGAATTTAGCATATGGACTATTGTATCGCTAGCATAAATAGTATTTCGCCAATCGAAACGAAGTGGATTCGGCGAAGATTTCATGATGAGTTCAATACTGTCGCGTTCTTAGGCATTATTCGCACCACCGCTTCTTAACCCAAAAACCGAAGGCGAAAATGGGGGACTTGACGAACACTGGCGACAGTTCCATAGACTGGAATGGATGGTGGAAATTTACGCTCGTCAGTTTGATTTTCTTCCATCTGACGGCATCGACATTTACCTCGCTGGGCGTGGCTTTACCCTTTATGATCGACGAGCTTTCCTGGTCGTGGTCCTATGCCGGCCTTGGTTTTTCGATGCTGGCGTTCATGGTGGGTATTACGGGGAGGCTTCCCGCCTGGACCATGCAACGTTTCGGCACCGGGGCTACCTTTGGCATCGGCGGGCTTATCCTGGCAAGTGGTCTCGGCTTGCTGGGTTTTTCGACCAGCCTTGCCGAGTATTTCGTCGGCGCCGCTCTCGCCGGGCTTGGTTCCACGCTGTGTGGCATCGTTCCCGGCGTCGCTGTCATCAATCATGCCTTGCCACACCGGCGTTCCTTCGCGATTGGCGCTTATATGACCATTGGCGGACTGGGTGGTGTTGCCGGGCCGTTGATCGTGACGACGGTGGTGGCGATGACGGGATCGTGGCGATGGCACTGGTGGTCGGTAGCATTGGCGAACATCGTTCTCGTGCTGCTGGCCGTCCTGACATTCGGCGCTAAGCGCCAAGCGTCGCCGGATTCCGCGCCTGCGGCGAAACCTGAAACAGAAAAACATACGCAACGCGTGCATGCGACCGTCAGAGCATGGCGCCTGCAGGATGCGCTCAGAACGCCACAGTATTACGTGATTGTCGCGGCATGGACGATGACGCTGTTCGGTGGTGTGACGACCAATAGCTGGGCTGTCACTCACATGGGAAACCTGGGGATTTCGATCACTATTGCCGCGGGCGCTTTGAGCGCGCATGCGTTTGTCAATGCGTTTTCTCGTGCGTTCGGCGGGGCGCTGGCCACGTGGATTGATCCGAAGTGGTTATTGGTATCGGCACTGGCCGCGGAAATTATGGGCATGCTCGCGCTGGCTTCGGCGGACAACATGGTGACCATCATTCTGTTTGCTTTCGGTGAGGGATACGGTTTTGGCATGTGCATGTTTGCCACGACTATTCTGCTGGTCAATTACTACGGTCCGAAGGAGGCGCCGAAAACCATGGGTACCATGCACATGATTTCCACGCTGGCCATGATCGGTCCTGTGTTGGGTGGTGTCATCGGGGACACATTTGGCGGATTCTCCGGCCTGTTCAGGGTTTACGCCGTGATATTGTTTGGCTGTCTCGTCGCGGCTGCACTCATGAAGCCACCGACGTTACCCCGGGAAAATATTGACTGACGCGCGATCAGGCTTAAGTGAATCGCGCCCCGCGGGTGTTGTGTTCTCCTGTACGGTCGGCAATCTTGTCGGTGTGACACCGATGGTTTACACGGTGTTCGGCCTGTTTCTTATTCCCATTTCAACCGAGTTCGGCTGGCCACGGGCCGCCGTGTCGATCGTGCTGTTGATTATTGCCGTCGCGGGTGCGCTGAGTTTCCCGATCGTCGGTCGTATGATCGATCGCTTCGGTGCGCGCCCGGTAATTCTCACGGGAAATCTGCTGTTCGCGATGTCTGTCGCGTTGGTCTCCCAGAGTTCCGCGAATCATGCCCAGTTCTACTTGTCCTACGCGTTACTCGGTATCGCTGCCGCCATTCCGAGCTCGGTTTCTTTTACCAAGGTGATCGCAGGTTGGTTTGATCGCAATCGGGGCTTGTTGCTGGGTTTCGTTGGTGGCGTTGGCAACGGCGTAGGTGCGGCGATTTCGCCTGTTTACGTCAAAATGCTGTTGATGACCTACGACTGGCGTGGTGCAATGCTCGGTCTTGCAGTCGCCATCGTCGTGATCGGTTTTCCCGTACTTTTCGGCTTCTTGCGTGACCCGCCGAAGAGCACAAAGAAAGCCGTCGAATCAACGGATGGCATGACGCTCGCTGAAGCCCGACGAACGGGCACGTTCTGGCTGATTCTCGTCGCCATTGCGATGGGTGCCGGTTGTGTCACTGCCGTTTTCGCTCACGTCATTCCGATGCTGGTCGATCGTGGTATCGGCATGGACAAGGCAATCACCGTCCTCATCACCTTTTCCATCGTCACGGCGTTTTGGCAGGTCGGTGTTGGCTATGCACTGGATCGAATATCGAAGCCGTGGGTTGCAGCACCTTTCTATATCGCAGCAATGGCGGGTTTGTTGTTGCTGGAGTATGCGGACAGTTACCCGCTACTCCTGCTCGCGGGCTTCCTGCTGGGTCTTGGCCTTGGTACCGAGTACGGTGTCCTGCCCTATTTTCTGTCCCGCTATTTCGGGGTCCGGCACTACGGTGCGATTTCCGGGATGGTCTACGGTGTTGTCGTTCTGACCCAGGGGCTGACCCCGTTTCTAATGGACCTGAACTACGATGCGAGTGGCAACTACCGGCTGGCAATCGCCATCATTTGCCTCGCGTTGCTGCTGGGGGCGTTTCTACTGACTCGGCTGCGGCCGTTCGACATTTATTCCGTACCCGCTACGCGAGCGGGCCAGAATGTCTAGTCGGCAATCTTGTGGTAGTGGCCGGCGAAAAAGACCAGCGGTTTTGCGGGGCGATTCTGTAATTCGAGTACCCGTCCAAGCAAAATAACATGATCGCCCTCGCTGTGTCGGTTGCTAACTTCACATTGAAATACCGCCGAATACGTTTTCAGCAATGGCAGATTCGCGATGCCGGTGTCATGCCCCACATCATCGAAATGATTGGCGTTCTCGCTTGAAAAATCGTGTGACAATTGCCGTTGATCAGACCGCAATATGTGTACGGCGAAATGATTGGTTTGCATGAATACGTCATAAAAACCCGAGTCGTTGTCAATGCTCCACAGAATCAGCGGTGGATCGAGCGACACAGAGGCAAAACTGTTGACAGTGATGCCAACGGGTTCGCCGTGCCGGTCACGAGTCGTTATGACCGCAACACCGGTTGGATAACTGCTGAGCGCGTCGCGAAATTCTCTAGAGTCAATTTCATTCATTGGGGCACGGGCCAGGGAGGAGTCTGGCGGTGATCTTAGCGAAAAAGTCAAACGAAGTATTGTTGGTTGTCCCACACAATCCGCTGTTGGATGCCCGCCATCAAGCGGCGAAATTTTCGATCGACGCGTGAACCGAAGAGCGGGTCACGGTCGTCAGCACCGCCCAGGTCGATGTTTGACCAGTCACTGTCGCTCTGTAATTCGTCCGCGAGAGCAAACAGTTCGCGCTCTTCCCAGTACATATGCGTGAGGAGCGTTTCCCGGTAGCTGCGCAGCTCCCCGATGATCACTTCACGTTTGACAAACGTACCGGCGGCAATCGAGTCGATATCATCGCGTAACTTGACGCCCAATGTCGCAATATTGTCATGGTCCGCTTCGACACGCCGCAAGTTTTCGTCGGCATCCGGTCGTACGGTAAGAATGTGACGGTACAGCAGGTCTTCCCGGGGATGGTGCACGGCGTCGGGGTAGCTCGTCATGTATTGCATGATGTCGTGTACGAGTTCGTAATCCGGCTCTTCCAGCGATTCCAGTCGTTGCGTCTCTCCTTGCAACAGGTCGAGCAACATCGCGAGGTTGCGATGATCCGTGCGGAGATTCGTCAACAGGGTTTCCACGTCTTGTTTCATGACCGGCCTTTATGTCCTGGAGCCATCGATTACCGATCTTGCATTATAGGCGGGCGGTGCCCGACTCGCCATTGGTAGTTTTGCCTACGGCCGTTGAACTAACGGCACCCTTCCTCTGTCTGAGCGGTATCGGAGGTATTTTCTTGGTCCTTGTACAAAAAAGCATCGATTTTTCAGCATCGAACGAGCGGCCGGGTCGCGAGCGTGATTTATTTTCACTGGATGCGGAAGATACTCTGTTACAAAGCCTCAGGAACAATGAGGAACTCGGCTACGAAACGCTCATTCGTCGTTTCGGCCCTCAGGTGATGGCCATTGCGGTTCGTTATCTGCGATCCAGCGAAGACGCCGCGGATTGTTTTCAGGACACTTTTATCGCCGTGTTCAGAAGTATCGACGGCTTTCAGCAGCGGTCGTCCATTCGACAGTGGATTTACGGCGTAACGATCAATCAATGCCTGATGAAACTGCGTCACCGGCAACGTCGTCGCGAGGAATCGATCGAGCATATGCTGCCGATGTTCGATGAGCGCGGCGATCGCATTGAAGTGGCAAGTCCCCGTCAAGTAGCAGCGGCCGGCGAACGACTGGACGCCGAACAGTTGCGAAAAAGTGTTCGCGACAGTATCGACAAATTACCGGAAGACTATCGTGTGATCGTATTGCTGCGCGATATTGACGGTTATTCCACGGGCGAGGCGGCATCGATACTCGGTATCAGGACCAATGCCGTGAAGACTCGGCTGCATCGGGCCAGATCGGCCCTGAAATTTTTGTTGGAACCTGTTCTGGAGCAAGCAGATTGCCATGTTGACCTGTAAACAATTTGATGAATTCATGATGGACTACCTGGAGGGAAATTTGCCGTTCTGGCAAAAAGTGTCCTGTGGGTTGCACCTGAGAATGTGCAGAAAATGTGCAAAATTCGTCGACCAGTACCGGCGCGTCGTCTTGCTCGAAAAAGATGCTTTGCTACCTTCGGCTGACTCGATTCCAGAGGCGGTCCCGGAGGAACTGGTCAACGCTGCTTTGGCTTATCGGCAACAAAACCTGGGCGGCGATTAAGCGAAATACGGCCTGTCCGGCGATTGGAAAGCGCGATCTCAAAGGATGGGGCGATAGTCGATCGAAAATCTGTAACCTTTTGAGCTTCAGCGGCAACTATATCAGGGCACATGCTTGTCTTTTGGCTTCTTAGCGGAGAAAACCAGCTTGCAACCTGATCAAGCCCACGTAACACCGGGCATGCCACCGCTGCACCACGATGGCAAGACGGTGTCATTCTTTGAGTTCTGGCCCCTGTGGCTGATGTACATTCCGGTTGGCCTGCAATGGCTGTTGCTGGCCTGTCGGTATCGGTCTTTGACGCTGCCGCTGATTGCCAATCCCAGACTACCCGTTTCCGGGATGGTCGGCGTGGGCAAGAGTCAGGTCATGAAGCAGGCAGCCGGTCGCTGTGCCGAGTCGATACTGCCCTGGATTCACCATCGTACCGACCAGGAATCACCCGAGCTGCAGGCAGCCAGTGTTGTCGCGCAAGCCGGGGTGCGTGGTATCGAATACCCGTTTGTGTGCAAGCCGGATATCGGCTGCCGTGGTTCCGGCGTCAAACTCATTCACGATATCGGCCAGCTTGAGTGTTGTCTCGCGGCTTATCCGCAGGGTGTTGGCGTGATCGTTCAGAAGCTCGCGAGCTGGGAACCGGAAGCCGGCATATTTTATGTGCGTAGTCCGGACGAACGAACCGGTCGGATTGTGTCACTGGCGCTGAAATACAGCCCTTATGTGACGGGCGACGGCGTGAGTACGCTGGCACAACTGATCGCGCGGGATCGCCGGGCCGGTAACCTGCAGCATCTTTATCGGGAGCGGCACCGGGCACATCTCGATGAGGTGATTGAGCGCGGTCAATCGTTTCGGCTGGTTTTCTCGATTACGCATTCGCGCGGGGGGATTTTTCGCGATGGCAATGACCTGATTACGCCGGAGCTCACCGATTGCATCGATCGATTGATGTCCGATATTCCGGAGTTTCACTATGGGAGGCTGGACATCAAATTCTCAAATATTCAGCGTTTGCAGCAAGGTAAAGATATCGAGATTGTGGAGATCAACACAGCCAGTGCGGAGTCCCTGCATATCTGGGATCGAAATACCCGTTTGGGAACGGCGCTGAAAACATTGCTCTGGCAATACAGAACCTTGTTCAGATTCGGTCAAATCAATCGCAAACGCGGCTTCGTACCGCCATCGTTGTCCGAAGTTCGGAATCGCTGGCGCGAAGAAAAACGCGCCTCGGCATGCTACCCGTTGACGGATTGATTCATCGTGACTGAGTCGACAATGCACCCGCTCCAGCTACCCTTTAGAAGCGCACTGTTGAATCGGCTCGTTTCCAGGATGATGGGGCTGCCGCCGCTTATCCGTATCTACGACTCGTGGACAGAATCGCAGCACAGCAGTGCGCTGCCTGTCGGCGGGCAATTGCTTGACCATGCACTCACTTTGCTGGGAGCAGACCTGGCCTGGCAGAGTCAGAGCGCGTGGCAGCAGATCCCTGGGAACGGACCGTTGATCGTCGTTGCAAACCATCCGCTGGGCGGCCTGGAAGGGATGTTAATGACGCGGGAATTGCTGCGCCAACGCCGCGATACGAAAGTCCTGACGAATCAGCTGTTGTCGCGGTTCCCGGAATTCGACGATTTGTTCATTGGGCTCGATGTCTTGAACGACGATGCGTCGAGCAGGAATGCCAGCGGGATCAGGGAAGCCTGCAAACACCTGGCGGCGGGAGGGGCATTGCTGGTTTTTCCTGCGGGCACCGTGGCCAGCATACGGCTCGGCAACCTGCGCATTGAAGAAGGTCGCTGGAACAAACTGGTGGGTTGGCTGGCCCGGCGTTACGCTGCGGACTGTATGCCGGTACACCTCGATGCCCGTAACAGTCGCGCATTTTATCTCGCCGGACTGGTGCACAAACGTTTGCGTACGCTGCTGCTGCCGCGAGAGTTGGCCAACAAGAAAAACTGTGTTGTACGTGCGACGGCGGGTGAGTTACTGACCGCGCGGGACATTGCGGCGCTCGGCAATGCCGCTTCGATTACCGACTTCCTGCGCCTGAGTACCGATATGCTGACCGCGAAGACAAGGCAGCAACCGGGAGACGGGCGAACCCGTCCCGAGGCCGCGATTGCGCTCAATGTCGCCGCGGCAAAACTGCAACACCAGATTGAGAAACTCGAACCATACCGACTCGTCGATTCCGGCGTCTACGCGGTCTATTGTGCACCGTACGATGCGCTTGGCTGTCTCATGGGGCAGATCGCTATTGACCGGGAGACAACGTTTCGTGCCGTCGATGAGGGCACGGGGCGTGAACTGGACAGCGATCATTTCGATCCCTGTTATTGGCATCTGTGGGCCTGGCACAAACAGAATCGCGAAATCGTCGGTGCCTATCGAGTCGGCAAGACCGATGAAATCCTTCGAGACCATGGCATCGATCACCTGTACAGTCGTTCACTGTACGAATTTGACGAGTCGTTCATCGGACAGATCGGCAACGCCATCGAGGTCGGACGCTCGTTTGTCACGCTACGGTACCAACGACAACCCAAAGCACTCGATTTGCTGTGGCGAGGTATTGGCGCCTTCATGGTTGAAAATCCCGACTACCACACGTTGTTCGGGCCGGTTAGCATTTCGCGGCAATATTCCGCACTGGCACGTGCGTTTCTTGCCGATGCAATGATGAGCAATTTTTCCGTGCGGCCGGAATGGCAGCAAAACGTCCGCCCACAATCGCCCTTGCACGTTAAGGGCAAGTTGTGGACACCGGAAATTCTCGCATCGCTGGGCAATATTGCGGTGATCAACAAGCTACTGGGCAATCTGGATCAGGGAAAACGCATGCCGATCTTACTGCGCCATTATTTGGCATTGAATGGTCGTTTCGCGTCGTTCACGGTCAACAAAGGCTTCAACGATTCCCTGGACGGGCTGATTCTGGTTGACCTGAGAGACGCGCCGGACAAATACCTGAACCGCTATCTCGGCAAAGCAGGGCGGCTGTCCTTTCTTAACAAGTGGGATGTTAAATCTCGCGCCGCATAGAGTGTCCTCCCTCGTATCCGTGTCGCTCCACATCGCCTTGCAGTCCTGAAATTTGGTGCAAGCGGATATCAATGGCACTAGTATCGAGCCATCGAATCCGGGAGGTCGTATGAAAAACTGGTTGGTGACGGGCGTGAGCAGTGGCCTGGGAAAAGCGTTGGCGCAGGAAGTACTCACAGCGGGCGATACGGTTGTCGGCACAGTCCGCACGGAAAAAGACCTGCTCGCGTTCGAGCGACTGCATCCCGAGCGTGCGCTGGGTTATCTGCTGGATGTTACTGATTCGGCGAAAATTTCCGAAGTGGTCGACGCCGCGGAAATGCGCACTGGTGGTCTGGACGTTTTGGTCAACAATGCAGGCTATTGTCTCATCGGTGCCGTTGAGGAGCTCACGGTCGATGAATTGCGCGCACTGTTCGAAGTAAATTTTTTCGGTGCTGTTGCCTGTATCAAGGCAGTGGTGCCAGGCTTTCGTCGTCGGCGTTCTGGACACATCATTAATATCACTTCTGTTAGCGGCCTGGCTCCCTGGGCCGGGACGGCCGCCTACGGTTCAAGCAAATACGCGTTGGAAGGTTTTGGTCAGACGCTGGCCCAGGAAATGCAGGCGTTCGGCGTGAAAGTAACCAACATCGAACCCGGTGGACTGGATACGGATTTCGCCAGCCGCTCAGTGTTGACTGCGAAGCAGGAAGTCTCGGCCTACCAGGGCACTGCGGCACACCTTCCCCGGCAGATTTTCGCGGCGAAGCAAACCGCGGCGGGCGATGCAAACAAAGCGGCGCAGGCGATTATTGCGATTGTTGAAGCGGAGAACCCGCCGGTTCAGTTGATGCTGGGCGAAGACGCTGTCCACTACGCCGGCAATCAGGTCGCGGGCTTCCTCGCGAGTATGGCGGACTGGATGTCACTGACCATGAGCATCAAGCGCTGAAGGAGGACGAGTGCGATGGCAATAGACAAGAATTCCTGCGCTGACACCGCGCTGCGGTATATGGCCTCATTTGCAACAGGCGAGGCTGATGTGGTCGCCGCGAATGTGAGCGATGACTTTGTCAATACGCAGACCGGTGCGCTAGGGAAGGGTTGCAAAACCCGAAAAGTTTATCGTGAACGCCTGCTTGGCTTTCTCGCTGAGTTCGAGAATTTGCACTATGAACCGATCCACGTCATCGAGCAAAACGAGCGGGTCGCTATTACATACAGGATGCGGGCGATCAGCGACGGCCACTCGATTGATATTCCCGGCGTCATGGTCATGACCGTTCGCGATGGCCTGGTCGAATCGCGTGAAGACTATTGGGACGGTGTGATGTTTCTCGAACAGACCCGGCAGCGCTGAAACATTTGCTTGCGCATTTTCGGTTCAAAGTCGAACGAATCTTACCGCCATAAGAAACTATCTTGCGCTTGCGTATGGACCACCCGGTACAGTTTCCGTCGATCTTTGTCGTTTCGCTACACAAAACGGCGTTCCGTTATAGCGCGTAATCGTTGAGGAAAACCCTTTCGGAAAACGGCTCGAGCGAATTCCGGCGATTTAAACAAAAGATGGCAGGCGTCAAACGCGCCGCGGGCCAACGGCCTTTCGCTTGACTTTTGCCACGTTCTTTTCGAAGCTGATATTCGGCACCCCGGGGGGCTCCGTTCGTGCCATACAGTCAGTTTCAAGTGAAATATTCATTGCATCGATAGTTTCATCGATGATGCAGCATTCGCGGAACTGGCCAACGATAACGAGAAGAATAGTTTTTTCACATACAGCAAAGCATCAGGTGCCTGCAGCGGAGGACAGCATGTCGTTAATTGCAACTAAAACCGTCAATCAAAAAATTCAGTGTGTTTCGGAAGTTTTCGACTTGAGGAAGCTTGGCCACATGTTCCTGTGCGGTCTTGTCGCGGTCGCCCTAATTCCATTGAGCGCATTCGCTCAGGAAGAGGAGGAGCTCGAGGAAATTATCGTCACGGCCGACCCAATCGGACTGACCGAGGACAATTCAACCAACTCTGTGTTCGGCACAAATCGATCGCTTACGGAAACGCCACGTTCGATCAGCATCATTAGTGCTACGACGATGGAGCGTTACGGCATTGAGGACATTGATGATTTCATTACCACCACGCCCGGTACGTTCGGCGGCAGCTTCTTCGGTGTACCGGGAGCTATCACCATTCGCGGATCGGTTTCCGAAACCTATTTCCGCGGTTTCAAGCGTGCCTTGAACCAGGGGCTTTTCCCGACGCCGCTGGGCGCCAGTGAACGGGTGGAAATCGTTCGCGGTCCCGTACCCGTGATCTACGGTGCCGGTCGCGTCGGCGGATTATTGAATTTCTACCCGAAAACGGTTTCGGCGGCAGGCATGAAGGCATCGGATGGTGCGACGGGTAGCCTGAGTTACACGGCTGGCAGTTACAACAAGAACAATTTCACGGGCGAGCTTAACCTGCCGTTCCTGATGGCAGGGCGCGAGACCGGGTTGTCTGTTTACGGTGAGGTCGAAGACTCCGAGAGTTTTTACCGGGGACGCAAACCGGAACACCAGTTGCTGCAATTGGCATTTACGCACGATCTGGGTAATGGGTTCAGCATCGAAGCGGGCGGCATGTATTACAACTCGGACGGGTATTTCCAAACCGCGGGCTGGAATCGGCTCACCCAGGATCTGATCGACAATGGAACCTACATCACGGGCCGTGACACGGACCTGCAGGACCTCGACGGCAACGGACGGTTGACGCCGAGCGAAATCGATCCGGTGGTTGGCACGTTCTTCGGTACCTCAAATATTCGCACGCTGATTGACTTCGGTATTTTTGCTGTTCCGCCGGCCTACGGTCTCGATACCGGTGTGGGAACGACGCAACTGGATACCCGTACGGTATTCTTGTCCGATCAGGCCATCGCCAAATCGGATTCGCTGACAGGTTATCTCGACCTAAACAAGGAATTCGATAACTCGAAACTTTCCTTGCAGTTGTTCGTCGACAGTATGGATGGCGATATTTACGTATCGACCGGGTTCGCGGCACAGCATAAAATGGACGTATTCGAGGCGCGGGCGTCGTACGAATTCGGTTTCGAATTTAATGATCGAACCAGCGCCGATTTTTTCCTTACCGCATCACACAAGACTTACGATTCGGAGCTGCGGGAGAATTTCCTTTCGGGTTATCTCGTCCTCGATCGTCGTGATCTGTCGGTTGGCGCACAGGGTAACGACATATTTGATAGTCCGTTTACCCAGGAAACCGGCGGGATCGGCTGGGACTCCAATTACGACTCGAGCTGGTCGGATACCGGTATCGCGTTGGTCAGTGATATCAAAATCGGTGATCTCGGTATCATTCTGGCCGGACGCTACGACAGCTACGATGTCGATTCTATGGATACCGGCACAACAATCTTCGATCCTGGTCTGGCGAACGTGCGTCTGAAAGGTGACGACAACGATTTCTCCTGGTCCGCCAGCGTGAATTATGTGACACCGATCGGCCTGGTACCGTATTTCACCTATGCCGAAGGATCCGAGTTAAACGACAACTCCAATGGTGGCGTTTCACCGGGCCCTGTCCGGGATGGATTCCTGTTCGGTTCCCAATTGATGGAGTACGGCGTCAAATTCAATGTAATGGATGGCACGTTGTTCGGCGCTGCGACGTTCTACGATCAGGAACGCCAGATTGCAGATCCGTTCGGTAACGTCAACGACGAGACATCGGAAGGCTTCGAATTTGAGATGAACTATCTCATTAGCGACAACTGGTCAATGACCGGTGCGTTCACCAAACAGGAGTTCAACATTCCGCCGCCAGGCGCCTGTTTCTCCGGTCAGGGCGAATTCCTCGTGATTCCTCCGACGCATTCGGTGGTCAATTTGTTCGGTACACAAGTGACAGGCGTACAGGGTTACGGCGGTATTTTCGCGGCACTGAACGCCAGTTGCCTGCCGGAGCTGCAGGGTGGCTATCAGCGCAAGACGATTCCTGACACTGTGGCTACGGCATTCCTGACCTACACGTCTGACGAAACCCGCTACGGTGTTTTCGGTGCGACGTTCGGTGGTACTCGCGTTTCCAAGACCAGCGGTGTGACCGCCGGGGCCGTGATCCTGCCGTCATACAGCGTCTACCGTGCGGCTTTGTTTGCAAATATGGAGCGCTACCAGGTTACGGCCACGATCGATAACGTGTTTGACAAGCGCTATTTCCAGCCGCTGCAGGGCGTCTATCAGGAAGTCTCGGTTCTGCCGGGCACCGGTCGCATATTCCGTATCAAAGCTACGATCAGCTTTTAGGTAAAAGAAGTAATCGAGGAGCGGCTGATGCAGGTGAGAAACCTGCATCGGCCGTTTTCGTATGGGGTGGCAGGACTCGACTAACGCTCCGGGAATGACATTTCATGCATATGAACGTGCGGGCTCGATCAAGTTTTGAGCGTATGTGTGATGCAAAATAGAAGCGGTACAGCCATCAATTGACTCGGCTAGACGCTCGATGTGGATTGGCGTAAGTTGAATTCGATACAGGAGACAATCGAATGCAGGAAGAAACAGCACAACACGATCTTCGACCCCGCAAGCCGACCTGGACCCACCTGGCACTATGCGTCAAGGACATTAGCAAGACGATCGCCTGGTACGAAGAATTCACCCACCTGAAACTTCTGGTGCGTGGCGAGGATGAGAACGGTTACAACGCCTGGGTCGGTGACGATTCTCAGGCCGAAGCGCCATTCTTGCTCGTCCTGGCACAGTTTTTTGAAGGCAAAGATCCCTTTGCGCCGACCAAACATGCCGAGTTGGGACCGTTCGCGCACATCGGTATCGAGGTACCCACAAAAGAAATGGTCGACGAACTGGCCGCGAAAGGGAAAGAGGCCGGGTGTCTCGCCTTCGGACCGACGCAAATGCCGAAACAAATCGGTTACATCTGTTTCTTGAAAGACCCGGATGGCAACACGGTTGAGTTCTCTTTTGACCAGGGCGTCTACGAGAAGGCGAGAGAAATGTGGGGCAAATAGGACTCGCAGTTTGAAGCGTCGGACGGAAAGGGGCGGGTGGTCATGACTGCTTCGAAACCGGGCATCGATTCGGTCGATACGATGATCGTCGGTGCGACGATCGTTACAATGAACAGCGATCGTCACGTTATTCGAGACGGCTCCATCGCGATGCTCGGCGATAGCATCGTCGCGGTGGGAAAACGAGCGGATCTCGATGCTGTTTATGAGGCGAAAACGATCGTCGACGGCCGGCACTTTGTTGTAACGCCCGGCTTTACCGACGCACATGTTCATATTACGGGTGATCCTCTGACTCGCGGCGTTCGCCGCGGCGAACCGGGAATGGATTTTTCGAAAACGCTCATGGAATGGGTGATTCCTCTTTTCCATGCACATGAGCCGCACGATGAACAAGTGTCAGCACAAGTGGCCGCGTTGCGCATGTTGCACGGGGGTGTAACCTCATTCATTGAGGCGGGTACTGTCCAGCACCTTGACGATGTCGTGGAAGGTCTGCAAAAGACCGGCATTCGAAGTCGAGTCGGTGCGTGGGTTGAAGGCCGGTCGTTCGATTCCTCGGTGTCGGAAACGGCCGCAATCGACAGTGCGATCGAGACGCTCGAGAAGGAAGTTAATCGTTTTGGCAAATCACCGGACGCGCGTATCGTCGCCTGGCCTCTGTTGATCGGCCACGCCGTGAATCCGGATGAGGTTTGGCTGGCAGCGAAACGTCTGGCCGACGACAACGACGTTGGTATATCCGCTCACATGAGCCCGTACGCGTCCGATCCAGCGTGGTTTCTCGGCAATACCGGCAAACGTCCGATCGAACACCTGGCCGATCTGGGCGTGTTGGGAGAGAACGTATCGCTGACCCATGTGGTTTACGTCAGTCAAAGTGAGGTCGACATTCTTGCCGAGACGGGAACGAACGTTATCTTTTGTCCCTACGCCGCGCTGGTCGGTGGCTTCGGTGCTGCGTCTCATGGTTTGTTTCCGGAGATGGCGCGGGCAGGAATCAATATCATGCTGGGTAGCGACGGGGTTGCCATCGATATCATGAATTCGGCCCGATTGATGTCGGGGTTTTTCAAGGATGCTCGCAACGACGAAACGTTGTTCCCGGCAACGGAAGTGCTGGAAATGATTACGCTTAATGGCGCGAAAGGTATGGGGCTACCGCAGCGTATCGGTGCAATTGAAGTGGGACGAAAAGCAGATATCGTTTGCCACGATACCGACCGGCTGCAGTGGTTCCCTGAATTCGATGTCGTTGAACAACTGTTGGAAACGGCAAACGGCGCAGGCGTGCATAGCGTGTGGGTCGATGGGGAGCGCGTGATCGAAGACTACCGTTCGACAAAAATCGATGAAGACGTATTGCGTGCTCAGGCTCGCGAATCAGCCAGCTCCATTGTCAGTCGAACGGGTATGAGCGTTCATCATCCTTGGCCGGTTATTTGATCAGGAAAAACGTGCACTAGCAGATGACGGTCGCGCCTCAGGAGACGCTTGTGCAATCATTCTACAGGCACAGGTGTTCGGGCGCGATTCCACTAACGCGCGACAGGCGTACGACGATTTTGTCTGCTCGTTGCCACTCTCTGCTTACGTCTACCAGTCCACGCTCGTAGTTCCGCGCCAGCGAGCGCTTACGCCGCCCAATATACCGTTACAGGCACACGTTTTTGGTTTAGTACGAAGCGTATCGGGAACTCTTCGACAGCACCGCCGCGGCATGCGCGCTCGTAGACAGAGCGTTTGTGGTATCCAAAAAACAGCAGAACTATTTCGCTGGCATCCAGCAAACAGGCAGGCGTGAGGCTCATTCGCGCGACATCAAGGTGCGGCGGGTTTTGTACAACGCAATAGTCATCGCAGTTGAGCGCCTCGCGAACATCCGGCGAATTCGGAAACAATGATGCGGTGTGCCCATCATCCCCAATGCCCAGCATAACCATGTCCAACGGTTTGTGCAGCATGGATAGTTGAGTATTCAGGTTTTCGAATCGTTCGTTATCAGCAACGTCATCGCCTGCGAGTGACATTAGCGACGCGGTTGCCGCTTCCTCTTGCAGCAACTCCCGGCGAATCATGCCCTCGTTGCTGTCCTCATGATCAACGGCAACGAGGCGTTCGTCGCTCGGCACAATCGTTACGTTTGTCCACGGGAGCGACTTTCGTCGCAACGCATGGAATGTTTCCAGCGGTGACGTACCGCCGCTGACGACGAGTGACGCGTGCCCGGTTTCTGTGATCGCGGATTTCAGGGTATTGGCGATGTGGTCGGCCAACGCTCCGGATGCGGCTTCTCTCGAAGCGAAAATCCTGTCAGGTTGCGCTGCCACGAAATTCCAGTTCATGCAGCCACGCGGCATGTCGCGGCGCTTTCTTGGTCTGACTCCACTCTTCCAGCATCTCCGGTGCCACACGCCGTAGTTCCGCAACTTGCTCTTCGGTGCGAGTATTTGCTACCAGTTCCAGGCGATGCCCGTTCGGGTCGAAGAAATAGATCGACTGGAATATACCGTGATTGGTCGGTCCGAGGACGTCGACACCTTCGCCTTCAATATGTTTCTTGGCGGCGAGCAGCGCGTCGTAATTTTCGACCTCAAACGCGAGGTGTTGCACCCACTCGGGCGTGTTCTGATCTCGATCCATCGGTGGTTGTGTCGGTAGTTCGAAGAAGGCCAATACGTTGCCCATGCCCGCGTCAAGGAATACGTGCATATAGGGATCCGGTTCCTTGGTAGAGGGAACACGGTTTTCGGCAAAAGCGATCTGAAATTCCATGTTCAGAACGCGCTCATAAAACTCCACGGTCTCTTTGGCATCATTGCAACGATAAGCGACGTGATGAATACGCTTGAGGTTCATTCGTTTCTCTCCGGTCCAAAACTACTGTGTGCAGGTTTTACGCCGCCTCATCTTCGCCGACTACGCCCCGGGATATTTGATCCCGCTCGATGGATTCGAATAATGCAGCGAAATTGCCTTCGCCAAAACCTTCATCCCTCTTACGTTGAATGAACTCGAAGAAGACGGGGCCGACAAGATTAGCAGAGAAAATCTGCAATAACAGTCGCGGATCGTCGTCCTCGGTAGAGCCGTCGAGCAGAATGCCCCTGGACTGCAATTCAGCCACGGGCTCGCCGTGCCCGGGCAGTCGATCTTCGAGCATCTCGTAGTAGGCATCCGCCGGTGCCGTCATGAATTCGAGTCCGGCGGTCTTCAGCCGGTCCCAGCAGGCATACAGGTCATCGCATATCAGGGCAATATGCTGAATACCTTCGCCATTGTAGGCCATCAGAAATTCTTCAATTTGTCCCGCGCCCTTCGAAGCATCTTCATTCAGTGGTATACGAATTTTTCCGTCGGGTGCCGTCATCGCTTTGGAAACCAGACCGGTATATTCGCCCTTGATGTCGAAATAGCGAATTTGCCGGAAGTTGAACAAAGTCTCGTAAAACGCGCCCCAATGTTCCATCCGGCCACGATAGACGTTGTGCGTCAAATGATCGATCTCGTGAAAACCACAGCCTTCCGGGTGCCGGTCAACGCCTTCGAAAAATTCGAAGTCGATGTCGTAGATATTGTTGTCATCGGTATAACGATCAATCAGGTAAAGCGGCGCGCCACCAATTCCCTTGATCGCGGGCAAACGCAACTCCATTGGCCCGGTTGGTATTTCCAGCGGCTGCGCGCCCAGTTCGAGTGCGCGGGAATAAGCGTGGTGAGAATCCTTCACTCGGAAAGCCATGCCGCAGGCGGACGGACCGTGTTCCTGTGCGAAGTAGAAGGCGTGGCTATGCGGCTCTTCGTTCAGGATGAAATTAATATCACCCTGGCGAAACAGCGTGACGTTCTTCGAGCGATGTTTGGCAACGGCCGTAAATCCCAGGACTGCGAATACGGGTTCCAGCAGGCCCGGTTCCGGTGAGGCGAACTCAACAAATTCAAAGCCGTTCAGGCCCATCGGGTTCTCAAATAAGTCGCTCACAATGTCGTCCTCCGATACACAAAATTATCTCTACATTATGAGCGAAACTATTGGATATATTGCGCGAATATAGTGGAAAATATTTAAGAAAAGGAAAAAACGTTTCAAAAAAGTATTAAATATGAGATAAATGCGCAATGGAAATTTCAAAAACCGATTTACGCCTGCTGGATGCCCTGCAGCGCGATGTGACACCGAGTCAGGATGAACTGGCCGACACGGCGGGCATGTCCCGCACGTCGGCCTGGCGCCGTATTCGGGAATTTGAAAAGAACGGCATACTTGAGAAGCAAGTAGCACTCCTCAACCCGCGAAAGCTGGGCTTTCAGATTCACGTCCTGCTGGCCGTGGCGATGGTCGAACACACCGATGCGAATCGAAAAAGCTTCGAAGCACACGTGCAATCATTGCCGGAAGTGACGGAATGTTACTCGGTGTCGGGCGAGCGAGACTATATCCTTCAGGTCATGGTCAGCGACATGGATGCCTACAACCATTTCATTAATACACAGATTCTCGATCATTCCGCGGTACGGTCGGCAAGTTCTACATTTGCACTGCGACGGGTCAAATATTCGACCGCATTGCCCTTGTCACTGGCCGGGCTTCCCTCTTGAATCCGTAATTATTGCAGAGTTGAAATATGCCATTCACAACATTCGATCTTGAACGTAGCCAATCCGTCTGGGAACAAAAGGTGGATATCAACCTGACCGAAAGCGGTGTACACCCCATTCGGCTTGATGAACTTCTCGGCGGCGATGCGGATATGCGCAAGCGGTTAATGTCATGCGAAATCAACTACCCCCATGTAAATGGCAATCCGGCGTTGCGCGAAAATATTGCGGCTTTGTATGAGGGTGCAAACATCGAAAACGTTCTTGTGACCGTTGGGGCGGCAGAAGCGAACAACATCATCATGGAGACGTTAATGCAGCCCGGAGACGAACTGGCCAGTTTGTCTCCGACCTACAAGCAGGTGTGGGGTATCGCACAAAACCATGGCAATTTGGTGCGCCCGTTTCGCCTGCTGTCGGCAGAAGGCTGGGCGCTCGATATTGACGAACTCAATCGTCAGGTAACGGACAAAACGCGCATCATTGCTATCGTAAACCCCAACAATCCGACCGGTCATATCATGACGGAGGCAGAAATGGACGCGGTGGTGGCGGCCGCCCAACGCGTCGGTGCCTGGATATTGGCTGACGAAGTTTATCGCGGTGCGGAACGATTGCGTGAAGACGAAACGCCGTCTTTTTTCGGTCGCTACGAAAAAGTCCTGGCCGTGGGTAGTATGAGTAAGGCCTATGGACTGCCGGGCTTGCGCGTTGGCTGGATTGTCGGCCCGGCAAAGACGGTGGACGATATCTGGTTGCGCCACGAATACAGTACGATTTCAGCCAGTATGCTAAGCAATCTTTTGGCGACCTTCGCACTCTCGGCCGCCGTCCGACCACGACTCATGCAACGATCACGCAACTACGTACGCAAAGGGTTCGAGGTGTTGGCATCGTGGCTGGACAGCCAGGACGGTCTTTTCAGCTACACGCCGCCCGAAGCATCCGCCGTCTCGTTCATTCGCTATCATCTTGACGTCAATTCAACTGAACTTATGGAAACACTGTGCCGTGAGGCGAGTGTGTTCCTTGGCGCTGGTGATTCCTTCGGCATGGATCATCATCTGCGGATCGCTTTTGGACAGGAAGAGTCAGTGCTGGAAGATGCATTCTCCCGCATTGAAAAAGTCATTCAGCAAACGTCATTGAAACGATGATGGCAGGCGGGTGGAAACCCGGGCACCGCCACGGTTGAGCCAGATCGTTCAGTTGACAACCACGCTGCCCGTTCTGAAACATCAGTAGTTGTCCTGATGTCGTCGTATTCGACGCTGCATACTATAGAGATCACCATGGCAGCCAAAGACCTGACAAAGCGCGTCGATCTGACGCGCCATGATCGAGGTACGGGAGCGTTACGCACCCGGCGGCCCGAATATGTCGACTTTCTCCCGCCGTGCAACGACGCGTGTCCTGCCGGCGAAAATATTCAGGCCTGGCTCGCGCTTGCCCAGGCGGGGGACTATGAGGCCGCCTGGCAGGAACTCGTCAGTAATAACCCCATGCCATCGATTCATGGCCGCGTCTGTTACCACCCTTGCGAAGATGTGTGCAATCGCGCGTTTACTGACAGTGCTGTCAGCATTCACGCTGTGGAACGGTTTCTGGGTGACCTGGCTTTGGAAAAAGGCTGGAAATTCGCGCGACCGGCGGAGAAAAGCAGTAAGAAGATCTTGATCGTCGGTGCAGGACCCAGTGGCCTGTCTGCTGCATACCACCTCGCTCGCAAAGGGCATGCGGTCGAAATTCATGAAGCCGGCCCGGTGGCGGGCGGCATGATCCAGTTTGGTATTCCTGCCTACCGTATGCCGCGTGACGAGCTGGCGGCCGAAATTCAACGGATCGAGGACCTCGGTGTGAAGATTGTTCTCAATCATCGCGTCGACGACGTTATTGCGGAAAAAACGGCCGGCAGATTCGATGCCGTGTTTGTCGCCGTTGGTGCGCACATCAGCAAGAAAATCGATATTCCGACCCGGGATGCCGCCAAAATTCTCGATGCGGTCAGTTTCCTGAGCAGTGCCAATGAAGGCGATCCACCGAAGATCGGTCGGCGCGTCGCAATTTACGGGGGTGGCAATACGGCGATGGATGCAGCGCGTACGGCCAAACGCCTGGGTGCGGATGAGGCAATGATCATCTATCGCCGCGACCGCAGTAGTATGCCAGCGCATGATTTCGAAGCCGACGAAGCGCTGGAGGAAGGCGTGAAGATCAACTGGTTGCGGACCATCAAGGAAATCGACCGGTCGACTTTCAAAGTCGAAATAATGGAACTCGACAACAATGGCCGTCCGCAGCCTACCGGGAAATTCGAATCCCTGGAGGTAGACTCATTAATACTGGCCGTTGGTCAGGACACCGATACGGCCTTCCTTGAGAACGTACCCGGCATTGAATTCAAACTCGATCACACGGTGGTGGTCGGTGAGAACATGATGACCGGCTACGAAGGTATATTCGCCGGTGGTGACATGGTGCCGAGCGAACGCTCGGTGACGATTGCAGTCGGGCATGGCAAACAGGCTGCACGTCACATACACGCGTACCTGAACGGTGGCGTCTACGAGCGCCGCCCGCGGCATGCACTGGTCGGGCACGAAAAGTTACAACTCTGGTATCGCACCGCTGCACCGCAGGTTGAGCAGGAGCGGCTGCCGATCGTGGATCGGGAGGGAGGCTTTGACGAGATTATGAAAAACCTGTCAGAAGCAGATGCGCTGTTTGAAGCGCGACGCTGCCTTTCCTGCGGCAATTGTTTTGAATGCGATGGTTGCTACGGTGCCTGTCCGGAAGGCGCAATCATCAAGCTGGGACCGGGGAACCGCTATCGGTTCGATTTCGATCTTTGTACAGGTTGTGCTGTTTGTTATGAGCAGTGCCCTTGCTATGCGATCGATATGATTGATGAGCCGAACGCGCCGGAGTCGCGGCACTGATGTCCCGGCAGCAGACAGTCGATGCCAACGAAGCAGTCGCGCGCGTCGCGTACCTGGTGAGCGAAGTCTGTTCGATCTACCCGATTACACCGTCGTCCGCCATGGCAGAGTGGGTCGACGTCTGGTCAGCAAGCGGCCGTAAGAACATCTGGGGCCAGGTACCCGACATCATGGAGATGCAAAGTGAGGGTGGGGCTGCAGGTACCGCACACGGTGCGTTGCAGACAGGTGCGCTCACGACGACGTTTACCGCCTCACAGGGGCTGATGTTGATGTTGCCGAATATGTACAAGATTGCGGGGGAGCTGACGTCGGCCGTTTTTCACGTTGCTTCCCGATCGCTCGCGGCACAGGCCCTGTCCATTTTCGGCGACCACCAGGATGTCATGGCGGCCAGGACGACGGGTTTCGGTCTGCTGGCCGCTTCTTCCGTTCAGGCAGCGCAGGACCTCGCGTTGGTTATCCACGCCGCGACACTCGAGGCCAGGGTGCCGTTTGTTCACTTCTTTGACGGCTTTCGTACTTCGCACGAAGTGAACAAGATCGACATGCTCTCGGACGAGCAGATTGACGCGATGATCGACGCGAAACTCGTTTACGAACATCGAGAACGCGCACTGAATCCGGACAATCCGTTTATCCGCGGCACGGCGCAGAATCCGGACGTCTACTTTCAGGGTCGGGAAACAGTCAATCGGTTCTATGCAGAAACGCCGAAAATCGTGCAGCAGTCGATGGACCGGTTTGCGACCATGACCGGTCGACAGTACCGCCTGTTTGATTACCACGGCGATGCAGATGCTACGCGCATCATTATCATGATGGGGTCGGGCGCTGAAACGGTCGCGCATACGATTGACGCCATGCCGAAAAAAGGGCTCGGTCTGATCAATGTTCGTTTGTACCGTCCTTTCTCCGCGGAGCATCTTCTTCAGGCCATTCCGGATTCGGTCCGCTCGATTGCGGTGCTTGATCGAACCAAGGAAATTGGTGCAAGCGGCGAACCGCTCTATCAGGATATCGTGACTGTATTGGCTGAAGCAGTGAGTGACGGGAAATTACCGTCGATGCCGAAGGTCATCGGCGGTCGCTACGGATTGTCATCCAAAGAGTTCACGCCGGCCATGGTGAAGGCGGTTTTTGAAGAATCGGCCAGGTCAACACCGAAGAATCATTTTACGATCGGCATTAACGATGATGTGACTTTTACGAGCCTGGACTTCGACCCTGCCTTCAACGTAGAGCGCGACGATACTACGCGCGCATTGTTCTACGGTATGGGCTCCGACGGCACGGTAGGTGCGAACAAGAACAGTATAAAAATTATTGGCGAAAATACCGATCTCTATTGCCAGGGTTACTTCGTCTACGACTCCAAGAAATCGGGTTCGCGGACCGTCTCCCATCTGCGGTTCGGACCGCAACCGATCCAGGCGCCTTACCTGATCCAGTCGGCGAACTTCATTGCCTGCCACAAATTTGATCTGATTGAGAAAATTGAGGTGTTGCAACACGCGGCCCAGGGCGCTGTGTTCCTGCTGAACAGTCCGTATCCCGCGGATGAGGTCTGGGACAGATTGCCGCAACCGGTGCAGCAGTCGATTCTGGATTCACAGATACGCTTGTATGTCATAGATGCAACCCGGGTTGCGCGCGATGCGGGTATGGGCAAGCGCATCAACACCGTTATGCAAGTCTGTTTCTTCGCATTATCGGGCGTCTTGCCGCGGGACGCTGCAATCCGGCAAATCAAGCAGGCCATCGAAAAAACCTACCGTGTAAAAGGGCAGGCGGTCGTTGAGCAGAATTTCGCGGCGGTGGACTCGGCGCTGGATCATTTGTGCGAAGTTGAGATTCCCGCGGTCGCCAACAGTGACCGCTCGCTGGATGAATTGGTGCCCGACGAAGCCCCCCGATTCGTCCGCGAGGTTACTGCACAGATGATGCGCGGCCATGGTGACGATCTGCCGGTCAGTATGCTGCCGGTCGATGGCACCTATCCCAGCGGTACAACCCGCTGGGAGAAAAGCAACGTGTCGGATCGAGTCCCGGCCTGGGAGCCGGACTTGTGCATCCAGTGTGGGAATTGCAGTTTTGTGTGTCCGCACAGCGTTATCCGCGCGAAGTTCTACCACGACAGTGCCATCGCGGGCTCGCCGGAGGGTTTTCCGTCAACGCCGGTCAGTGCACGGGGGTTTCCCGAGACTCGTTATACGTTGCAGATATACGTTGAGGATTGCACGGGTTGCAACTTGTGCGTCGATGCCTGCCCGGTCAAGAGTCCGGACGACCCGGAATTCCGTGCTATCAACATGACCGACAAAGCGCCGTTGCTCGAGCAGGAGCGAAAGAACATCGAGTTTTTCGCCAGCCTGCCGTTCAATGATCGAGCGAAAGTCGATTTTTCTTCGGTTCGAGGCACTCAATTCCTGGAACCGTTGTTCGAGTTTTCCGGTGCTTGTTCCGGTTGTGGCGAGACACCCTATATCCGCCTGCTGTCGCAATTGTTCGGTCCACGTCTGTTAGTGGCGAATGCCACGGGGTGTTCGTCGATCTACGGAGGCAACTTGCCAACTACGCCGTGGAGCAAGAATGCGGAAGGAAGTGGACCGGCGTGGTCCAATTCATTGTTCGAAGATAACGCGGAGTTCGGTCTGGGCATGCGAATTGCGGCCGATCACCACATGGCGATTGCGCAAGAGCTTGTCACGAAACTTGCACCGCAAATCGGTGAGGAACTCGCCGATGAGCTGATCAACGCGCGTCAAAGAGTGGGCAGCGAGGTCCGGGCGCAGCGACACAGGGTCGCGGGTCTGAAGCAGACGTTGACTGCGATGCTGCACAATGGCAACAACGAAAAAGCCGCTGCGCTGCTGTCCATCGTCGACCACCTGGTTCGTCGCAGCGTCTGGCTTATTGGTGGCGATGGCTGGGCTTACGATATTGGCTCCGGCGGCCTCGATCACGTACTGGCCAGTGGTCGTAATGTGAATGTTCTGGTGCTCGATACCGAGGTGTATTCGAATACAGGCGGGCAGATGTCCAAGGCGACACCGCTGGGCGCATCCGCCCGATTCGCCACCGCCGGCAAGCGTATCGGTAAAAAGGATCTGGTTTTGCAGGCTGTATCGTACGGCAGCGTTTACGTCGCCCAGGTTGCCATGGGCGCCAACCCGCAGCAGACTTTACTGGCAATGCGCGAGGCGGAGGAATACCAGGGACCGTCGCTGATTCTCGCCTACAGCCATTGCATCGCTCACGGCTACGATATGGCGGACGGCATGAAGCAGCAGAAACTGGCAACGGCAAGCGGCTACTGGCCACTCATCCGTTACAATCCGAGCTTGCGTGCGGCCGGCAAGAAGCCATTTGTCCTCGATTCCCCGCGTCCCAGCATTCCGCTGAAGGACTATGCGTACAACGAGATGCGTTACAAGATTTTGCAGCGTACGAATCCCGAGGAGGCCGATACGCTAATGCAAAGTGCCCAGGAACTGGTCGAACGGCGGTGGCAAACGTACGAACATATGCAGAGTCAGGGCCCGTCGAAATTCCAGGCATAAAGTCGTGACCTCAAGCCCGCATAAACGTTATCCCCGGAACTACTTCGATCCGGAAAAGGACGGTACCAAACCACCGACTTCCGCAGTTTGCGTGAGCTTTCTCCGTATCGCATTCTTCAACGGCGGCACATTGTTCGCCAGACGCAACGCCACTTTTCGCGCCAGTCTCGCCGGCAATCGATCGTCCGTGAAAAACTTAACAATCTCATTGGTGCCGTGATACATCGGTTTGGTTGTCCGCATGTGTTTGCGGGAATACCTTTCGAGCAGCGCCGATGCACCGATATCGCGCTCTTCGGCCACCGCTTTGGTGATTTCCGTCGCAAGAATATTAGCGCCACTGAGCCCAAGATTGTAACCATGCGCAGTGACCGGGTGCATTCCAACGGCGGCATCGCCGACTAGCGCAAATCGCCGTGCATAGAAGGTCGTTGCGTGAACGCCGACGAGTGGATAAGCGAACCGCCTGGTCGTGAGCGTCATTTCGCCGTAGCGGCTGTTGAAGCGTTGTCGAATATCACGACCGAATTCGTCGCTATCCATATTCATGAACGCATCGCGTTGATCCATTGGAGCTGTTAATACGATGGAAGATTGATGGCCGGAAAGCGGCAATACCGCCAGCGTTCTGCCGTAGTCAAAACACTCGAACGCGACGCTGTTGTGACGCCTTTGGTGTTCCATGCGGCAAACGATACAAACACGCCCGAAATCGTGCATCGAAGCGGATATTCCCGCCATGCGGCGCAAGGCCGAGAATCGACTGTCGGCGGCGATGACAAGGCGTGATTTCAACACCCTGCCATCGGACAAAGTGGTGGAGGCCATGCGGTTGTCCGTCGCCAGCGCTGTTACCGCCAGGTCAAACAGCATCGAAATATTGTCAATGGTCCGAATCTCGTCAAACAGTGCCTTGCGAATTACATGATTCGAGACAAGGTAGCCGAGTTCTTCAAGCGGCTCTTTTTTGACATCGAAGTTCAGGGAATACGGTGACTTACCGTCCAGAACCCTCGCTTCCTTGATGGCCGGTCGATCCGAGGCCTTGAAGCGTGCCCAGATACCAAGCTCTTTCAAAATACGCACCGAAAGGTGCGTTAACGCTATATCCCGTCCGTCGAACTCGGGTGCCGCGAGTTGCGCCTCCGGTTGTTTCTCGATCAACGCGATATTCAAGCCACTGTCGGCGAGAGACCGTGCGAAGCTCAAGCCTGCCGGGCCTGCACCCACAATGACTATGTCGTAGTCCATCCGAAGTTCCCCTGTAGTGATGCTGTCGCCGATTCGTTTCAACGTAAGCGCTGGACGTTCTGCTTTCTCATCGCGATTTGCAATAGGCAGATACCACAGCAGGTCGTCAGGCGATCGGCTCGAAACGGGCCTGGAAGAAACGCAGATAGTCGGGTTCGTACACCATTTTCAGGCCGCCAATCGAATCGCGCCGTTGATGGACATCGCAGACGGAATCCACCACCACGTCCATATGGGCCTGTGTGTAGACGCGGCGTGGGATGGTCAGTCGCACAAGTTCCAGCGGTGGGCGGCGATTATTCCCCGTCACGGGGTCGCGTCCGGCGGAAACGTTGCCGCGTTCCATGGTCCGAATTCCGGACTCGACGTAAAGCTCCGCAGCCAATGCCTGTGCGGGGTAGTCATCCTGATCGACGTGCGGCAGGAACCGTTTGGCGTCGATGAAGATCGCATGTGATCCAATCGGCATGACGATGGGAATGCCAGCGGCAATGAGTTTTTCGCCGAGGTATTGTACCTGGCCGATACGGGCGGCCTGGTGTTCTTCCATCACCGCTTCCCGAATGCCCTGGGCCATGGCCTCCATGTCCCGTCCGGCAAGCCCGCCGTAGGTATGCAGCCCCTCGTAGACGACCACCAGGTTTTGCGCCTGGCGGTACACCGCCTCGTCGTTACAGGCAAAAAAGCCACCAATATTGACGAGGGCGTCTTTCTTGGCGGACATGGTGCAACCATCCGTCAGGTCACAGATCTCTCGCAAGATCTGGCGGACCGATTTTTCTGCATAACCGTCTTCGCGTTCATGTATAAACCAGGCGTTCTCGATGGTCCGCGTTGCATCGAGCATGATCGGAATGTCGTGTTCGCGGCAATAAACATGCAGCGCCTTGAGATTTTCCATGGAGAACGGCTGGCCGCCGGCCATGTTCACGTTACCTTCGAGACTTATGTACGGTACTTTGTCCGCACCCACCCGTTGTACCAGTTTATCCAGTTTGCCGATGTCGACATTGCCCTTGAACGGAAAGGTGTTTTCGGGATCGTGTGCTTCGTCAACGATGACGTCCACAAAGGTGCCGCCCGCCAATTCCTGATGCAGTCGCGTCGTGGTGAAATACATGTTTCCCGGAATGTGGTCACCCGACTTAATGAGAATCCGGGACATCAGATTTTCGGCGCCACGCCCCTGGTGCGTTGGTACGAGATACTCGTAACCGTAGTATTCTCTGACCACGGCTTCGAGATGGTAGAAGTTCTCGCTTCCGGCGTACGCTTCGTCGCCGAGCATCATGCCAGCCCATTGTCGGTCGCTCATTGCGGCGGTGCCGGAATCCGTCAATAGATCAATGTAGACATCCTTGCTCCGCGTCAGGAATGTGTTGTAGCCGGCTTCCCGGATAGCCTGCTCTCTTTCCTCTCGCGTGGTCATTTTCAGAAGTTCGACCACCTTGATTTTATAGGGCTCGGCCCAGGTGCGTTTGTTTGTCTTCGTAGTGTTCATAATAATTTCCCGATTGGTCCTGGAGTCGCAGATTACGTTTTCTATATCCACTCAAACTCCGCGGTAAAATGGCGCAGGAATTTCGGTGCTTTTTCGATACGCATGCCCCGGATTCCGTCTCGCCGTTGCCATACGAGGTTGATCCCTTCGAGCACATAATCCATATGGCTTTGTGTATAGACCCGACGTGGAATCGCAAGACGTACAAGTTCGAGTCGAGCGGGGCGCTCCTCGCCGGTGCGCGGATCGGCACCGGCCATTACGGAGCCGATTTCCACACCGCGAATGCCCGCTTCGCGATAAAGCTCGACGGACAGCGATTGGCCGGGATACTGCAACGGCTCGATGTGCGGCAGGAATCGCCTGGCATCGAGATAGACGGCATGCCCACCCGCCGGAGCAACGACGGGCACACCCGCGCTACGCAGGTGCTGTACCACGTATCGTGTCGATGTCAGTCGGTAGTCGAGATAGTCTTCGTCCAGGATTTCACGTAAGCCCACGGCAATGGCATCGAGATCACGCCCCGCGAGTCCGCCGTAAGTCGGGAAGCCTTCAGTGAGTATCAGGAGGTTGCGTTCCTGTTGTGCCAGGCCGGCATCGTTGGTGCACAGGAACCCGCCGATGTTCGCGAAAGCATCTTTTTTCGCAGACATCGTGCAGCCATCGGCATAGCTGAACATCTCGCGCGCTATATCGATGGTGGGTGTATTCTCGTAGCCGGGTTCGCGGCGCTTAATGAAGTGTGCATTTTCAGCGAAGCGGCAGGCATCGATGTAGAAAGGAATGCCGGCGTCTTTTGCGATGCGGCTGATCGATCGAATGTTTGCCATGGAGACGGGTTGGCCACCGCCGGAATTGTTGGTGACCGTGACCATGATCAATGGAATGTGCTCCGGGCCCTCTTTCGCGACAAGTTTTTTCAGTGCGTCTAAATCGATGTTTCCCTTGAACGGGAAGTCCGAATCAAGGTCGTCGGCTTCGGCACAGGGAATATCCAGTGCCGCGCCGCCGGCATATTCGATATTGGCCCGGGTGGTATCGAAGTGGGTGTTGTTCGGAACGATGGAATCGGGATTCACCATGACGCTGAACAAAATTCGCTCGGCGGCACGACCCTGGTGGGTTGGCATGATCTGCTCAAAGCCGAAAATATCCTTGACGGTGTCGCGAAAACGATACCAGCTGCGGGCACCGGCATAGGACTCGTCGCCGCGCATCATCGCACCCCAGGCGTTTGCGGACATGGCGCTGGTCCCGGAATCGGTCAACAGGTCAATAATGACGTCTTCGGCACTCAGCAGAAACGGGTTGTAGTGCGCGTTTCGAATGAGCGTATCTCTCTGCTCCATGGTCGTCAGCTGAATCGGTTCGACCATTTTGATTTTGAACGGCTCAATGATTGTTTTCATACAGGGAATGACTCCGGCGGTGCCCGCTTCGGGTATAGATGACTAACCGTATCTGTCCTGGATCGGGCATGCGATACGTAAATCTACTGCGGTAGCGGCAGACCGAAATTCCAAGAGTGTCGGCTACAACTTAGCAGAGCAAGGGGAGGAACCGAATTGGTTGATTTGATGAGGTCTATATTGACCGTCTGATAGCAACCATTACGCTCAGACAGTGACGACAATTTTCCCCATCTGCTGATTGGATGCCATGTACTCGTGCGCCTTTCGGATTTCGGAGAGCGTGAACACCCGATCGATCAGCGGTTTGATCGCGCCTGTTTCCAGGGAGGCATTGATGAAATCCGTCGCTTGCGCCAGCCTCTTCGGGTCTGTCGAGGTTTCGAAGATGGTATAGCCACGAATAGTCAGTCCCTTGCCCAACGCAACGAACAGCGGGAATGGCGTCGGCTCCTTATCCAGTGCGCCATACTCTACGATCGTCGCCAGCGGCGCCGCCGCGCCGGCAAGCTCTGTCAAAATGGGTCCGCCAATCGGATCAAGTATCAGATTTACGCCCTTCCCGTCAGTCAGCTCCATTACGGCGTCAACCAGTTCCTGCTCAGTGGTCGCGATTACGTGCTCGGCGCCAATTTCGTAAAGCGACTCCACCTTGTCAGTGCCACGGGTGGTCGCAATGACGGTGGCCCCTGCCGCCTTGGCAATCTGGATCGCAGCGATTCCGACACTGCTGCTGGCCGCCGTAATCAGTACCGCCTGACCGCGAGTTAGGTTGCCGACCTCCAATAACAAACCGTAGGCGGTGATGTACGGCATCCAGATAGCGGTGCCCTCGATCGGTGACAAAGAGTCGCTGTACCTGGCAACGGCGGTGGCAGGTAGTGTGGCGCTTTCTCCGTAGACGCCATACTTTCCCATGAAAAATGCGGGCACGCTACTCACGCGCTCACCCACGACAAACGTATCGACTCCTTCCCCAAGAGCATCGATCACGCCGGACGCTTCGTAACCCAGCTTCGAAGGGAACTCTGGCGCTTCCAGGTATTGGCCTTCACGGAACATGATTTCGGCTCGGTTCAGGCCGAAAGCGTCGACCTTTATTCGGACCTCGCCGGGTCCCGGTTTCGTCAGCACCTGCTCCTCCAGTTTGAGTACAGACGCATCGCCAGTTTGGTAGAAGCGTACTACCTTTGCCGTTTGCGCAGACATACTGATGTTCCTCGAAGCGAAGTGGATGGCGGGTGGGAAAACTAGCCGACCAGGTGAAAAGTGGCGTCCATACCCCGATCCCGCAACGGGACTAAGGCCTGGTAATCGTCGGATCGATACCAGTTCAACGCAGCCTCGCGATCCGGAAACTGGATAATGACTTTGCTTTGGTGATGACGGCCGCCATTCAGGGGTTCAATCGCACCCTTCACAATAAACTCTCCGTCATACCTTGCAATGGTAGCGGCCGCCGCGGCGCCGTATTCCTGGAGTCTCTCTGCATTCACGGGGGTCATGTCAACAACAATATAGGCGCTCATAGTCTCGATTCTGTGCACGGTTGATTAAGTTGACGGCATTGTAAGAAGGATTGATAATTCGAACAATAGCCATTAAACGAACTCAGTGTTCACTTATATGAACAAAGTAAAACGCCTGCCTTCGCTCCTGATATTTGCCGAAGTGGCCAATAAGGGCTCATTTACACAAGCGGCCAGGCATCTCGGAATGAGCAAATCCGCGGTGAGCCAACACGTGAGTCGATTGGAACGCGAGGTAGGTTCGCAATTGTTGACTCGTAACACACGCGGGCTATCCGTTACGGCTCTGGGTAACAAGTTATTGGTTCGTTGCGAATTACTGCAAGCGCAGGTGGACCTGGCGTTTGTTGAATTGAGCAACCTCGAGACGACCCCGACCGGTACCTTCTCGATAACGTTCCCCCATTCGCTCGAGCGCGATATTGCCATTCCTGCTATACGCCAATTGTGCCAGGAGTATCCAGGCTTGGAACCGCGACTCATCGTGACCGACCGGAAAATGGATCTGGTTCAGGACAAACTGGACGTTGCGATTTATGGTGGTGAACTTAAGGACAGTAGCTACCGCGCATTGCCAGTGGGAACCATGACAGAAATCTGGTGTGCCACCCCGGCGTACATTCAACGGCATGGTGATCCAAGAACTCCGGAAGACCTGCAACAGCACCGCTGGATTGCGACTGATTGGCAAAAAAACCCGTTGGCCGTTTACGAAAACGCGATCGACAGTCGTCCTGAACCACTCAATTTACAGCGCTTCGCCAGAACCAACACTCTGCCTGCTGCGATCGAACTGGCCAAACAACACATGGGCCTGGTGCTGCTTCCGGATGTCGCGAGCCTGCCGCTCATTCTTGATAACACACTGGTGCGAATACTGAAGCAGTACCGCGGACGGAAATGGCCGTTTTATTTTGTGCACGCGTTCCAGGCTGAAAAACCTCTGTATGTAACTCGTTTCTATCAATTGGTAGAGCACTATTTCGCGAAAACGCAGGTCATGACATAGTCGCGATCGGTCAGAATTCGTCTTCCCAGCCCTCCGGCAAAGTGTGAGCGATACCCTGATGACAATCTATGCAGGTTTCTCCCCGTTCGATTTGCCTTTTTAGCGTGTGCTTGCGGCTCGCGGTACGGGCCTGGGCACTGAGGTCCATGTGCTGCAATTCATGGCAATTGCGGCACTCGCGCGAGTCTGTACGCTCCATACTGCTCCAGACGCGTTTGGCAAGATACAGGCGCCGTTTATCGAATTTTTCAGGTGTATCGATCGTACCGAGGATCCAGTGTGGAATTTCGTGGACGGTCGCCTGCATTTTCCGGATCATCTTGGGAACCCATTGCTTTGGCACATGACAATCAGGGCATGTGGCTCGGACACCGGTGCGATTCGAGTAGTGGATCGTCTGCTGATATTCCTCGTAGACGTTGTCTTTCATTTCATGGCATGAAATGCAAAACGTTTCCGTGCTCGAAGCCTCGAGCACGGTATTGAATCCGCCCCAGAACAGCACGCCAACAACGAATAATAGATAGCCACCGAGTGGCACGCCGAAATAAAACCATCGGTCCGGTTTGCGCCAAAGCTTTCCCCACTTGCTTTCTGACCGTGTTTTATCGTCGTTAGCCTCAGTCATAACATGCTCCGCTCAGTTTCATTGTCGGTATCGGACGGATTGTTCGGCTTGAATGTTGACGTGTGCTGCGACTACTGCAGGCTTGCATAGAAGTGAAGCAGTGCATCGAAAGACTCCGCGTCCAGCGCCTCGATCTTCTGTTTCATTTTGTCTTCCATCATGTCCCGGTCACCGGCAACATAGTCCTCAAACGTTTCCTTCAGGTAGGGCATCCATTGGCCGGCGAGAAGCCCCGCATCGTCATCCGCGTAACTACCGCCATCTGAATGGCATTTTTCGCAATTTTTCTTGTGGATAGACCTTCCAGCTTCAGCCTTGGCGACGTCGAAATCCTGCTTGGCGGCCATGAACGTCTTGCCACTGTAGTGTTCTGCCAGCCCGGCAAATTCGTCTTCATCGAGATTCTTGGCGATCGTACACATATCGGTAGCCGGACGGTCCGTATCCCCGGAACGAAATTTGGATTCGCGGCAGGGTCGGGCATCTTCACGAAACTGGTACATGTATTCTTCAAGTACAAACGCGGACGCACCGGCAATTGTCGGGATGTCGCTTTCGGTACTGACGCCGTCGACACCGTGGCAGCTATCGCATTCTTTGACATCATCGAGCACATCCGCATTTACCAACGGAACAAGAAACCAAATTGCGCAAACCAGTACCGTTAGTTGCGACCGAATTTTCCCGCTGAAAATAAGCATCTTCGAGTGCCTCCCTGGAAACCTTTGAGAGTATTGGTGAGAATTTTTGTCAGTATTTGCTATCTCCAAAGTAGCGTTAGTGCCTGTGCGGAACCATAAGTAGATGTACGAAGTCAGGCCCGTCTAATGCGTAGTTTTCGTGCTCACTCAGAATGAAAATAAAGGTAGCGACGCAGGGACGATCCGTCATGGCAGTCCGCGCACAGAAAGTCCCGGGTCTTTGACAACCGAAGAAACTTTCCGACTCGGTAAGGCGGCAGATCGGCAGCACGCTGTCGGTGCGCATTGTGACAGGTAGGACAGCCGATGGAGCCGTTGTCGGATTGCAGTCCACCGGAGTCGAACACCGGCATCGGTACGCCGGTTGGCGTTCGAAACGGCTCGCGTAATGCTTGTGCCCAGGCCACGACCTCCGCCGGATGCTCGGAAGGATGCACTTCGTCTTCGTGGCAACTCGTACAAAGCGTGTTGACGGGCGTGTTACCTGCACCCGGTTCGCGCGCCCACAACACGGGACCCTTGGCATCGTGAGCGATATGGCAGCGACTGCAGGCACCCCGCGATTCGAAATCAGCCGGCGCTTTTCGGCGTCGGCTATTGCTACGTACATGGTCACTGCCGGCGATCGACCTCTTATCATCGTGGCAAGCCTGGCAAAGGTTGCCATCGAGCGGGTCCACCCGCATGAACGGAGGTCCTGCGTACTGTGCATCTTCGATCTGGTGTGCTGAGTGGCAGCTGCCACAATACATCCGGCCGTCATCGTTCATGGGAAATACCGGTTCATCGTCATTTCGTGGCTGGTTGATCGACGCCGATGGCAGCATACCGACCCGATGTCCTTTGTGGCCACGTTTCCAGAGCGACCGGGAGTCTTCAACAAATCCGTCATGACAAGAGAAGCACATCGCCGGCGTGCTGCTTTCCATTTGTTTCCCGGTATCCAAAACCGGCCTGGGATCGTGCGGTACCAGGGTTATGGCACGCCGCCGCTTGTTCTCCCGTAACCGGTCCGTATGACAGACCGGACATTTGAAAAGCTCCGCTACTTCCTCCGCAGCGACCTCGTCAGCCCGAAACGGAGTCAGGCCGGCCGCGACGGCAAGCATTGCACCGAGCAACCTGTACTTCATGTTCCAGGCTCCGGCTCAATTATCAAGATTGTATGTGGGAGCATCTGCACCAGAACTATCTGCTCGCCAAGGGTCGTCAGGCCGACCGGGTTATCAAAGCGGGTCGGCACACCGTCGTCACCGACAGCATGCAGAAACTCTCCGTCGGAAGAAAAGACCTGGATAACCCCCAGGTAACTATCAGTGACGTAAACCCGACCCGATGCATCGACAGCAATACCCTTTGGGCGAAAAAACGTGCCCGGGCCTGCGCCGAGCTTGCCGAATTCCTTGTTCGAGCCACCGGCAACGTCAAAACGTTGAACGCGCGCATTCAGCACGTCGACGACGAATACAGCATCCCCGGCCAACGTCAGGGTCGCGGGATAACGGAATTGTCCGGGATCGGCACCTTCTCCTCCCCAACTTCTGAGAAGTTCGCCGGTGCTGGAGAACACCAGCACACGATGGCTGTTATTGCTTGTAACAAATAATTCGTCGGCCAACGGCGATACCGCAACATCAATCGGCACAACGTCTTTCCCGTTTTCCTGCAGCGGTATCGATATCGGCGGGGAACCATCGGAAAAAAACTTCGCGATTCGGCTATTGCCGCGGTCAGCGACGTAGATTCCACCGTTCGCTGCGATGTCTATGCCGACCGGGTCCTGAAGCTGTCCATCGTCCGATCCCTGTTGGCCAAGCTGGCCGATTCGACGCCCGGAAGAATCGAATATCACGACACGATGGTTACCGCTATCGACGACGTACAGATTGCCGTTATCGGCCACGGCAACGTCCGTAGGCAACGACAATGGGTCTTGCGCTTCCAGGCCCATTTCCTGAACGATTCGAAACGGTACGGTCGCAACGTCGGCGGCCCAGACGCAATTCGCGAACACAATCGTCACGAAAAGAATCACGACGCCGTCGGTCTTGTTCGTTCTTCGACGGTTACTTGTCATGGCATGCCTCGCAAATATTGCGCATGCGCAACTTGTTACTCGTACCTCGTTCGGACTGTAGCGAATAGTCGGGTAACTCCGGATCGTGTACGTTGTGGCAGGTAGTGCAATTGACCGAGCCGTCTTCAGAATCAAGTGGCAGTGCGACGCCAGTCCGATCCTCAGCCGCTTTCATGCGAACCAACATGTCGGCGGGCGGAACGACGAGGTGTGTCCACTTATCTGTCACGGTTGAACCGAGCACCGATAGCGGGTGTGGTACAACCGGGTGACAACCGAGGCATTGTGCGGCGCCACTCAGCCGGAACTGGATGCGGGTGACGGCGTCGGCATCCGGCCGGTCTTCGTGGCAGAACAGGCAGGCCGACGATTCGCCGGCCTGATCGAACTGGTGTGGATTCAGCTTCTCGTATTCCGCTGCGTCGTGACATTCGAAACAGGCCTGACCCGGTCGAAACGGACCGTTTCGCAGAAAGGAGGGGTTTTGGTAGTGCTCCTGTCGTCCCCCGGTACACTGCAGTACGACCGCGTGGCAGGTTGTGCAGACAATGCGTTCATCGACCAGTGCCGTACCGTATACGTCCGCCAGTTGCAGCGGCCCGGAATTTCTTACCGGTATATCGGTCGGATGCGGACAAACCGCAGCGGACGTCTCATCATGACAGTTCGTACACATTGTGTCGTTGTCGTGAAGCCTGATATCGGACCTGTCGGTTGGCGCTGGACTGTCGTGGCAGGTATCGCAGCTCGATTTGTTCCAGTGAGGAGAGACCTCTGCTGCATGGCCAGGCACATAGGCGAAAAGCAGAACGGCCAAAAGTACGAACGATTGTTGCGCTGGAAGATGCCGTCGGCTTCCGGCGGGAACAGTCGGACTTTTGGTAGAAGAAATCATGAAATCACGGAATCAATAATTTTCGTTGACATGGTCTTCACCGTGGCAAAGCAGGTCACAGGACCCGGAAAATCTTCCTTCGTCGACAAATCGCAACTGCCCGTTCCCGTTCGGGCTGACGATTGTTGTGTCGAAATTAATCAAGTGCGTGTTATTGACACTGTTTCCCTGTGTCGAACTGATTCCGTGGGGATCGTGGCAAGCATTGCACGGCGCATTTTCCCTGCGGATGTGCCTGTCGTGTTCAGCGAAGCTGGCATCATTCAGCAGGCTGTTGCGGCTGTGACAGGTATAGCACAGTGCATATGCCGAACTGCTTTCCGGCGTATTGTCCAGAGTGTCGTAGCGGCGCACTAAAAGGGGCGCGAATATAGACCCGTGCGGGCCACTTGGGCCGGCTCCTCCGGCCGATTCGGAACTATCGGAATCATGGCAATCCGTGCATTCGATGATTGACGTGACGGACATCGGGTCGATGAGGCTGGGAACATCCGCGTTGCGGCCGACCCCGGCGACCGGATGAAAGGACGGGTTGGTGAGCTGAAACTCCAGTCGTGTGTTCTGTTGGTCGTGTTGTCGAGGCGTCAGGTTTTGCCCGGGATTCAGATTGTCAGCGTGGCACCGAAAGCAGATCTCGTAGGAACTACCGGCAGGGTCGACTTCGCCGCCGGATAGATCGATACCGCGAACATTCGTCAACACGCCGTTTATCGGTGGAGTTCCTGCACGCGCGGCGTGTGGATCATGGCAATCCGCACACTCAACGTGTCGGTTGACCACGGTGCCTGGCTCGGTTGGATCGTGCACAAGAGAAGTGTCGGCGACAGGATGCACCGAGAGTTTGTTGAAATCAGCCATGACGTTTTCGGCTGCGACGTTGCCGTTGTGGCAGGCATTGCAGTTGTCTTCCTCGAGCGAATACTGGAGCAACCTCGGCCCGCCAATCGCATTATGCGGCAGGTGGCAATTGCCACACGCATTGTCTATCACGGTTGCTGCGTCGCTTGCCGGCCAGGGATCCGGAAATACTCCGTTCCACGCTGACGCAGACAGGTTGTGCGGCGAAAGCGACCAGCCGGTCTTTTGATGACATTCGACGCAGAGCTGAGAGCGCGAATTGGGCCACACGAGAAAGTTGCCGAACTGGTTGTCATGCGCATCGTGGCAGGTCGTACACTGAAGCTGGCCGCTCGCGTCCAGTCTGAATTCGGGCCGCAGCGTACCTGGGTCCCTGAGTTCACCGTTCTGGCTGGCCAATGTGCCTGAATACGCGAACGAAATCGGGTGATCCTGCATCAGGTTGGTACCGATCAGGGATGAGCCGACGGGCATGGTTATGGTGCCACCGTTCATGACGATATCGCTGCCGCGACTGAGCACTTCGCCGAGCGCTATGGTGCCATCATGACAGCTAAGGCAGAGCAACGAGTCACCCGTGGGCTGCCCGGGTGTGGCAATCGCTGTGCTGCTGGAGTAAGGGACGTAGTTGAGCCCCGGCGAACGACGATTCCACAACGGTGCGACCGGCGACGATTGATGAGGTGTGTGACAAAATATGCAAATCTGTGTTTCTGAACCGGACGTTACCGGTCCCGGCCCGCTGGCCGATAAATTGTGTCTGGAGCCGACAATGGTGTCTGCCTCGCCGGGTCCTGCGACGGTGCAGATCAGAAGTGCCAGGCATGTCCGGAATAACAGCTTCATGGTGCTACTCCAACGTATCGAAATACCTGGACGCGACGGTTGTGCGTATCCGCAACGAAAATTGAATCGTTCGCGTCGACAAAGACGCCAGTCGGCAACCAGAATTGTCCGGGACCCTGGCCCTGCTCGCCGACGGCCAGCAGGAATCGTCCCTGGCGGTCATACACCTGCACGGCATGAAACAGCGAATCAATCACGTAAATGTGACCGAAGCTGTCAGCCGCGACGCCTTTGGGACGGGACAGCGCGCCGGTAGCATCGCCGGCCTTACCGAAATAGCCGAGCGAGATTCCGTCGTTCGAAAAACGCTGAATTCTGAAATTCAGCGTATCGCTGACCAGAAGCGATCGATCGCTGTCCTGCCACAGGAAGGTCGGGTAATTCAGGGAGCCGGCCTGTTGCCCGCGCTGGCCAAATTCGCTGACAAGTGCCCCCGAGGATGTGTAGCGTCGAATGATCTGGGCGGTAGTATCGACCACAACCAGTTCGTCGGTGCTCGCGTCCCACGATAACCCGGTTGGTTGTAACAATGGGGCGTCCAGGGAGAGCGCCGTAAGGACCTTGTCGTCGGCATCGGCAACGAAGATTCGGGCGAGTTGAGAGTCCGTCACGAATACTCGACCGTCCGCTGTAACCGCCAACCCGACCGGCGACAACAGCGGTACATCCCGTGCCAGCCGAAGCTGTCGGTAGCGGCCGGATTTCAGGTCATACCGATGCACGCAACCTGCCCCGGGATCGGCGACGTAAATAATGTTGGCGCGTTCGGCGACGGCAACCGACATGGGCCGCACGAGCGCATCTTGTTCCGGGCCGGTCGTTATACGCACCAGTCGCGACCAGAGCGAACGCCGAATTCCCAGTTCCTCCGGTCGCGAGAATTCGCCGACAAACTGGAGTCGCGCCGCCGCGGGCGGCGCTGGCCAAACGGGACCACTGCCTTGAAAAGGGTCGAGGACGGCCGGGCCGGCACAACTCGCAATGAGCGCCAGTGACGACGCCAGGAAGGAAAAACGAAAATACCGGTGGAGCCTGAGCATCAGAATGCCCTCTGTATCTGTGCCGTTACCCGCGCATTGTCACGCAGGGTGGAGCCGAGCGTCTCCGAAACGAACTCGCCACGCACCATGATACGCATTTGGCGATATACCCATTGCGCTGTCATGCTGTGCGATACGCGTTCACGGAACAGAGTGCCGCCGATATCTTCAAGGTAGTCGCTGTCCCAGGAAACGATAATGCCACGGAATGGTCGGCTGCGGAGACTGGCGCGATACTGGACAAGGTCAACATTCTCCACCGATCCTTCGTTCTCAATCGTTTCCTGGTGCATCATCAAACGTAGCGAACTCGCCATGGGCAGTCTTACTTCGGCGTAGGCGTCGTAGCTGTTACGAAGGTAGGAAGAAATATCCTCATTCTGATCGGTACGTAAATACTCGCCGCCGACGGTCCACCGGTTTCCAAGCGGGTAGTCAATACGTCCCCCGAACTCAACACTTCGAACGTCATTCAGTGGTATTACCGAGGCACCGGCGACAACACGATTGCTCCGGTCACTCAGACGGGCGAAAGCGCTGAAATGGTTGAGAAAGCGGATGTTAGCGACATAGTTTTGACTGAGCGTATCGAACTTTACGGTGCCGCCTGTCAGGTACGCATACTCCAGCAGTACGGTCTGACCATCAGCGATGTTCCCGCCAACCAGGCGCTGAATCGAAGTCGAACTGCCGACGGTAACCAGTCGGTAGTCGATACCCTCGACGAATACCTGGGTCTTAGGTTCACTGCGAACGACCAGTGTTTCCGCTACAACGAAATCATTGCGAAGATCAATACGATCGGTTCCGGCCAGCACGGCGGATTCATCGAATACCTGAGCGCGATCCTGCGCGGAAACCTGGTCAGTATTGCGAGCACCGAGGCCCATGCCCAAACTGATCGAGCCAAAGGCAGTGGGGTAGGTGTATTTGATATTGCTCTGTACACCCGCCAATCTTCTTTCGAACGCGGAATCGCGGTCCTCAGTAACGGTTGCATTCGCGGTGACGACGAGATTCTGCCCGCGTTCGTGACTTCCTCCAACGACCAGCGAACGACGGCTGACATTCGTCTGGCCCGGCCGGGTCGTTTGCTGGTCTGTGTAGCGGTAAAACGAGCGCGTGCTTTTGGTGTGTGCCCAGTTGAGGTTTCCGAAATAGCGGCGATCCTTGAGCTTGGTCAGCACATCGATCTCTGTGTCCTGGTCAACCAGGAAGACCTGCTGAACCAATTCCAGCTGACCGTTCGATCCGAACACATTGCGTGCGTCGAGATCCGCGGTACCGGTGGTTATTCTTGATGCCTGGATCGGAAGTCCGGGGCTCCCGCTTAGAGAATCGCGATTATTCCATCGATACGTTACGCTGAGCCGATCTGCGTTGCGGTACGATTTGAACGCGGTGAGCGACAATTCGTCAATATTTTCGTCCAGCCTGGTATCGAAACCGGAACCGGTCGTGTCGACGTGGAACGCGTCGAAGGTGAACTGGACGGGCGATACGGGCTGGCGTAACTGTGCATTCAGCCCGTATTGATTCCGTTTGACCAGGAATCGTCCCGCGAGGCTGGTCGTGATCGACGGGTGGCTTCGCGTGTAATACGTGCGGACCGGATACGCTTTCTGATCCAGGAAGTTGAGGTCCACCACGAAATTGAACAAAGCCTCGTTGCTGTCATTCGTTCCGGCTGTTGCGATGTAATCTTGCGTGACCAGTAACGGCCCGCCACCGATCTTCATGTTCAGAAAGTCCGGGTGGTAGAGATAGCTGCGAGTCAAGATGAACAATTCCAGCTCAAGATTCCTCTGCTTCTCTGCGTTACTGCGTGCGTTCTGACTTGCATACTCGCGATCATCCAGTAAATATCGTGCGGACGTCGTCCCGCTAATGTCCGTCACTCGAAAGCCACCGATTTCGGCGTCGCGTACATCGGCACTGGCGAATCCGGGCATCACCAGGAGCATGCTCGTCAGCACGACCTGCGAAAATCGCGATCCTGGGTGACAGCGGCAACGGGAGAAGCAAGAAGCGCATGAGTCTGATGTAAAACGGCTATTCAATGCACCAGCCTTATTCGCGCATCGTGCCATACCCGAAAACAGCAACTTTGTTCACTCCGAACTGGCTGGCCACCAGCACCAGATACTCCAGGCGAAACTCCGGGTCTGCATACTGCTGAAAGAATTCGACGTTCTCATAATCGATCTTGACGACCGTGGGCAGATTGATGTTGCCGGGACTAGTGCCTGGTTCGCCGAAAAACATCAGCGGCGTGCCGGTGGCGTCGAGAATCTGGACGTTAGCAAAGGCCGCGTCAACGACGTATACCCGACCTTCTCTGTCTACCGCGATGCCCTTGGGGCGGGCGAATCGGCCGGCCGCCGTGCCGATCTTGCCGATGCTGCGAATAAATTCCCCGTCCGGAGAAAATACCTGAATCCGGAAATTGCCGGTGTCCGTAACGTAGACCGACCCATCTGGCCCGATGGCGAGATTGGTGGGTTGAAATAATTCGCCGGGGCCGGATCCGTTCGAACCAAACTTGAACAGCAATTGACCGGTTCGTTGATCAAGGACCTGGATCGTATGATGCAATATGTCGGAAATGTACAATCGGTCGTCAACGATAGCGACATCGACAGGCCGAAACTGGCCCGACGAACCGAACGCCTTGACGAATCGATCGTTACGGTCGAAAACAAGGACCTGCTCTCGTTGGGTGTCAGTGACGTAACGCGTGCCATCCGTGTCAATCGTAATGTTGATTGGTTTTGGCATATTGCTGGCGCCATTGCCGCGAACCAGTTTCGATCTTGAGTTGAGGAAATCGAATACGACATAGCCACCGCCGCGTGTATCCACGACGTAGGCTGCTCCTTCAAACACAGCCAGACCGTAGGGTTTCTGCACGAGATGGCCACTAATGGTCTCCTCACCGAATACAAAATCCCGAAACCTGGCATTTTTCTCGCCGAGATCGAGCTGTGAGGAAAACTTGGTCAGGTATTGCAGTCGTGCGGGCGCCGGTGGCGAGGGGTAAAATAGCGACCCGTCCGATGCGGAAATCTGCGACGTACCGGCACACGCGGTCAGGAGCGCCATGCCAATAGCCGCCACGCCCAACAGGAAATGTTCGGTGAATTTTTTCATCCGTAACCTCGCACCAGACCTTTCGCTGTCGGGGCCGCGGGTATCGCCGCCGGCCTGGTTTTCGCGGCGGCGATATTGGCAGTCAATCTCTACTTGTTATGACACGTAAAGCAAATGCTGCTATTGGTTCGCGAGACGACAAGCAAGTCCGGCTCGGCGGGTGGTACGAAACCATTGTGAACATCGTGACACGATGAGCACTGCACCTGATCGGCAGGCAGCAACAGGTTGCTGACCGTGCCTGTATTGGTCTTGTCACCGCCAAGACCGATGGTTACGGTAGTCGCTGAAGGATCGTTGAGACCAGGGTCCGCATTGGCGAGAGCAGAATCGTAGGTTATCGAAATCGGGTGATCATCACTCAAATCAGTACCGATATAGTGCTCGTCACCCGGCGCAATAAAGTCGACGCCGGCATTGCCCCCAAAACTGTCCACTGCGACTGTGCCGTCATGACATGAAAGACACAGAACGGAACTGCCTGTCGGCTGGCCGGGTGCCGAGTTCATGGTCGGACTCGAGTAGAGAAGAAATGTGGTCGATGTTACGTCGTGATTCCAGAGCGGTGCAGTCGCTACCGTGGTATCGGCACTGTGCGGCGTGTGACAGTTGACACAGATTTGACCGTCGTTGTTGATGCTCGAAAAATCGTGCGCCGATCCGGCGATCGTGCCGGCAGAAGCCGTACCCGCGATCACCGCGAGCGTAAATATCAGTGCCACGGGCGCAGCAGCACTTTTGGCGATGAGTCTTGTTCTCTTATTGGTCATGTCCGTCTCTGTGAGAATGCGTGCACTCGGCATCCGCGGGTCGCAGAAAGAGCCAATTTATATTTGGTTCACTGCCGATATGCAGAAGCTTCGCGCAGTTACAGGAGACATTGCATCGTGGCGATTACGTATTCTGGTTCGCTGTAGCGAGCTACACGCGAAAATTCCGCACCTGCTCATTGCGTACCGCGCCACGCCTGAGTCGCAGAATTCAAGGTTTCCCGCGATTGGCCGACAAACAGGTCGAAGTCTTATTCGCTGCCGGGACCGCACGAGCGCTTATGAACGAAGTCAAACAATGCTCCACGCTGCAGAAAGCGCTTGAGATCAATCTCGACCCGGGCCGTTACGGTACCTTCGCGGAGATCGGTGCTGGCCAGGAAGTTGTCCGCTGGTTCTTTCAGGCCGGTGGTGCCGCCGGTACGGTCTCCAAAAGTATCTCCGCCTACGACATGCAGATCAGTGACGCGATTTACGGTCCCTGTCAGCGCTATGTTTGCCGGGATCGCCTTGAGTCGATGCTGGATCACGAGCAAACACTCAATCGCCAGCGCCTGACGTCCGCGCGCGGCGATTCAACGCGGTTTTTTTCTTTTGCCGATACGGTATCGGCGCGCAACTATCAGGGAACCAACGAGTGCCACGCGTGGATGGGCATTCGTTTCCAGGCGGAAACGCACGCCGAGGACAGTTCAATTATCCTGCATGTCCGCATGCTGGATGACACCAATGCCTTGCAACAAGAAGCGTTGGGAATCGTTGGCGTCAACCTGATCTACGGCGCCTATACGTTGCACGATCAGCCCGATGCGCTGGTTGCGTCGCTCGTCGATGGAATCTCCAACAAACGCGTCGAGATTGACATGCTCGATGCCAAGGGGCCGGCCTTCGAGGGGGTCGACAATCGCATCATGTCCTTGCGACTCGTGCAACTCGGGATGACCGGCGCGGCGATGTTTTCGGCCGACGGTGTCGTTCTGCAGCCCTCCGAAGCGCTGCGAAAACGAGCGCTGGTCGTTGAGCGCGGTCGCTTCCGACCGGTGACGCACGTCAATATCGATATGTTGAATGCGGCGACACGCAAGCTCACGCAGGAATACGGCGCAGATGCAGCGGACCCGTTGCCAATCATGGAAATGTCATTGCACAGCCTGCTGGAAGACGGCAACGTATGCCTTGAGGATTTTATCAGCCGGGCGGAGGTGCTGGCGGCAACCGGCCATACCGTCATGATCTCCGATTTCCAGGAATATTACCGGCTGGCCGAGTATCTGGGCCGTTACACCGACCGGCCAATTGGTTTAGCGATGGGGCTCGACAATTTGCAGAAACTTTTCGATGAGGGCTACTACGTCAATCTGGACGGGGGCATTCTCGAGAGTCTCGGGCGACTCTTTACGGACCAGTTGAAGTTGTTGATATATCCCATGAAAAACGCCGGCAGCGCGGAGATTCACGGCCTCGACAGCCTGTCGCTCGAGAAGTCCTTACACTACCTGATGGACTATCTGCGGCACAGACAGTGCATTGTTCCACTGGAGGACATCTCGGATCGGTATCTCGATATCCATTCACCGGACGTACTCGACCTGATCAAAAATGGCGGTGAATGGGGTTCGATGGTGCCGGAGAGCGTCTCTGCCGTTATCGTGCGACGAAAACTCTTCGGCTACGGAACGGCCTGAACGGGCGCTATCGATTCCAGCGCTTCAACGGGCGGTCGCGTATATCCCCGGCTTGCAGCACTTGTAAAGCCCTGATGCGGTCCCAATATGTAGGCCGTCCGCGCGGTGTCGCGCCTCAATTAACCGAAATCACAAGGAAAGAACGTGCAAAATCTTCCGCATTATTACTCTGTCGCTGCAACCAGTACTCCTGCTGGCAATGTCGATCTTGCGAGTCCAGGGCTGGTATCGATGACATCCGACGCACCCGCTGAATTTGGCGGGCCGGGTGATCTTTGGTCACCGGAAACATTGCTGACCGCCGCGGTAGCCGATTGCTTTATTCTCTCGTTTCGCGCAATCGCGCGGGCATCCAAATTTGAATGGATGTCGTTGAACTGCGACGTGGAAGGGGTTCTGGAACGGCTGGAGAAAGTCACGCGATTTAGCCGATTTAACCTGCGCGTCGTGCTGGTCGTTCCAGCCGGTACTGATGAACAAAAAGCGATGCGTATTCTGGAAAAATCCGAACACGCGTGCCTGGTGACCAACTCCATGACCTCCGAGGTCAATTTTTCTCCGGAGATACGGGTGGCGGAATAGTGGTTGGTGGCAATGGTCGTCAAAAACCGAGTTCGAAACCGATCGAGACCCGGTCGCGATCATTGAACTGACCAAAAAGACCGGTCGATTTTCCGAAAAAGACGTCGGCTCCGATCTTCAATTGAAGATTGCTGCGCCACTCGTATTGGATGGCGGCTTGTAATACTCCGTCGCCCTGGTTGACGTTCTGGATGAGCAGCGCTTCTGCCTGCAGGGATTCGTTCAGGAAATCACGGCGAATCAGCAGTGTTGCGCTCGTATCGATCCTGTCGCGAACCAGGCCGGGCCGGGTTTCCGTAAGCACGGATTGAAATATCTGTGCACTGACGAACCAGTCCCGCCAGCCCAGGTAGTCAAGCCCGAGGACGTAAGAGAACTCACCGGCGCGTATGACGCCGTCTGCGTCTTCGAGGCGGTCGGTCAGGAAAAATCGGTCACTGGAGTAAGCGGCTTCGCCACGCACCGTAAAATCGCCGAAGACATTGGACAATGAGCCACCGACAATATGCGTGCGTTCATAGTTCCGGCGCAGGGTAATGCCTGTTGGCGATATCGTACGGCGTACCACCGGTCGATCGAAATAGTGGTAAGCGTAATTTAGCGACAGGTCCCAGCCGCCGACGAATGCCGAAAGTTTTGCGCCCACATCGGAATCTTTGATGGTCCTGTCCGGACGGTCAATCGGCGCGACTTCGACCGGGAGCCCCGCTGGAAGGCGTGGGATGATTCTTGGCGAGCTGAACGCGAAAGTCCCGTCGGCTGGCGGGATGTCGTCATAGGTATTGTCCGGAATCCAAAGGAGCTGGAGCAGGGTACCGCCCAGTGGAATTTCAGCATTCAACATCCACAAGGGTATGCGGCTGTCGTCGAAATCATCGAGGATAAACTCCCGAAAAGACTGCGGGTTCAGAACGTCCAGCACTTTGAGGCCATCGGCCTGTCCCCAGACGACCTGTTGTTTTCCTGCGCGTAAATACGCAGCGCCTATCTCGGTATCCACAAAGGCTTCTCGCAGCTCTATATCGATAGTTTTTCCCGGTTCCAGTTTGTCGGCGAGTTCACTGCGCAAGCGAGCAATCACGGTGATATCCGAAATCCGGCCGAAATTCACCACCAGTTCCGGTATCAACGTGAATTCCGCTTTCCGTGCATTGCCCGAGACAATTCCCGCCGCGAGTTCACTCTCGAAGATTCCGGAGAATTCGACTTTCTCGAAAAACCCCGCGGCAGATTGAGGCGCGACGATCGCGCTTAAGATAAGAATGGCCAGGTGCGGTTTCGGCATTGTTTCGTCGCCTGTCGAACTAAGGACCGCGCCGCAGGGTACGTTGCTCAAACATGCTGTCATCGACGGGCGTACGGTAGTCCACATCAGAGAACGTAAATATTGTCGAGTGCCCGGATTTGTGGTTGACGGTGGTCAGGCGGAGTGCCGTCCAGATTCCCTGAATTTTCTCAAAGTCATTGTTACGCACGGTCTTGAGACGATTGCCATTAATATCCCACATCTCCGTCAGCCGACTCATCCACATGTTCGGATCGATCCGCCACAGCACGCGGCTGTAGCCGAGTTCCTCGGCCGTTGCATCGTCGACCGGGATGCCCTCAACGACGTAGGTAAGATGACCGTCAATTTCTTCCGTGTTAATGGTTGAAAAAACATAGTCTTCCCTGGAAATGCGACTTTCCTTCTTGATGTCTTCATAACTTAAATCAGTGCCGAGAAAATAGTCACCACGATCTGCTGCGGAGATGCGACGGACTTTTCGCAACGCAGGCAGATAGAGCCACTGATCGTCATCCGTTTGTGCATCCGGATAATCGTAGGTCAGGAACGCGGTTCCTTTGACGTTCGTCGGCGATACGTAGAACAGCACAGTGCGCTTCTCCGCGCCGTAGTAACGGCGGTAGCCAACCGTTTCACGAATTCGCGATTTTCCCCGCCGATCAACCAGTTCCATCTTCAATGCCCGCGAAACCTGCTCGCCATCGTCGCGTGCATTGACTCGGTCAATCACTTCGTCTCCGGACAGCAGGTCGGCTATGTCGGCTTTGGCAAAACTCATGAACAGCATGGAAATGATCACCAGCAATGCCGCAACGGAACCGGCCGAGGCGACCGTAGATGGCGTCGATGCGGAGACGGTGTCACGAGGGAAGAGAAAAGCCGGCCTTAGTATTTTTCCGATGGCCGGCAAAATCGTCATACTTGCGGCGAAGCTTGTCGAGACCGCAACCGCTACAAGCATGCCGAAGCGAATCAATGGCGGTACTTCGCTGCTGGTGAGCACCAGGAATCCCAGCGCCAGGGCGGCGAAATTGAAGAATAACGCGCGCCCTGTCGAGGGGAACAGGTCCGCAACGCGTTCGTCAAAACTACCCGTTCTGGTCGCAAGCAGTTCTTTCATGCGATCCAGCGTGTGAATCGAGAAATCGATGCCCAAGCCAATCGCGATGGCCGCGAACATCGAGGTACCGACACCAAGCCATATACCACCAAAGCCCATTACCGCGTAGACCAGCAGGAGGGCCATTCCGACGGGGATCAGCGAGAGCGTACCGGCAAGAATCGAGCGGAAGATGGCCGCGGCGGCAAGCCAGACAAATACCAGCGCCAAAAGCAGGCTCCTGATGTGGTTGTCGCCGATGGTTTTAAGCCACGCATAATTGACGGCGACGCGCCCGGAGAGGTTCGCCCGAATCTCGTCGGTATTGAACTCCGTATCGACATAGTTCTGTATCGCTGGAATGATTTCAGTCAATAGCCGGTAGTCCGCGACATTCAGGTTGAAACGTACGTTCGCTTGTGAATAATCCGTATCGATTTCTTCCTCGAAGTCATCGGGATTGCCGGAAGCGGAGTACAGCAGGAATAGTTGTGCGACCAGAAACTCATCCTCCGGGATGGAGTAAAACTCGTCCTGGTTCTCGTTCACGGCCTTGTGCATCTGCTTGATGTAGTCGACGACTGACGTTGAACCACGTACCGCGGGGAATTGCTCGACGTACGCCTGCAACGCCTCGATGCGGCGCAGATGGTCGGGCCGGAACAGAGCCTCTATCTCGTCGGTTTCGACGACGATGTCGAGAAACTTGGTGCCATCCATACGACGATTGATTTCTTTGTCGGCGATGTAAATGGGTTCGTCGGTCTGGAAGTTTTCGATTTGCGCTTCCTGCACGATGACTCGACTTGTACCGGCGACGCCTGCCAGCGCGATGAATGCGGCAATGGCCAGCGTCACGCCTGGTTTCCTGAGCGCGATTTCGCCCAATCGGCGAAGTGCCGCACCATAGCGGTCGTTAATGTTCGCGCCGCGAAACAGTCGACTGGCCTTGATGGGGAAAAGTGTCAGTGCGGCGGGCAGGAAGAAAATTGAGTAAACCCAGGCCGCCGCGACGCCGACGGCCGCGAACAAACCAAAGAATTTCATCGGCGGCATGGCCGCGCCCAGCCATAAACCGACGAACCCCGCGATTGTCGTAATGGTGGTTAGCGTGATGGGTTTCCACATTCTTGCCATCGCTCGAATGGCGATCTCACGTCGTCCCTGGCGGGACGAAACGAGCACCGGATCGCGGGCTTGTTCCTCGTATACCTGGCTCATAATATGGATGGAATCCGCGACAGCGATACCGATCAGGATTGTCGCCAGTCCATTGGTGATAACGTAAAACGAAACGCCGAACGCAGCCATTGAGCCAAACGTTGCCGCCAGCGTTCCCAACACGATGATGTTGGGCAGCATCGCGCCGGCAAAGGTTCGAAAGGCAATGATCAGAACGAACGTAATGACCACCGCTGCGAGCGGATTCAGGCGCGTAGCGTCGCGGTCAATGTAAGTGGCCAGGTAACCGGAAATGGCGCCTTCGCCCGCAACGTGTATTTCGTTGCCCGCCGTCGTCGGAGTTGCCGCCACCACCGCAAGAATCTCCTCATACGTGTCTTGCGCTGCGTCCTGATTCAGAAGCTCCGCCACGACGAGCGTGGCACTGCCATCGCGGGCGACGAGCGCTCCCTGATATAGCGGAAAATCAGCCACGGCGGCGCGGACTTCGTCTGCGCGTGCCTGTGTCGCCGGGTAGGGATCGAAAAAGTCGCTGACTTCCATGCCTTCGTCGGTGCCAACAATATTCGATTCGGTCGCAAGACTGGTGACCCGGTCGGGGTCGACGTTCGCAAGTCCTGCTATCGACTGCGTCAGCGTATCGACCAGCGCGAGCGTGTCCGGGTTGAAAATGCCTTCAGGTCCGTCGTTGATGACGGCAATGACGATGGGATCTTCCAGGCCGAATATTTCGCGCACATGATCGCGGTAAAGAACCACCGGGTCATCGGGAGCAATGAATGCGTCGGAGCTTGTGTCTTTGTGTAAGCGAGGCACGAAAGACCCGAGGCTAATGATGATCAGCACACTCAGTACGAGAATGGTTTTCGGCCAGTTCGTTACGACCTCGAAAAACTTTGTGCGGGTGTCGGGCTTACTCATGTCAATCTCCAATAATTTTTGTCTAGTGTATATACACGACAAAATACAAATAAAAGGTCAGAGTCGCTTTCTGACTTCTGATAAATCCGTTCGAAAGCGGTTCCAGGTATCGTTTCCAAGGCGTTTTTTCAGCGTTTCCTGTGCCGCACGCCACAGCGGCAATGCCGTTTCCATTACCGTTGTTCCCTGTTCGGTAATGCTTGCTGAACGGGCGCGGCGATAGCCCTCTGCGGACATTTCGATAAGGCCGTCCCGTTCCAATGGCCGCAGGTTTCTCGACAGCGTCGTTCGATCCATCCCCAGCACCTTGGCGAGGTCTGTCAGCGTCGCGTCGTCCTGTAAGGAAATTGCCGCGAGTAATGTGAATTGAGTGGTCTTGATGCCAGCGGGTTGCAGGAGTTCATCGTATAGGCGGGTTATCTTGCGGGAGGTCTCCCGCGCGTTTTGGCAGGCGCAAGCACCTGCTACGTTGCTTCGCAATTCATGCACGAGGGTTTGCTTGGTCATAATAGGTGTATATACACGACATAAACAGGGATGTCCATGCATGCGCACCGAAATGGCTTTGTGAGTCAGACCGTTACGGCAATCGGACGACATCGGCGCGCCTTCCGAGTGTTGGTATTGACAGGCGGGTGTTAATATATAACAATATGGTTATGGAACAAGTCGGTAATATAGCTGGCCCCGCGAATCTCGACGTCGTTTTTCACGCGCTGGCAGACGGCACTCGGCGGGCGATCTTGTCCCGTCTCGCGGACGGTGAAGCGTCCGTTAACGAGATCGCAGAACCGTTCGAAATAAGTCAACCCGCCATCTCCCGGCACTTGAAAGTCCTTGAGCGGGCCGGCTTGATTGAGCGAGACATCGATAAACAACGCCGCCCTGCGAGACTGAAAGCGGAAAGAATGCTGACTGCCGTCGATTGGCTGGTCGAATTTCGACCTATGTGGGGGACCAGCTTCGATCAGCTGGATAACCTCCTTATCAAAATGAAGAAAATCAATGAGAAGGAAACCAACCCATGAGTGATTTACCGGAATTTGTGCTGGATCGAGAGTTTGACGCGCCGCTTGAACTGGTTTGGCGTGCATGGACGAACCCCGAATTCTTGCAACGGTGGTACGGACCCGGCGTAGAAACGGTCATTCACAAGTTTGACCTGAAGCCCGATGGTGTGTGGCTCAACGAGATGAAAATGAGCGGCGGCTCGAATTATCAAAAAATCATCTTTAAGGAAGTCGCCCAACTGGAAAAACTGGTGTGGCATCATTGTTCAGCCGATGCGGACTGGAATATCGCCGCCAGTCCCATGATGCCGGATTGGCCGCGCATATTGCTGACGACCGTGACCTTTGCAGACAATGGCGACCGAACTAATGTACGCCTTGCTCAGATCCCTGTGGATGCGACCGACGCAGAAATCGCCTGTTTCGCGAAGATGAAAGACGGCATGAGCGGAGGTTGGGGTAGCGGATACGCCATCATTGATGAGCTGCTCGCGGAGCTAAAGGCGGGGTAGGCGGTATCTTGTACCAGCTCTTGTGAGTCTCGTTTTTCTGGCGGTTATTTCCTGGAAGCGTAACTATTTCCGACAACCGGAGTTGGCTGGGCCCTAGTGCTCAGCGTCTTCATAGCAAGCCTGAAACCTCTCCGCTGCCGCTGGCAATTGTGTAGTTCGTGTTTCCAGGCGAAGAACCGCTTCCGGAAGTTCTTTTCGAGATCTGTACAAAGTCGTTCCTGCTGCGCTAGATACAATTGCGGCTTCCGCTGATCCGGATCGCGGTTCGGTATCGACAACGGACGAATTAACTAGCACTGCGGAGATCGTGACGTTCGAAGGTTTTGTCATCGCTGAAAGTATTTGTTCCGCTACGTCCCCGCCGACCACGTATTCTGTTTGAGTATTGGCCATTCTGCCACGATAAGAAAAGGACATTTCCCTTCGGTAAAGCGGCCAGCTCTGCGCGCCTACGGATAACGTTGCCTCTCGCACCGGACTCGCTGACCTTTCAAGAAACGAAACGCTTAGCATTTGCGCGCCGACAGGATACTCCTGCAGATCGCCTGTCACGACAACTTCCATGTCTTGCAACGAGGATGTTGAATTCGCGCCTGTCGAAGTAGCGCTGCCCCGGTAGATCGTTTTTCCGTCGACGGTTTCACGGCTCCAACTCCCGGCGGACGGGTCTGCAGCGCCCGCTTTTAACCGGCGGAAGGAAATTCGATAGCCACCTACGTTGTGTGAAAGGGAACAATTGCTCGCGTGTTCTCTGAAGATCCATGGCTCGGACAAATCATGAATGATGCCGTCTCTGAATTCTTGAAGGATGCTTTTGTAAGCATTGGATACCAGAAAATACTGTTCGTTGGCGAGACTGCCGCTGAAGCGCATTGGCCTGTTTTCACTATCAAGAAAAAACAGATACTGATCCCCCACGCGCAGAGACAAACCACAGCCTGAACTGCTGGCGACACCGCGATGATCGCGCGGTGATGTTGATTCCTTGAGTACCTCCAAGCTGTCGAATGAGCATCCGCCGCCGCCGTTCGCCCACGGTTCGCTACTAATCTCTTCCTGGCATTCCGTCACCACTCCGACAATGATGCTGTCGGCTGCTTCATACGCTTCGTTAAGTGTGAAGATGTTTCGCGCGCACGATAAAGCATGGGCGTCTATTGGCCATACGAAATAGACGATGATGGCGATTGTCGTTGAAAGGGTGTTTTTCACCGCATGCATGATGAAATCCAAACGCATGATCTCTCTCCCTGAAAACCAGGTGCAATTATTCCCGCGCTCTGAGCTGATCACTCGATCCTAGCACTTGACCAGCAACTTTGAAGGATAGAGCAGAAGACACAAGCGGCAATTATGGTTTCCACGAGGTCGCCAAGTAATTGTTTTGCATTGAGATAATCGCCTATACTGTATATAATACAGGTACTTATCCACACACAAGGACGTGATATGTACTCTGCTATTTCCACCCAACCCAAGCCCGTT
>JAADHU010000074.1 GCA_013151645.1 Gammaproteobacteria bacterium | reverse complement strand
GTACTGGCCTTCGATCGGGTGAGTCCTTGTATAAGAAAAGATGTGTTCTAACACCGTTGTAATAGTCAACATATCCAGCCAGGATCCGTTTCAAATGTTTGGGTTCAAGAACGATACCATCCTCAACTCAGCTAGCCGATAGTGCGACCGGAAGAGCGGACGTAGTGAACGGGTCGTTGCTGCCAACGAGGACGCAAATCAAACATAACGCCCTTGTTTTTCCGGGAAATTCGGATATCGTCAAAAGTCGGGATGACGGGGTAGAGACGTGTCCGACGCGAGCATCACGCAGTTACTTCGTAATTGGATTGACGGTGACCAGGAGAGTCTGGAGGCACTGACACCGCTGGTTTATGACCAGCTGCATCGGATTGCGGCGCGTGCATTTCGCGACGAACGTCCCGATCACACGCTGCAAACGACCGCGTTGGTGCACGAAGCTTATGCACGCCTGGTTAACGTCGATGTCGATTGGCAGGATCGCAGCCATTTTTTTGCGCTGGCAGCACGAATGATGCGCCGTGTCCTGGTCGACCACGCCAATGCGAAAGGGGCATCGAAGCGCGGCGGCGGCATGCGGGAGCTGCCGCTGGATGCAGTTATCGCCGTATCACCGCAAATCGGCAACGAGATTCTCGAGTTACATGAAGCGCTCACGTTGCTCGCCGAGCGGGACCAGCGCAAGGCCGATATATTGGAGTTACATTACTTCGGTGGTCTGACCTATGACGAGATGGGCGAAGTATTGGGGTTGTCGAGCAGCACGCTGGATCGGGAAATTCGCTTTGCCAAGGCCTGGCTCCGGTCCAGGCTCGAGCCATAGCCACACGCAGCGAATGTCCTGACCAGCGGTGAGGCGACTAGTCATAGCCCGCATTTTTTCGGTCCAGGTAGCGCAGCAGTAAACGACGGAGCCAGCCACCGCGGCTCTCGCTTGGGTTTCTCGTGACATAAACGTTCGACATGCAGTAAGTACCCGCCAGGTTTGCCGCGTCGGCCGTTAACAGTGCATCGACCTGAGCCCGCAGGACCGGGTCATCGCGGCAGGCGGCGTCCAGAAAAGTCACGCGCGCGTCCGGCGGCAAACTCAACGCATGGTTGAACAGCGTTTGCAGCTGCTGCCATCTAGATGTACTCACCGTAGCGCGTTCCAGCCATAGACACTCATAGCGTCGGTGTCCTCCTACATAATTTCGCCGCTTATCTCCCTATGCGGCGTATGGCAGCGTTTTTGCCCAAAAAACTGATTCCGGGCAGACGAATAATCTTTTTTTCACTGTCGTGGGCAATTATCGGCGGGTTTGCAGCTTCTACTGATACGGCACAACACATTTTCGGAAGAGGGCAAGGCAATGAACATGTTTCCTCAGCTAAATCGACTCATCATCGTCGCGGTTATTAGCATCGCAGCAGCAGGGTGCACCATCGAAAACATCGATCAGGAGGTCGGACCGCCACCACCGACACCACCACCAACGACCGTTGAGCCAACGGACACCGATGGCGATGGGTTGTCAGATGAGCAGGAGATGGCTATCGGGACCTCCATTGATCTGGTGGATACCGATGGCGATGGTCTGTCGGACAACGAAGAGGTTACCAACGGTGGTTTCAACCCTCTGATTGCCGATCTTCCCAATATCACGATCAATGTCGTCGATTCACCGTCGATACAAATCAACGTGACGTATGAAGAAAATTCCGGTCAGCAAAGCGAATTCAACGCGACCTATGAGCGCGGCCAGGAGAGCAGCTACAGCCGTTCGGATACCACCGCCACATCGTCGACCATGGAATCGAGTACACGGATTTCAGCGGAAGTATCCGTCAGCGTCGGGGTGATTCCCGGTGGATCGGCCTCGGTCAGTGCAGAATCGAATGTCGCTTCCTCCTCGACGAAAGAATTCTCCACCAACACGACGTCTTCGTCGGGGCGCAGTTCGCGGGAGGAATTCGGGCGCTATCAGGGTGCAACGTCCGGCGAAACGATTCAGGCAGAAACCGGAACGTTGTCCGCGACGCTTGAGATTCTGAACGATTCGACCTTGGCCTACGAACTTTCGAGCGTTGCCGTGATTGCGAAAAAACGCTCAGCCGACGGACAATCCGTCGTGCCGGTCGGTACATTGACGTTCGCGACCGCGCAGCCGGAGATACTGTCTCCCGGTGAGCGTATTCAGTCGCAGATTACCACCGACCAGACGTCGCTCCCGGTCTTGAAAGAGCTGATGAGCAATCCAAGCGGGCTTATCTTTACGGTTGGCAGCTACGCCATTCGTGAGCTCGGTGAGGGCGGCCTCGATTTCGCACTACAGAACCAGGACGTTGCGTCGAAGACGGCCCAGGTCGTCATTGACTATGGCGATAACCTGATCGATGGCACCAGTCCCGTGGAAACCTACATGGTCGCGACCAACGTGGATCGCGACCCGGTGACACTCGAGGCTCGCGGAATTTCGATGCGCTCCGTCATGCAGGACATTCTGCAGATCGATTACCAGACCGTGGAGCAAAACGTTCCCGATGAAAACGGTAGTCCTACGGAAGCAATGCGATCCATCCTGAGCATGGTCCGTGGCCAGCAATCGATCGATTCCGAAAACGGCTTCTGGTACGTGTTTTCAAACAGCACCAGTCTGAATGATCCGGCGACGGATTTTGAGGATATCGTACTGATGCCGCGAGACCGCATCACGTTGGTATTCCTTGCCGACAGAGATGGCGATGGTCTGTACAACCGTGAAGAGTACCTGTTAGGGACGGACTTCGACAACGAGGACTCTGACAACGATGGCCTGACTGATTTTGAGGAAGCTCGCACCGGTTGGATAGTGATGGACGGCCAGAGTGAATACCGGGTGTTTTCTGATCCACTGAACGTGGACGCCGACGGTGATCTGGTTTCGGATTTTGACGAGCGGGCACAGAATCTCGATCCGGATCGAGCGGATACAGACGGCGATACGATATCCGACCTCGACGACGACGATCCGAACGGTGGCGTCTCCGGCGTCTCTTTCAATCTCGATTTCATTGGTCCTGGACAGGACATCACCATGAGCGGCAGTGTTGGACCTGCCGGCGAGTTGCAGCAAGTGCGCATTGACTGGGGTGACGGTCAGGGCGAGCAGGTCATTTCGAACAACCTGGCGAACATTCGCGCCAGCCGCAGTTATCCGGCGAAAGGCAACTACGTCATTCGTGTGACCGTCGACCGTGTCGTCGGCAACCCGGTTGAGCGCCGTTACAATGTGACACTGGCTGACATGGAAGACGAGGACATCGGCGGATTTGCCGGTTGGGACGGCACGCTTTACCAGCGGGAATTGCTGGACGTCAACGATGACGGGCTGAGCGACCTGGTCGGCTTCGGTCCGGACGGATTTTGGGTGGCCCTTGCCGATGGCAACGGTTTTATGCCAGCGACGCTCGCACGAGCCGAGTTTGCCAATGACGATATGGATATCGCCAATCCCAATGCCGACGGCATCGGCTATGAGTTCAAGAAGTACGTGCTCGCGAACGTCGGTGGCGATTCGGCACCGGATATCGTGGCCTTCGATGTGCTGCAAACCCCCGATGATGTTTTCGAGTCCGGTGTCTGGGTCTCGATCAACGATGGTGCCGGCAACTTCGATCAGCCGGATATCTGGACGGATGCTTTCGGGCCGACGGACGGCATACAACCGATCCATGTTGTCGCGGATATCAACAGCGACGGGCTGGGCGATATCGTTGCCTTCGAAGCAGCCGGTGTCGGCACGGCGCTGTCTTTCGGCATTAGCTTCAGTGTCCAGGACCCTTCAATACACACGCCGCGCTACGGTTCGTCGCAGGGTTGGGGCGCAAATCACCCGCGGGTTCTGAGTGACGTCAACGGCGACAACTATCCCGATATCGTCGGCTTCTTTACGACTGAAACGATCGCGACGTTGAACGATCAGAGCGGTGGCTTCAACGGCGACACATGGCGGATATCGGCGATGTCAGATGATCAAGCGTACTTCGCCACCCGGCATCCGCGAATGGCCATCGACGTTACGAGTCCGGACGACGCGGAGGCCGACCTTGTCGCCTATGCGAACGCGGGTGCGTTCGGTATTCGGGCTACGCCGACCGGCTTTGAGAGCGTTGGATTCACGCTATCGAGTGAATTTGGCTATTTCGACGGTTGGCGGCTCGACCAGCACCCGCGTTTCCTCATCGACATGAATGACGACGGCTATAGAGACCTGATCGGCTTCTCTCCGAACGCCGTGGTCTACGCGGTCAATGCGCGTGCAAACGGTCGTTTTGACCCGCCAGCAACATGGCCGCTGATGGAGCCTCTCTTCATTGATGGCTGGAACGGTTTCCTTGACGCTCGGCTCGTCGGTGATATCAACGGTGACGGCAACGCGGACCTTGTTGGCATCGACGTGGACTCGGTGATGGTCGAATTTGGCGCTCGCATTGAACCGCAATAGCAGCCAACGTCGATGGGCGCGGTCGGTTGGCCGCGCCCTTACCGCGTTACTGTGTCGCGGAGCCGTCACGGGCATCCCCCGATGCGGTCAGCGCCCGGGAGGAAGTAAAGCGGCCAGCCGATCCCGGTAACGCGCCGCTTCGACGGTATTGCCGCGTAACTCATAATAGGTGACCAGTCGACGCAACGCATTGAGTGTGATCCGATCCCGCGGGCGAGCGTCGGACACGCCGGCAAGACCCTCGAGCAAGAGCGTTTCAGCGGTGTCGAGTTCACCGAGCAACATCAACGATTCACCGAGTACGCTATTCGCGCTGGCGGCGAGCCAATGGCCCGCTGGCAAAGCGGCCGCACTAATCTCGAGCGCACGCATGCTGTGCGCCCGACTCTCGTTCGGTCGATTCATCAGGTTAAGGAGTGCCGCGTATCCCACGCTCGCCGAAGCAATATAAGGATGTCCGTCGTCAAGCGCTTCGCTATAAATGGCAAGCGCTTCTTCGAACGTCGACTGTGCCTCGGTGTACTCGCCTTTCTGGGTCAGAAAGTTAGCGAGATTGATCTGGTCATACGCGGTGAACGCGTGGCGTGCACCTCGAACGCGGGCCGCGAAACCGGCCGCCTGGCGCAAGTAGACCTCGGCCTCATCCAGGCGGTTCATGTCGCTGTAAAGCCGCCCTAAATTCGTCATGGTCGCGTCCCGGTTAGGATAGTCCTCGCCCAAGACGATCCGCTCCAGCTCCAATACCCGCAAATACAGTTCTTCGGCCTGCAAATACTGATCCATTTCGTGCAGCACGGCGGCGAGGTCGTGCGTGTAAGTCAGTGTGATCGAGTTTCGTTCGCCATAGCGTTCGATCGCGTAATCCAGTGCACGACCGAGGTTCATCTCAGAGGCCTTGAGGTCTCCCTGGAGCTGCCACACCTGTCCGAGATCGTGCAGCGCATTGATGTAGATCGGGTCGAGTGTTGCGTCGAGCCGCTCAAGCATGGCAATGGCCTGCTCGTAGTATTCAATTGCAAGGCCATAGTCGCCGGCCGCATAAATAACGTGACCAAGGTCATTGAGGTTAGCCGCGATGCTGACGTGATCGGACGGCCGCTTGCGCCGGTTGATCGCCAGAGCGCGTTGTTGTGTTGCGGTTGATTCATCCAGTTCGCCGAGTTCGTATTGTACGTTACCGAGCATGCTGAGACTTTCCGCCAAACCCTGCTCGTCGCCAATCTCCTCACGCAAACGCACCGCTTCATCGAGCTGTTGGCGTGCTTCCTCGAAGAGCCCAAGGTTGTCATACACAGTGCCGATGGTTGTGCCCAGCATGGCGCGCGTTCCCGGCTGACCCCGAAGTTCGCCTAACCGTCTCGCGCCGATATCGAGTATCTCTTTCGCGGTCACGGTTGCTCCGGCGGTTTCGTCCGGGTCCGACAGTTTGAATATGTCGACAAGAAACTGCGTTGTAGCGGCTGCTTTTTCTGCTTCGGCACGAACGAGGTCACGTTCTTCAGTAATACGCTGGCTGTGATAAACGACCGCTGCTGCACCAACTGCAACCACCAGGGTTCCAAACGTGACTGGCAGCAGGTTTCGCTGCAGGAATTTGCGCAGGACATAGGGCCATGTATGGCCGCGTGCGGCGACTGGCCGGCCTTGAAGATTCCGGCGAATGTCTGCGGAAAACTGTTGCGCACTCCCGTAGCGTTGTTCCGCTTCCTTACGCAGCGCTTTCAGGACAATGTCATCAAGATCGCCGCGTAGTCGCCGTGACCAGTTACCGTCGATCTGCGTGGGTCGTTGTTTATCATCGGCATTGACCCGTAGCGCCGCCTGGCTCGGCCGGATCGGCAGCGTCTCAACAACAACTTTCTCCAGTTGGCTCATGCGCAGATCGTTCGTAACGTAGGGTCGTTTCCCGGACAGCAGCAGATAAAGCAACACGCCAAGCGCATATACGTCACTCGATGTTGTGACCGGCTGGCCGAGAATTTGCTCGGGGCTTGCAAAGTCCGGCGTGAGTACACGCGATGCGGCCTGCGTCACCTGCGAGTCACGGCCGCCATCGCCGAGTAACTTTGCGATACCGAAATCCAGCAGTTTTGGAATACCTTCCGCGGTCACCAGGATGTTGGACGGCTTGAGGTCGCGGTGCACAATCAGGTTCTGATGCGCGTACTCAACCGCAGCACAGACCACGCGGAACAGTTCGAGGCGCTTGCGCATTGGCAACCGATTCGAGCGGCAATAGTCGTCGATCGGAACACCGTCGATGAATTCCATTATAAAGTAGGCAATGCCATCCGGGGTGGTGCCACCATCAAGAAGTCGCGCGATGTTCGGGTGATTGAGTTTTGCGAGAATTTGTCGTTCGACGGCAAAGCGGGCATCCGTATCGTTTGTCCTGTTGCCAAGCCCAATGAGTTTTACTGCAACGCGTTGCTCGAACGCGCCGTCGTCGCGTTCTGCAACATAGACATCGCCCATGCCGCCGCGCGCAAGGTGCGAAGTGACGCGATATGCACCGAACCGTTGTCCCACAACGTCGGCGTACATAGCCTCGTCAACCCCTTCGGCAGCCGAACTTACGATGCCGGTCAGCGAACCGGATTCGTCATCGCTGTGTCGCAATAACTTTACGAGCTCATCAGCGAGCGCGGGCCTCGTGGCGCGGATTCGTGCGATTCTCGCCATCCGCTCTTCGCCAGAGAGCGGGCTGAGCTCCTCAAACACCTCGGTCAGCTCCGACCAATCGTTGGTAGTCATATCAATGCGTTCTCGAACGGCCATTGGGCACTACGTCGATCATAGTAGCAGGGCGAACGGCCAGTTCTCTATCTCGATAAACATCCACCCTGCGGTCATTGCTACGCGATGCCAGATCAGTGCGTGAATTTGTCGCCCCGGTGTATCGAACGTGAAGAAAGACATCAAGAGACCGCATTCAAAGCCTGTTGATCTTGACATGTGCGCCCAACTCAGTGAAAACACCGTAGTGAATAATAAAAACGCAAATCAACTCACTGCCGAAGAAATAACTCGATTTCATGACGTGGGCTGGATCGCCCGGAAAAACCTCTTCCGCCATGACGAGGTCAATCGAATGCGCGACTGTTTCGATGATCTTGAGCGGATGGCCGGCGGCATGACGGCCAGCGGACTGTTGAACGGCTCTCAGTTTGTCCTGGGCATGAAGGGCGATGAGCAGGTCATCAAGCGTGTCGTCTGGGCAGGTGGTTCGCAATCCTATCTGCTCGACGTCAGCATGGATGCCCGGCTGACGATGCCGGGTTCGCAGTTGCTCCAGAGTACGGCCATGGAGCAACTCCTCTGTCAGGCACATTTTAAACGCCCGGGTGACGGCGTTATTTTCGGCTGGCATCAGGATATCCAGCATCGGGACAAAGGTGCCGGTACGTGGACGGATGTGAACGGAATCGGCAGCTATGTGCAGACGCTGATTGTCATTGATGAAATGACGGCAGACAGCGGGCCGCTATTGTTCGTTCCTGGCAGCTCGAAATGGGGGCGGGTCGATTTCGGTCATCATGACTACGACGATCCGGACTACGCAAAGCGAAAGCCCCCGCAGTTTAATGAAACCGATGCGGTCACCGTACTCGCGGAACCGGGCGATACCCTGTTTTTCGGTCCGTACACGGCGCACGCCAGTTTCGAGAATACGTCGGACGCCTATCGGCGTGTTCTTATCAATGGCTACGCTTACCCGGGTGCCAATCACCGCGTCTACCCGGGCGACGGTGCCGGTCGCACGCTGTCGGTCGGTCCGGGTAAAAGACTCGATGTTTAGCGCCTGGGACTGGGCGGTAGTGGCGGTTTACATTATCGGCACGACGCTGGTCGGCCACCGGCTTAAAGGTCGGCAGAAGACTACCCGGGATTTTTTCCTGGGCGGCAGAAGCGTGCCGTGGTACGCCGTGTCGGCATCGACCATCGCCACAACCATCAGCGCGGTTACCTTCATCGGTGTGCCGGCGCTGGTGTACGCCGCGGACGGCAGTTTCGTCTACCTGCAACTCGCGCTTGGCGGGGTTATTGCGCGCATCCTGGTGGCGCGATTCCTGGTGCCGTTGTACTACGAGAAAGAGTTCTACAGTCCCTACGACTACATGACCGACCGGCTGGGGCCGGTGATCGGGCGTATCACCGCGGGCATGTTCTTTCTTGGTGGCGTCCTGGGCCAGGGTGTCCGGGTGTATGCGACGGCGCTGGTTCTGGAACTCATCACTGGCTGGAGCCTGATGACCAGTATCGCGGTGATCGCGATGTTCTCGGTTCTCTGGACGTGGATGGGCGGCATAGCGGCCGTCATCTGGACGGACGTTGTGCAGTTTTTTATTCTTATTATCGGAGGATTTGCCGCACTGTTTTTCGTTGCCGATGCACTCCCCGACCAATGGGGATCACTCGTCGCCGTGGGACAGGAGGCCGGTAAGTTCGCTGTCTTCGATTTCTCGACAGACCCTCGTGTTGCATTCACATTCTGGGCGGCCCTGATCGCCATGCCCTTTCAGAACGTTGCCGTATACGGAACCGATCATCTTTTCGTGCAGAGGCTACTGTGTTGTCGTAATCAGAAAGAAGCACAAAAAGCCGTGTTATGGAGCACCATCGGGGAGCTCGTCCCGGTGCTGATGCTGACGGTCGGTGTCGGTCTGTTCGCCTACTATGAATTTTTTCCGCTAAGCGCCAGTTTCGCCGAACTGGTCAGCGAACGGGGCGATCGAATATTTCCGATATTCATTATTTCCGTGATACCGACCGGCCTTAAGGGTTTGCTGATTGCCGGAATCCTGAGCGCTGCCATCTCCAGCCTGGACTCCATACTGGCCGCGCTTTCACAAATATCGTTGACGATGTTCTATAAACCCTTCATAGAACCCGAAGCCAATGAAACGCGTCTGCTAAAAGTGTCACGGATGTTCGTCATACTATGGGGTGCCGTGCTCGCGCTAATGGCCTGGCAGTTTTCGACCAGCAAGCTGGACATTGTCACGCTGGCGTTCTCAATGACGACCTATACCTGGGGACCGATGCTCGGACTGTTTCTGCTGAGCATGGCCGCACCGCATTATCGCATCGCCAATATTGTCGGCGGTGTCGTTTTCAGCGTGCTCGTCGTTTTGTTCATCAACGAACCGCAGCTGCTCAATCCATTGTTCGGCACACTTTATTCAGGGCCGTTGCTCGCCTGGCCCTGGTTGTTTCCAATTGGCACAATCTGCTGTTTCGCGTTCGCGATTCGCGGTCGGCGAGTGGAGGCCGGATAAATGAAACGACTCCTGATTCTATTAGGTATGGCAATAACGGGATGCACGTCGTTGCCGATGATCGACGCACCTTCACTTAATCAAAACAGTCGCATCAATTACCTGGTGCTGCATTTTACCTCAGAGGATTTTGCGGAGTCGCTACGGCTGTTGACGCAGCGAACGGATAATCCCGTCAGCGTGCACTACCTGGTTCCCGAGACGGGTGACGCGACCTACGACAGGCGGAGTCTGCGGATTCATCGTCTTGTACCGGAGAACAGGCGGGCGTGGCATGCCGGCCGCAGTTATTGGGCGGGCGCTGATGCGCTGAACGACACATCGATCGGCATCGAGATTGTGAACCGCTCTGCCTGTGTTGATGACGACCCGGAGACGGAGCGCCCGTCACCCGAGGGTCAGACGTGTACTTTGCTGGCATTCCCGGATGAACAGATCGACCTGGTTATCCGCCTCGCGACGGACATTCTCGATAGAAACCCCGATATTGATCCGGTCGATGTGGTTGGGCACGGCGATATTGCACCCAGCCGCCGGGTTGACCCGGGTCCACTGTTTCCGTGGAAGCGGCTTTATGAACAAGGTATCGGTGCGTGGTACGACGACGAGACCGTGAGCCGATACACCGAGAAGTTTTCAGCAGACTATCCCGCGCTGCCCCGTATTCAGCAGGCATTAAACACCTACGGCTATCTCATCGAGGTGACCGGCGAGAATGATGTGCAGACACGATTTGCGGTCCGCGTATTTCAGATGCACTTCAGACCAGGGAACGTTTCAGGTCAGATCGATGTTGAAACCGTCGCAATTCTCTACGCGCTGCTCGAAAAGTACCGACCGAAACTTATCAATGATCTGTCAACCAGGGGCGAGCCTCCCTGGCCCGGACTAGACTAACTGGATCTCAAGCTGATCACGTACTGCTGCAGCGATATCGTCGTCAAGCATGTTGAGACCGGCGACAAAGCTGCTTACGAACGCATCTCCTTGTATTTTAGCGGCATCGTAAGCCAGCGAGATGTCGACGGGTCGATCCTCCAGCAGAACGCCAAACACCTGTTCTGCCTGAATTCGATCTTTCAACGCTTTGGCTGCGAACGCGGCGGGTCGCTTTTGGCTGATAGCACACTTATGAATAGCAAACCGGCCCGGTGCAGGCACGTTGACCATGATTCCATGTTCGTACAACAACACCACTGGCTGAAGATCCTGCAATAGGTAATCCAGGTCGCGCAGAGGCGTTGCATGCGTACCGAAGTCTGTCAGGTGAACCGGTCTTTTCGTTTCACGACCTTTCATTGATGTAAGTACATCAACTACAAAATCTCTGCCCCTGATCTTGAAGGAAGTCGATGGTTGTTTACGGTTCAATGCAGGAACCTCGACGAATCCCATGCCACTATCCAGGATTAGCTGGCCGAGGTTGATCCGGGTTCTGGGGTGTGGCAATGCAAGCGAGTAGCGGTTATCGGCAGCGACATTAACGTCCTGTGTGCCGGTGTCGCTCGTCCACGAAACACTGAGCATGTTTGCGTAAGACCTGAACGCCATGGTTCCGACGAGTGCAGCGCCGGCAAGAAATACGCCGTTTCGCTCGAGCAGCGAGATAACCTTTCCTTCGTCCCTGCTGATGGTTGCCATGCCGCCGGCGATGGCCATATTGACAAGTCTCCGTCTCAGCTCACGGTCATCGGCATTTGACTCCCAGGTCGCCTTCTCATCTTCGATTCGGTCAAGGAGGTCTGTTGTCTCTTCGCCGAGGTAATGTTCCCGTCGCGTACTGCCGATACTGATGTATAGATAACAGTAGCGCTTGTTGTTGATCGTTTTGAACTTGAATGACAGATTCGAGCCGCTGGAGATGGGCTGCACACAGTTTTGCATGAGCTCGCTGTACTGCACCGACAGACTGTTTGGCAAGTGTTTGATCATTCGTATTCGCAGTTTTATACCGTGATACAAAATATTCGCGGTATATCGATAATATTCTGTTTTTTATAAAAAAATCGTAAATCACGTGTGATTTTGATGAGATAGAGAGTGGAATACTACCTATTTTATACCGCAAAACAAGTTTATTGCGGTATATCACTAACTCAGGGAAAGAACTCACCCATGCGCGACCAATAAATAGATGACCAGCAGGAAGATCGATATCATCGTGGTCGTCTCCACCCAGTTTACTTTTCCATCATCCTGGACGGCCTTCCATAAAACCAGCATGGACGGGAAGCCCAGCAGGATTGCGCTGGTGGTATGTATGTCGATCGGGATGACGCCCTGGAACTCGTCCAAGGCCGGAATGACCCCCGTCTGCGTAAAGACCGCCAGCAGGATCATGGCGACGGGTAACACCAAAAACGGTACCTGGGTGATTGCACCCGAGGCATTCGCCATGGCGATATTATATTTCTGCTGGAAATGCGCTGTGCCGATCATGACAAACGCACCCGCCGACGCGAACGCACTCAGGATGACAGCACCAAACATTTCCGAATAGCCCGCCTCGCGAAGCCCCTCGACGAGAATGGAGGCAAACTCACCGACGGAGTGGCCGCCGATGACGGAAGCGAACAGCCCGGCGACGCCGAACGCCATGATGGTTCTTACCGACATCAACTCTTCATGGCCGGCGATATCAACCGGCACGTCCTCAATCGATGCGGGCGCATGCGAGCCGGAGAACCGCGTTACCAAACGCGTGGTTGCGACTACCTGAACAGCAAGCAGGATCGATCCGAACACGTACAAATCGATAACACTGAGCGAGACCGGAACCCCATCGCCGGTGCCGGCGGAAAACACCTTCATTAACATCATGATGACGCCCAGGCTGAAAAAAACACCGGCAGCAGCGGCATAGAGGTCCGTGCTCAGATTGACCAGTGGTTTCGGTAAATGAGCGTCGCCCTCGATGTCTCTTGGCAAAATGCCGCAATAAAGCCCGAACACTGCGGCGCCAACGTGGAGTGTCAGGACGGTCACGATAAATCCCACTCGTGGCGTCGCCATCAGGATGAACGCCAACATGACCAGCTCAGGAATGTTGCTCGACAGGCCGGCCATCGTGCCGGCGACGAACGAGTTGATTTTCTTGCGTTTCGCATACGCATCGACGGCGATGATCATCATTTCAGATGCCGCGAACACGACAAGCAAGCCGCCCGAACCCAGCAGGACGGCCAGCAGCAAACCGTGGGTTTGAATCAGGAAAGTAGCAATCGCGATCAGCACCAGGCCGATGGTCACCAGCCAAAGCCACTGCTTGCTGTGCGAAGTATTCTTAGTCGGGTCAGTCATGGATGGGTTCCTTGCAGGGGCACTGAGTGTCGTTTTGACGCGTCGAAAAAGCAAGTAGTTGAAATTCGGGTCGGCCATTGGCGCAGGCAATCGTCATGCCGTCCCTCGTCGACAAAAGTCGTGAGCTCGCAATTCCCGGCACGGCCAACCCGCAGCAGTGAGTGGTCGTCTCAGGTAGTATTTCAAAACTTCTGGCTCACTGACATGACCGATGTCCGAATCAATCATCTACCTGGATCCCGATAGCTCGCTGACGTTGCAGAACCAGATCAGGCAGAAACTCGTCGATGGGATTCTGTCGGGCGCGCTGCCACCGGGACACAAACTGGCATCGAGCCGAAAGCTCGCGCGACAGCTCAACGTCGCGAGAAATACGGTCGTGCTTGCCTACCAGCAGTTGATTGCGGAAGGCTACCTTGTGGGGCGTGCCCGCAGTGGAATATTCGTCAATGAAGAAATGCTCGAGACGCGCGTCGGCTATAGCGGCGCAACAGTGGCATCCAGTGAAGCTGAAACGGCGGTGTGGAGACGGCGTACCAAGCGCCGGGAAATCGCCGGGCGCGTCGGCACCCGGGACTTGCCGAACTGGAACGAATATCCGTACCCGTTTATCGACGGCAAGTTTGACGCTTCCTTGTTTCCACTCGCGGAATGGCGTGAAGCGAGCCGACTGTCTTTGAGTGTTGCTGACATTCAAGCCTGGTCATCGGATAGCGGTGATGCCGATGATGCGATGCTGGTCGACGAAATTCGCAGCAAGATATTGACTCGTCGAGGCATTCAGGCTCGTTCGGACGAGATCCTGATTACGATGGGGACACAGAACAGCCTCTATCTGATCAGTCGACTGCTTGCCGACCGCAGCGTCAAAGCCGCGATCGAGGAACCCGGCAGCACGGAAATGCGCGAGCTTCTGCGGCAGAACTCGGCCACGGTGATACTGCAGCCGGTTGACGAAGAAGGCATCGTCGTCGATGAGAACCTGCGCGATTGCGATCTTGTTTATGTGACCCCCAGTCACCAGATTCCCACGGCCGTGTTCATGTCCCCGGCGCGGCGTGAAGCATTGCTGCAAATGGCTCAGAAAGACGACATCCTGATTGTCGAAGATGACTACGAATGTGAGATTAACTACCTGAACCGTCCGCAACCCGCCTTGCGCAGCATGGACGACACGGGGAGAGTCATTTATGTCGCGAGTTTCTCGAAAGTGCTGGCGCCCGGAATCCGACTTGGCTTCATCGTGGCTGACGCCCAGTTTATTCAAAGGGCTCGTGCGCTCAGGCGAACGGTGATGAATCACCCTCCATTGAACAATCAGCGCGCCGCGGCATTTTTTTTATCATTGGGCCACTACGACGCGTTGATGATGCGTCTTGGCCGAGTGTTGCAGGAACGACGAATAGCATTGCGCGACGCACTTAACTGGACGCGTGGTGTGCCGATGGAGATTTCTCCTGAAGTTGGCGGCACCACCTATTGGGTTCGCACTCCCGTCGACTTCGACATCGAGGCGTTCGCCAGGGCGGCGGCACGGCGTGGCATCCTTATCGAACCCGTGCGGAAATACTACGGCAAGGAGCACGAGGCAGAAAACTGCTTTCGCATGGGCGTCACCAGTCTGCCGGTCGAGCGGATTCGTCCGGGCGTGACCCGACTCGTGGAAGTGATTCGTACCCAGGTTCGCGGCAAGGTTGAGCAACTGTCAACCACGACCGGTGACTGGCTCAAAGGCGAAGATCTCAAGGTAGCGATGACAGGTGCAACCATTCTGTATCGAGAAGTGTATGGCGCGCCCTGCACGATCCGTTACCACAGCGACGGTTCAATGACCGGTGTGCTCGGCTTCTCCAACGAGGAGCAGGACGTTGGCCGCTGGCGCACCGACGACGATCAGTTTTATCGCCAATGGAGCCGCTGGAACTACGGCGAGGAAAAGGGCTATTTCATCGTCATTGACGGCGAGCAGATCAAGTTTTTTAACAAAGACGGGCAAATCGTCGACACCGCGTTCGTGCGTATCGGCGGCGGTCTCGCCAGCAGAGAAAGTGACGATTTGCCGGACTGGTCCACTACGCAGTCTTCAACTGGACCTATATAGACGGCGCCATCGAGGCTACGGTAGCACATTGCATAGAGGGGATTTCGAATGAGCAGGATCGGCATTGCAGGTCTGCAGCTGGAGGCAGGAAACGGCGATAACCTTGACTCGATGGAGGCCGAAATCGATGCGGTTGCAAAACGTTTTCCCTGGGTCGACATGGTCGTGCTGGGTGAATTGAATGGTCACGGCACGGACACACGTAACGCCCAGGCAATGCCCGGGCCCTTCGAAGCGCGATTTACCGAGGTAGCGAAACGCAACGATGTATGGCTGATTCCCGGCTCGATTATGGAGAGTGCCGGTGATCGTTGTTTCAATACCGCCCCGGTCATCAATCCGGACGGCGAAGTGATCGCCCGCTATCGCAAACAGTTCCCGTGGTTGCCGTACGAAAAAGGCGTGTCAGCCGGGTCCGGGTTCGTTGTCTTTGAGGTGCCCGATATCGGCCGGTTCGGTGTCTCGATTTGTTACGACATGTGGTTTCAGGAGACCTTGAGAACCATGACGTCAATGGGCGCTGAAGTTATCCTGCACCCCTCCCTGACCAGTACGCTCGATCGCGAAGCGGAGAAATGCATCGTCCGGGCGAGCGGCGCCATGTATCAGTGCTATTTCGTTGACGTCAATATCGCCGGTCCGTTAGGCGTCGGCCAATCGATCGTCGCCGGACCGGGCGGTGAAGTCATCCACGAAGCCGGCCGGGGGCGGGAGATAATTCCACTGCGGCTCGACCTGGATTACGTACGCGATGTTCGTGCCAATGGCTGGAACGGTCTCGGACAACCGCTGAAGAGTTTTCGCGACAGCCGCTTGCGATTCGCCCCCTATGAGGATGGCTATACCTCGGAATCGCTTGATGCACTGGGGCCGATTGAGATCGCGGACGGACTCAGGAAAGGTCCGGCAACCTGAAAGGGACCGCTCTCACTGGACCAAGCTACAGGTATCAACTGGCACTACGGACACCGATAGCGCTCCTGTAGGTTTGACCGCAATACGCATAAATCCACCCATTTCATCCCGATCAGTCAATCGGGGGAGCGATAAACAATGACAAAGACATTCAGGATGACGCCACTTGCAGCGGCTATTGGCGGAATACTTACTGCCGGCAGTACGGCGGTATTGGCACAAGAGGCCGACTCGGAATCGAACCTGGTCGAAGAGATCGTCGTGACGGCAACACGACGCGAGACATCGGTCCTCGATGTGCCCTACAACATTTCGGCGATCGCCGGCCAGACATTGGTCGATGCGCAAATCTTCGAAAACGCCGACCTGATGCGTCAGATTGCAGGCGCCGGCGTGGTCGATCGTGGGCAGCGTAACCAGGGCGTTATCAATTCAATCATGATACGCGGACTCAACATCGACGGCGCCGCCCTGGGCGACTACGCGCTGAATACCGTTCCGACCGTGTCGACCTACGTCAATGAAACGCCGATCTATGCCAACTTCATCCTGAAAGATATCCAGCGCGTTGAGGTCTTGCGAGGACCACAGGGCACGCTTTACGGTTCCGGGTCCCTGGGCGGTACGGTCCGCTACATCATGAACAAGCCAAATCCAGATGCGATCGACGGCCAGGCTTTCGCCTGGGTAAGCCAGACAGAAGGTTCGCAAGGTACCAACTACGGTGGCGACTTCATGTTCAACCTGCCGCTTTCCGATGCAACGGCATTTCGTATATCGGCCGGTACATTGCAGGGAGCCGGCGTGGTCGATGCCGTGAATGTCTATGAGCTCGATAACAATGGTGTTCCGCTCGCACCCAACGGCATTCTCGATCCTGAGGCAAGTTTCCGCCGGGTGGAGGATGCGGACGATGCCGATATCCGCTACGCGAGAGCGTCGTTCTACGCAGAGCCGAACGAAAAATTCAACTTCCTGCTGTCCTACCAGATGCAGGAAGACGATATTGGCGGTCGTCGCCAACGCACAAACGGGACCAACGGTTCGGGCGTGCAATACGGAAAGTACGAGATCGGTTCCATTCAGCTGGAACCCTCCTCTCGCGATGTTGACCTGCTCAGTCTCGAGGTAGAAATGGATCTCGGCTTTGCAACATTGACTTCCAGCACCTCGTCCTACGATCACAACGGCGATAGCGTGAGCGAGAATACCGGCTTTTACGCCCAGAATGGCTGGCTGGCCAATTTTTACTACAACTACCCACGCCCAATGGCATCGGCCCGTCGAACCTACTCCGATGAGTCTTTCGTACAGGAGCTGCGGCTGGTGTCCCAGGGGGAGCGCACCGTGGATTGGGTGATCGGCGGTTTTTATCGCGACCAGGATCTGAACTCCACGCAAACCAGTCTGCTGGTTGGCTATGAGCGATGGGCCGACCTGTTTTTTGGCAACCCGAATCTGATTGTCCAGGACCAGGACTTCGGTTATGAGCGCGATGAAAATTTCACGGATCTGGCCTTTTACGGAGAAGCGACCTGGCATACCTCCGACACCTTTCATCTGACCTTCGGGTTGCGCTGGTTTGAAAACGATTTCAAAAACAATACGTACATGCAAGTGGGCGTCTGGGATCCCTCGATCTTCAATTTTGAAGACACCGCGTTTTTCAAGGGCAATGAAAAAGATACTCTGTTCAAGTTGAACGCGGCCTGGAACGTGTCCGATCAGCAGACGGTCTACGCAACCATCTCGGAGGGTTATCGTCGCGGAGGCAGCAACGCGGTTCCTCTGGTTGGATTCTTTGCAGAAGATCCGGGTTGGCAACAATACGGCCCGGACACGGTGATTAACTATGAAATCGGTATCAAGGGAACCACTGACCGCTTGAATTATTCGGTCGCGGCATTCTATGTCGACTGGGACAACGTGCAACTCAATACGGCGACCTCGAACTGGGGATTCTTTGCGGCCGCCAATGGAGACAGTGCCCGGACCGCCGGTCTTGAGCTGGAACTGGACGGCAATATCAGCGATAACGTTAGCTACAACATCGGTTATGCGTACGTCGATGGAAAAATAACCGGCGACGCGATGGCACCGACGACGCCGAGTTTCGTCCTTGCCGAAGACGGCGCGCCTCTGATTGGCACGGCAAAGAACACGCTGAACGCCGCATTGCAGTTCACAATGAATATCAGTAATGGATACGACTGGACAACGCGTATTAACGGCTATTACCAGTCGAAAACGTATAACGCTTTCGGTGATGGAGCCAGAGCACCTGGCACCTTCACGGCGGAACTGGACGGATTCGCACTCGTCGACCTGGTGACGTGGATTTCAGCCGATGCATGGCGTGCGTCTTTGTACGTGCGAAACCTGACCAACGAGACGGGTTCGACAGGCCTCTTTAGCGAGCTTTACATGGGGACGGACCCGGCTCAAAATTACGTCGGCAACGGTAGCAAGCAGTTTCTGACACTGCCGAGGACCATCGGCTTCGCTTTGACGTACGATTTCTAGAACCATCGACTAAAATCGATCCGGCCGGGCTTTAGCCCGGCGGGTCATACTTGACTACATGCTTATGGTCGGGTCCGTATCAACCATCGTAGACAACCATTTGCGTGCAAGCCAGGCGGCGCAGCGCCGTGGTGATTTCGATGCAATGCTCCGTGAAGCTCGCCACGCGAATCGGGCCGATGCCGCCGATTCGCGTGCGCGATTTCGGTTGTTGGAATGTCAACTCTATTGCGGGCAGATTGATCGCGTCATTGTCCGCTTGGGCGAATTCGAGCGCGATGCAGATTCTGATCACGAATCGCTTTGCCGAATCGCGGAATATTTTACGCACTGTGCGGATCACGAATCGGCCCTGCGTTGTTATCGACGAGCGGTCGGGTTGCAGCCAAATAACCCGGAGTACCTGTTTGCGATGGCCGCCGCGGAGATCGCGAGCGGGGACTTGCAGGCGGCTGAGCGTCATCTCACGGAAGTCATATCACTTGATCAGCACGACTACGACGCCTATCGGAATCGGTCGACGCTGAAAAAGCAATCCAGGGAGAACAACCACATCGCGGAAATTGAGGCGCTGCTTGCACAGGGAACAAAGGTGCCGGCCGGCGAAGCGCAACTCTGCTTCGCGTTGGCCAAAGAATATGAAGACCTTGGTGAGGATGAGGTGGCGTTTGCGTATCTGAAACGAGGGGCGGACAAACGCCGTTCGGTCATGAACTACCGCGTAAAAGGTGACGTCGACGTCATGCAGCGCCTGCAAGCCGTTTTCGATGCCGACCTGATGCGCCAGGAACCGGCTGCCTGTCAGGAACCGGGTCCGATCTTTATTCTCGGCTTGCCACGCAGTGGTACAACGCTGGTGGATCGAATTCTCAGTTCGCATTCACGCGTTGACAGTCTGGGTGAGATCAACAACTTTGCGTACTCACTCATGCACACGATCGGTCAGGCCGCCGACAAGCTCCGGCTCATCGATTTGTCGGCAAGTATCGACTTCGCGGCACTGGGACAACGCTATTGCGACAGCTTGCAGGGATTCGGCCGGGCAGGCCCCTTGCTGATCGACAAGACTCCGTTGAACTACCTCTATATCGGCCTGATTCGCCTGGCGCTGCCGGCGGCACGCATCGTGCACGTACACCGCAATCCGATGGACAGTTGCTATGGAATGTACCGGACGCTGTTCCGGGCGGGCTATCCATTTTCCTACGACCTTGACGATCTTGCACAATATTACCTCGCGTACACACGATTGATGGAGCACTGGCGAACCGTCACCAATAGCGGGTTTTTCGAGATAAGTTACGAGGCATTGATCGAAGATCAGGAAACGGTTAGCCGCGAGCTTGTCGCGTATTGCGGACTCGACTGGGAGCCGGCATGCCTCGCGTTTCACGAAAACCCGGCCGCCGTTTCGACAGCGAGTTCAGCGCAGGTGAGGCAACCGGTCTACCGGGACGCGCTACAGCGCTGGCGTCGATACGAGGCGCACCTGCGCCCTCTGCGCGACACGTTGCGAAGTGGGGGTGTCGATGTCGATGCGCAATAACCGCCTGGCGCTAATCGCGATCGCGTCGTTGGTAACGCCGCCGGTCGTCGCCGAGACGCTTCTTTACGAGGACTTTCAGGACGGTAATTCCGAAGGTTGGCAGGCATTCGGTGCGGGCTCGCTGAGCATTACCGAATATCAGGGCAACGCGTCACTACGCATAGCGGGTGCTGGCGTCGCGGTCAGGCAAGTGTCACTGAGGGACATTACGCGTATTCGAATCGGTGCATCGTTCGCAGCCTCCGGGCTCGAACGCGGTGACGCGTGTATTGGCGAGGTGACGGTTGACGATGGCGAGACCTGGCACGAATTCCTCAAAGTCGTCGATGGTCAGGACGACAGTGTCACGCTTCATACCGGGGTCGAGTCCTACGATTTGCCCGCTGGCACGACGCGCGTATGGTTTCGTGCACGAGTGGCAGGCGGCAGTGGCGCCGATATTTGCTGGCTGGACAATGTCTACATCGTTGGTCAGGAGGCATCCGCCGATGCCGATCAGCCTCCTCATCGTCAGACGCTGACTCGTGCCTTCCTGCTTGGGGACGCAGCGCTGGAAGAACCCGTTTCGATGCACGAATTCGCGATGCCGGCAACAGCGAACGAACCGCAGCACCTTCTTTCAGGCTCGTTGCGCCTGAATACCACGGGCAGCCGCCGTGGTTTCCGGGTTGTCCGTGACGACTGGGACCGTCTGGGTAAGGTGGGTGATGCGATTGGGCATTTGCCCGAATTCAACTTCGAATTCGTACAACGAGGCAGCGATATTGTGCCGTTGCAGCGTGGCGTTCAGCGCCGTGATCACCCCTACTGGGAAATCATATTGCAGCCCGGCAAGGCATGGAACGAGGCGGGTGACGAGGACTGGACCCGGGTCTCTGTACCGTTCTCGCTGGTGGAGCGCAGCGCCAACTGCACGCACAACGGCGTCCTGACGTGGCTGTTCCGGGCGAGCGAAATCAGTCGCGTTGCCTACCAGATTAGTAGCGAAACCTGTGGCTACCTGGAATTCGACCTGTGGGGCGTTGTTGCAGCGGAATATGAGGCGCGCGAAATTGGCGTCGCAGCCGACCCTCTTTTCAGGCGACTGGCCATCCACCGGCAAAGCCGGTTGCCGCTCAAGCCGCTTTCTGCACTCGCAAGCGATTATCCGGGCACCGAGCCGTTGGCTTTCGGCATTGACGATGGAATTCATCCTGATGCGATGACCGTCTACGGTATCGTTGTCGATGGAGTGAATTACCGTAGCGACTGCAGGACCCGGCAAGGGCTGTATCCATTTTGTGACTCGTTACCGCTGCCGTCTTATTCGACCGCGAAATCGATATTCGCCGCGATTGCGACAATGCGTCTCGAAAAACTCTATCCGGGCACATCGCAAACGATGATTGCCTCTTTGATCGGTGAGTGCGACCAGCAGCGCTGGGGAAATGTTTCGATCGAAAATGCGCTCGACATGGCGAGCGGAAATTTTCGCTCGGCCCGACCAGGAAAAGACGAGGATTCGGCGGCGCACCGTCGTTTCATTTTCTCGGACAACCATGCCGACAAGCTCGATTTCGCGTGCGGCTATTTCAAACGCAAAGCCAGGCCGGGTACGCGGTTCGTCTACCACACATCCGATACCTACCTTGTTGGCACGGCCTTGCAGGCCATCGTCCGTCGTCGGCAGGGGCCGGACACGGATCTGTATCGTTCGATACTGGTAAAGCCTGTCTGGCACGCCCTGCACCTGAGTCCGTTGCTCGACGATACAAAACGTACGTACGATCAGGTGGCGCAACCGTTTTTCGGCTACGGTCTAACACTTGAAGCCGACGATATATTGCGTCTCGCGTCCTGGTTAGGAAACGAAGGCGCTCAATTGAATGGCGAGGCTATGCTGGACAATGCCTTGCTTGATGCTTCATTACAGCGCATCGACAGTGATCGCGGGCTGCAGGCGGGCGCTGAGAATCTTCGATACAACAACGGATTCTGGGCATTCGATGCCGGTCCGTCCGTGGGTTGTGAGAGTTCGGCCTGGGTTCCCTTCATGTCCGGGGTCAGCGGTATCACGGTGGCGATGTTTCCGAACGGCGTTATCTACTACTACTTTTCCGACAGTTATGTCTTTCGCTGGCAAAGTGCCCGCGAAGCAGCACACACAATCAGAGCCCTTTGCCAATGACAGCGAATATTGAATCAAAATCACCGGAGCGGGCTTTCAAAGCAGAAGCAAACAGTTTGCTCGCCCGGACTTTTCTGTCTTTCTTGGCGACCGCAGGCTTGTTCTACGTCAACATCATGCCGGCTATTGTCGACGGTCTCATCGAAGGGCTCGGGTTTACATCGCAACAGGCCGGTAACGTAGGTTCGGCGAACGTCTATGGTGCAGCGGCCGGTGCATTGATGGTGGTATTCCTGATCAAGCGATTGAGCTGGCGTCCTGCCGCCTACGTGCTGTTGGCGGGTTTGATGACAATGGACCTGCTGTCGATTCTGATCACCACACCACAGGCGATGATCGCTTTTCGTTTCTTGCACGGCGTGATTGGCGGAGCGCTTGTCGGCGTTGGTTTTTCGGTTATCGCGCGAACCGTCAACCCGGACCGGACGTTCGGCGTAATGCTCATTGTTCAATTCGGCCTCGGCGGTTTAGGTAATTTATACCTGCCGAGACTGGTGCCATCGTTCGGCGTAAACGTTCTGTTTCTGTCGCTGATCGCATTCAGCATTGTGACGCTTGTGATGGTGCCTTTTCTTGCTGACTATCGCGTTAAGCAGCACACGCCGGACGGGCATGTCGCGCGCCGTACAAAAGTAAAAATGTTGCCGCTCTCGCTGACGCTGCTGGCGTTGTACCTGTTTCAGGCTGGTAATATGGGTTTGTTCGCATTCATTATCGGTCTTGGCAAATCCTTCGGCCTGGACCTTAACTTCATCACCTTGACACTGGCGGCATCGGGTTGGGTTGGGATCGTTGGTGCCGTCATCGTGATTGCCCTGTACACGAAGTACGGTCGGTTCAGACCACTCGTCGTGGCTATCGGACTGACGGTCGTTGGTATCTGGGTTCTACGTTTCAGTGACAGCCGAACGATCTTCCTGTTGGCCAACTGTGGTATGGGTATTACATGGGCGTTCGTTATTCCGTATCTGCTCGGGTTGTGCGCCGAATTCGACAAAGCCGGCCGCATGGCCGCACTCGGCGGCTTCGCATCGAAGATGGGTCTGGCGAGTGGACCATTGATCGCGGGCAAACTGCTCGGCGAAAATAACTACGCCTTGTTGATCAACGTTGGTGCGATCGCTGTGTTTATCAGTTTGCTGGCGTGTGTCGTGCCTGCCATTGTGCAGGATCGAGTGACGTCAGATTAACATTGACACCTTATGACGGGTTTCTGTTCGCGTACCAGACGGGCCCGGTTTTCAGGCGATAAACGGAAAACAGCATAACCGGAATCAAGAGGAGCGCAATCGGAGGAAACGCGATCATGATAGGAATGGGTAGAACCAGGCCGCCCAGAATCATGCCGGTTTTCCCAAGTACGCCGTTGGCGTTGGTCGCGTAGCCTTTCTTTGCCCGACAACTCGGGCATGTCGTCGCATCCTGGTGCACGATGGTCATGCAGTGAGGGCATTGTTCCTGATCGGCACCGATGGTTCGTGGAACCGGAGCACCGCATTTGGGGCACGATTCCGCCGAATCTGAAATTTCAGAGTTGCAGTCCTTACAATTGATCAAAGGCATGGATATTTCTCCTGATTTGGGTCAATGCAGCGAGATTGCCGCGTTCTGTGCAGATTCCCGAAGATGCGGAGGCATCTTCGGGAAGCCGGTTTCCGGTCATGGTGCTCTGTCCTGTCTTTTTCGCGCTACGTGTAACATCTAGTTCGCCCGGCGCGTCAACTCGAGGCCCATCGGGCCGAACAGTTTGTCGCCATTGCGAGTCAGTACGACCGTTCCCTGCGGACTGGTCACCAGCACCTTGTCTCCGTCGAGCGTATATTCTGCCGCGATCTTGCGGCCCAATACGAAGACGTTCGCACGACCATCACGATCGAATTTATACACGGTGATGCCCTGCTCGTCGCCGTAGGTGCCGGAGATTCGTGGACCGCACGCGGTAAGGAAAAACGACGTAAGAGCCACTATTGCCAACCTGTTGCAATTCGTCATCCGCCGCGCACCTCGTCGTTGTGGTCGTCTGCGTACTCAAGTTGCTTACGGTATACGTTCTGCGCATATCCGCATCGACAGTTAGCGGCGATTAACGCCAGTTAAGGTCTGTGCTATAACGGATCGCACTGAAAACGCGACAATTCAACTGACGGAGTTACGGGCCATAGATCGCAATACCCAACGGAAACGAGGCGTGCGGGCATCGCGCGCCAGGCTGACACACGCACTCACCGAAGCAGGATTCAAGACTCAGGCCGCCCTGGCGGAACGGATCGCGGAGCTTGAAGATCTGGACACCGTCCCGAAAGACATCGTCAATCGGGTATTCCGGGAATTGCCGGTCGAATTCACGACGATTGAGCGAGTTGCGCGAGCACTCGGCGTGGAGGCCTATACCTTATACCAGACGATGGACGACGAACCGACCTCCAATGCGGAGGCGCGTCCCGAGTCGAGTGTTCCGGCGGTATCGAAATCACTGGTCGGGATAGTCGGCGTTGCGTTGCTGGTGGGAATTTTCGGTCGTGGTCTCTGGCTGGAGAAAGACAGCCCAGGTGTCGCTGAGATGACCGGCGAAGGAGATTCGCCCGATTCTACCGTGGCGCTCGACCTGGGCCCGACAACATTGGTGGTCATGAGGTTGCAAGGGGATGACAACGGCTCACTGAGCGACATGTTACGTACCGCCCTGAGCGGGTTTTTTAACGTTGCCAGCAATACCGCGGCCGCACTAACGACCGATCTGGATCCAGTGTCGGTCGCGGATCGGCTTCGGTCCGAAGTGGTCATCGATGGCGACCGCGTCATGGTCGGGCGGATTACGGCGGTACGGATCTATCTGCTGACACAGGGCGTGAGAAAACAAATCTGGGCGGAGAGCTGGCCTACGGTCGCGACCGGGGATCGCCTGCCGACTGTCGTAGAAAACATCACTCTCGCGACCAGGCAGGCGGTTGGAATGCCGATCCCCGGCGTTCTCGCCCATTTTCCCGTCACGTCGGTCCAGGATGATTACCTCGAAGGCGAGTTGCACCTGGATCGCCCGTCGAACGAACTCAATATCAAGCGCGCTCAAAGTCGTTTCGAAGCCGCATTACGGCAGGATGCGAACTACGCTCGCGCACACGCGGGATTGTGCGAGACGTTACTGGAAGAGCACTGGATGTCCGACGAAGAGCGTGCGCTGAACGATGCAGCAGGCGCGTGCGGCCAGGCACTGCAACTGAATCCGGAGGACCCGGTTGTCGCTGCCGCGCAAGCGCACTTTCTTCGCCTGACGGGAAGAAACGAAGACGCCATCGCGATATACGAAAAAACCACGGCATTGCACCCGAAAGATGCCGCGATTCTTTATGGCCTTGCAAACAGCCGTCTTGCGGCCTATCGGCAAAGCGGCGATCGACAGTTCCTGCGCGCGGCCAAGGACGCGGCGCAGGCGGCCGCGAACGTGGACCCCGGCGTTTGGAAACCGCTCTTCGCGCTGGCCACCATGGAATGGTTTGACGGCAATTTGAATGCGGCGATCGCCGTGTCGGAGCAAGCTCTGCAACGTGACGAAAACGAAAAGATCATGGGCAATCTCGGCAGTTTCTATATTTGTGCGGGCGCCTTCGAAAATGCGCGAGATATGTATCTGCGCGCGAAAGAAGTGAATCCTCAGTCCTATATCGGCGACGAGTTTCTCGGTCAGGCCTACTACTTCCTGGGCGAATTCAGGAAGTCGGCCGAATACCGTCAACGGGCAATTGACAGTATCGCGACAGGTGCACCGGAGATTCACGAAATGTGGGGCAATCTTGGGGATTCGTACCGCCAACTGGCGAATAAAACGGTCGCCATTGATGCTTACACGCGTGCGGCCGAGATCGCGGAACGCGACTACCTCCGTGGTACCGCGCCGGTCGCCGATCGTGCAGCGCGGGCCTACTATTACACGGTGCTCGATAGCCTGGATCCACAGCGCGTTCCGAGTGAGGTAATGCAAAGTATCGACGATGAAGTCGACGACATTGCGAATGCGCTGCAGTCAGCCAGCGCACTCCGTCGCATGGCTGAAACGTACCTGTTGCGCAACGAGATCGATAAGGCACGTCGTTCACTCGACCGGGCGATGGCTACCTGCCCGGGCTACGGTGCGTTGCCGGATCTGGCGGTGCTCCAGAGTGATCAATCGTTCGGGATGCGGTCGCAGGAAGAGACGTCGGCGAATTGACAGCATAGCGGCATAGAGATAATTTTCATCGCTCGCCAAAAAATTAGTGGTTGATACACATGGCAAAATTCGCTCGCATGGTGTTGTCTTTCGTCGGCTCCTGTTCCGTGTTTCTAGCAAGCAGCGCTTCTGTCGCGCAAATCATCCCTTATGATTCTGAACTGATCGAAGAAAATTTCGCGGCGGAAATCGCCGCGCACAGGGCAATTGAGGATCGCAATATCCGCAATCCTGAAACCACGCTGCTGTCCGACGACTATTTTTCGCGCTTTACCGGGTTGAACTACTTTCCCGTTGATATCAAGTATCGGGTTGCCGGAAGATTGACCCGGCTCTCGACCTCGGAATTGACGAACCTGGGCATGAGCCGCGGCACGCCCTACGGATTCATGCGCTACGGGAAAGTAAGTTTTTATCTGCAGGGAAAGGCGGTCGAGCTGCAGGTGTTCGAGTTCCCTTCGGCATCCTCGGCGCCCCCGGCGATCTTTGTGCCGTTCAGAGATGCAACATCCGGAAAAGAAAGTTATGGGGGCGGAAGATTCATGATTATCAGGATTCCCAAGGGAGACCGGATAATGGTTGATTTCAATATGGCGATAAATCCGATTTGTGTCTACGACCCGGAGTATCTCTGCCCCGTTCCACCGTTAGCGAATAGCATACGGAGCGAAATCACCGCAGGGGCCAGAATGTACTTCGATCCGCTTGACGAAATGTATTCAGGCCGGCAACAGTAGAATTTCACGACCGTCCGGCGCAGCGGGAAGCATGCAGTCATCATGCGGCCTGCTCAGCCGTCGTGATGGTGTGAGGTCTGTTATCGCAAACAGCTAACGCGTGGCTCTGAAAATCAACGCTTGTCCATAAAGGCATGCCATCGAAGGATGGCCGGCAAAAACCAGGGCGTGCCCGTATAGAAAGGCTTCGTCTTAAAGTCGAGATCGTCCAGTGCTGTCGCACCTTGCGGATCGCCCATCATCTTCTTCGCGATCCTGTTGCCGTAGAATGTCGAACGCCCTACGCCGGAACCGCAGTAACCCATCGCGTAGTAGAGTCCTTTGTGTTGCCCAATGTGCGGCACATGGTCAAACGTGTATGCAACCGTTCCTGACCAGCCATGCGATATTCGTACCTCGGCAAGTTGTGGGAATATGCGTACCAATTGCCCGTGGAGGTCTTTCGTATAGGACATTGGCCGGTCATCAAGATGAAACGTGCGGCCGCCCAGTATCATGCGCGTGCCGTCGGACGACGGACGATAGTAAAGCATGAGCCGCGAGGTGCCGCCAAGACAGCGATCTTTCGGGCTGAGCTCACGGATCAGGGATGGCTCCACCGCTTCGGTTGCGATCATGGCCGATCGAATTGGCAATATTCGACGACGAAACCACCCAAGTGCCGGTGGCGTATAGCCGTTGGTCGCCACCAGTACCTGATCGGCTTCAATGCGCCGGGTACCGACAGCGAGCACAAATGTTGCGGCCTCCCGGCGAATCGCGGTGACGGCCGACTGGCCAACGATGCGCGCACCGGCGGCCGCGGCTCGTGCTGCAAGACCCGCAACGTATTGCCCTGGATGTAAATGGCCATCACGGTGGTATACGACTCCTCCGTGGTAGGCATCGGAGCCGATTTCGGCGCGCTGTTCTGTACGCGGCACCATATCCGCTTCCAGATCGACGGCTTTTTGCAACCCTTCGACTTCGCGGGCGAGATCTTCGTAGTGCTCCGGTTTGTCCGCGCCGCGAAATCGTCCTGAGCGGCGTAGATCGCAATCGATGTTCTCGTTTTCAATGAGATCGACCAGAAACTCCAGGCAGTCCCGGCTTTCCGCGATGACGCTGTGTGCCTTTTTAGTGCCGTGGCTCTTTTTGAGCCCATCCAGGCCAAGTTTGTGAAAGCTTGGTCCCACGAGGCCACCGTTCCTCGAACTGCAGCCGGCGCCCACTGCTACGGCATCGAGTACAAGCACATCACGGCCGGCGCGCGAGAGTTCAAGCGCGGCGCTCAAACCCGTGTAGCCAGCACCGATAACGACTACTTCCGTTCGTTTTGGAAGTGTTTCCGGAGCGCCCGTCAAATCGTCCAGGGCCGCTCCTGCTGCATCCAGCCAATAGGAATCATTGCGAAAATCAGCGGTCAGGTGAGGGCTGTTGACGTTGGGGTTTGATGCCATGATTGCGTGCCTCAAAGCGGATGTTTTCGCGCGTTTCATTGGGTGATACGACTGCCCGAAGGAACTTGGGCGGCGTCGATTGCGTCATGATATTGTGCCTGAATCAGGGCCTGTTAACACCATGAGAGCAACCCCTGTTGCAGCTCTATCCAGAGACCTGAAGAACAGCTAATGAATGAAACGACAATTCCTGATACAGATACAATCTCGGCATTGATTGAGAACCAGCAGCGTGGCTGGTCGCTCGATCAGCGCTTTTACACGGATCCCGGGATTTACGCTTTAGAACTCGAGCGTATCATTACCCGCAACTGGATCCTTGCGGGCCACGTTTCGCAGTTGCCCGAAACCGGTGATTTCAAGGTGCTGAAGGTGGCCAACGAATCGGCCATTATCGTGCGGAGTCAGGATGGTTCCATCAAAGCCTTTGCGAACGTATGCCGCCACCGGGGTTCTCTCGTATGCCTTGAAGGTGAGGGGAATACCAGGAAGTTTGAGTGCCCGTATCACGGCTGGATTTATGACACCGATGGTCATCTGATCGCGGCGCGCAGCATGCCGGATGATTTCGACAAGAAGGCGTATGCCCTGCACAAAGTATCCGTTGAGGTCTTGCACGGGCTCCTGTTCATTTGTTTCTCGGAGTCACCACCGTCGCTGGCGGGTGCAAGAAAAGACCTGGCAGAACCCATGGCGATGTTTGACTTTGAACATCTCAAGGTGGCGGCGCAAAAAAACTATCAGATCGATGCGAACTGGAAGCTTGCCGTTGAGAACTACCAGGAGTGTTACCACTGTGCGACCGCGCACCCGGAATATGCGGTCAGACACACACTGATGCTCGATCCGAAGAAACGTCCACGTGTACAGGTCAGGATGCTTGAAAAAATGCAGGCCTGTGGTCTGAAAGAAATCAATATCGACCACATCGATACGCAGGCAAGGCCTGGTGAACAAGGGTATGGCTATAGCCGTACGGCCTTGTTCGAGGGTTGCCAAACCGGCAGCGAGGACGGTCAGAGCCTTGCGCCTTTGCTGGGTAAACTGACAGACTACGATGGCGGTGCGTCCGATTTTACGTTGGGCCCGTTTTCATTCTTGCTGGCCTACAGCGATCACGTGGTCGGCTACGTTTTTACGCCAATCGACAAGGATCGTTGCCAGTGTGAGATTTACTGGTTTGTGCGCAGCGATGCGGTGGAAGGTCGGGACTACAACGTCGACAGACTGACGTGGTTATGGGACGTAACGACGCAAGCAGACAAGGAAATCATCATCAATAACTGGAAGGGCGTGCAATCGAAGTACTATCAACCCGGACCGTTCTCCGCTATGGAGCGAGCGGAAAGCCTCTATATCGAGTGGATTCTTCAAGCACTCCGTCGCGAAGCCTGATCAATGAAAACTTATGACGCTATTGTTATTGGCGCCGGCCACAATGGTCTCGCCAATGCCGCTTTTCTGGCCAAAGCCGGCCTCGATGTCGTGTGCGTCGAGAAAAACGAGTACATCGGCGGTGCCACTGTCAGTCGAAATCTTTACGACGACTGGATCTATTCGAACTGTTCTTACGTCTGCAGTCTCCTGCGACCGGAAATCTACCGTTCGCTTGAGTTGCATCGACATGGTCTGCAAGTAACGCCCTATGGCGGTTCCCTGACGTTCATGCAAAACGGCGACTACTACGGTGGTTATCATGACCCGGAGGTTAAATACCGGGAAATGGCACGGCATTCCCGGCACGATGCCGATGCCTACGAACGCTTCTCCGCTGACACCATGCGGCAATGTCGTTTGGTGAGAGATTTTCTGCTGAAGACACCGCCTGATCCGACATCGTTCAAGCTTCGCGACCTGCGGGAGCTTGCGTTACTGGGCGGGAAGTTTCTGGAGATGGGCGAAGACCGGATGTACGAAACCATCCGTTTCTGGACGATGAGTGTCGCCGAATACCTGGATGAGTATTTCGAAAACGATGTCGTCAAGACGTCGCTTTCCGGTAGCGGCATTATCGGTACAGCGCTTGGCGTCCACTCCCCCGGTACGGCTTACGTGTTGTTGCACCATTACATGGGTGACGTTGACGGCAACGTTGGCACCTGGGGATTTGCGCGCGGCGGTATGGGTGCGGTTGCCAATGCAATTGCGGGCGCTTTCCAGGCCTACGGAGGCGAGTTGCGCACTGGTGCCGGCGTGGAGAAAATCGTCGTAAAGAACGGGCGTGTCAAAGGAGTCGCTCTGGAGAACGGTGAAGAAATCGACGCGCGCGTGGTCGTGTCCAACATGGACGTGAAGCGGACGTTCCTCAAGTGCATGGATCAAAGCGACTTACCGAAAGCGTTCCACGATCGCGTCAGCAATTTCAAAATACGCGGCTCCTCCGGCAAGGTAAATATCGCATTGGATGGTTTACCGACGTTTCCCTCGCTACCCAAAGGCAGTTCGCTTTATCACAGCGACATGCATTTTATCGATTCGATGGAACGTATGGAGCGGGCCTACGACGACTGGAAAGACGGTACCTGGTCTAAAGATCCTTACATCGACATGCTCATACCGACGCTGATTGATCCAACGATGGCGCCAACTGGCAAGCATATGATGAGTTGTTTTGTGCAGTATTGCCCCCTGCAGATCGAAGGCCGCGCGTGGACCGACACCGAGCGGCAGGCATTCGGCCAGACTGTGGTCGACCAGATTGCTAACTATAGCCCCGACTTCAAGGACCTGATTCTGCACATGGAGATTCGTACGCCGCAGGACATCGAAAACGAAATTGGTATCACCGAAGGTAATATTTTTCACGGTGAACTGACGATGGATCAGTTGATGTTCAATCGCCCGGTTCCGGGATATGCGCAGTATCGTGCCCCGGTCGCCGGTCTTTACATGTGCGGTTCGAGTACGCACCCGGGCGGCGGTGTCATGGCGGCGCCCGGCGCCAACGCGGCCCGTGAAATCCTGTTCGACCTGAAACGCAAGAATACAGTACCGGAGAATTTCGGCGATGACTGATCGCTACGATGCCATTGTTGTCGGCGCCGGGCACAACGGCCTGGTTTGCGCGTCCCTGCTTGCCAAAGCGGGCAAGAGCGTCTTGCTTCTCGAGGCGAACAAGCAAGTCGGTGGTGCCGCAATTACGCGTCCTTTCGCCGACGGTTACTCTGTTTCCGCCGGAGCGCATCTTTTGTACCAGCTGCAACCGGAAGTTCAGAAAGAGCTGAAGCTGAACATCAAAATGGCGGCCGACAACCTTTCGACGATCGTGTTGTCGGCGAACGGTCGGCACGTACGCTATTGCGGCGATGAAGTTAGTGGTGTGCGCCAAAAAGACGTTGATAGTTTCGCTGAATTTCATCAGCGCATGACTCGCTATGCGGATCTGTTACGAACAGCATTCAACAAACCGCCACCGCGCCTCGGCACGACGAACAAAAAGGATTTGCTGTCACTGGCCAGATTCGGGTTCGACGTCCGGCGACTCGGCAAGATCGAGATGCGAGAGTTCCTGCGATTGATTGGCATGAATATCCACGATGAGCTGTCCGAACGATTCGATAATCCGCTCCTGAAGGGCGGCCTCAGTCTCGACGCTGTTCTGGGCACTCATCTCGGTCCGCGATCCCCAAACACGATCATGACCTACCTCTATCGCCTGGCCGGAAATCGAGGCCGTTTGGCTTTGCCCGTTGGCGGCATGGGCAGTGTCAGCGACGCATTGGCGCATGCGGCCAGGGGCGCGGGTGTAACCATTCGCACCAATATGCCGGTGAAGCGCATCATCGTTGAGAACGGTCGCGCGACCGGCGTAGAGACAGAGGAGGGCGAACGCTTTTCCAGCCTGACTATCGTCTCTAATGCGGACCCCAGGCGAACGATCATGAAACTTGTGGGCGCACGGCATGTTGAAACGCGGTTTACGCACAGGATCAACAATATTCGCATGCGAGGCAATGCGGCGAAATTGCATCTTGCACTTGACGGTTTGCCTACGATTGACGGACTGACCCGCAAGGACTTCGGCGAGCGTCTGCTGCTTGCTGTCGACGAAAACCACGTCGAGCGAGCGTTCAACCCCGCGAAGTACGGAGAGAGCTCACCATCCCCGGTGGTCGAAATGACGTTTCCGAGTTTTCGCGACGAGTCGCTGGCACCCACCGGAAAACACGTCATGTCGGCCATCGTTCAGTACGCTCCCTACGATCTTAAGGGAGGCTGGACCGATACAGCGCGCGAAGAGTTCAGGCAAGCGGCAATCAAAGCGATTGCACAATACGCGCCGGATATTGAACAGCGCATTATCGCCAGCGAGCTGTTGACGCCGGTCGATATTGAACGGGAGTTTCACATAAGCGGAGGACATTGGCATCACGGTGAGCTGACGCTCGATCAATTCCTCTTCGTAAGGCCGGTCGCGGGAGCAGCGCAATACCAGATGCCGCTCGATGGCCTTTACCTGTGTGGTGCGGGAACCCATCCGGGTGGTGGTGTCAGCGGTGCCGCCGGCCGCAATGCGGCGCGAGTAATCCTCAGCGGAGGCAAGCCGGTATGAGTATTCAGGAAGTACCACAAGGCAGGCTTCGCTCGCCGTTTTATTCTCGCCTGCAGGCCCTCGACACGCTGAATACCTGGCACGAATGGAAGGGATATTCGAGTGCTGACGCGCTTTATTGCGCCGAGACCGAATATTTTGCGATCCGAAATGCGACGGGTGTTTTCGATCTGACGCCGATGACTAAATATCGTATCTCGGGTCCCGATGCGCTCGACTACCTTGATCGCCTGGTGACCCGCGACATGCAAAAAATCAAACCAGGGCGTGTAGCGTACGCAGTCTGGTGTGATGATCAGGGCCAGGTCATCGATGACGGCACAATATTCCATCTGCGTGAAGGCGAGTATCGACTGTGTTCGCAGGAGCGGCATTTCGCCTGGCTGACCGCGGCTGCAATCGGTTTCGATGTATCGGTTGTGGTGGAAACAGCCGAAGTCGCCGCGCTGGCGGTACAGGGGCCTACCTCCTTCACTGTGCTTTCCAGCATGGGTCTGGAAGGTCTTGCCACACTGAAACCGTTCGGGCTGAGGCATTTCGAATTCGCGGGAACCGAACTCATGGTCTCGCGAACGGGCTACACCGGCGACCTCGGTTACGAGGTCTGGATCGCGGCCGAAAAAGCGGAACTGCTTTGGGATGCCCTGTTCGCTGCCGGCCAGTTGCACGGTATTCGCGCTATCGGCACCCATGCCCTGGATCTCGCGCGTATCGAGGCCGGTTACCTCGCCGCCTTTGAAGATTTCCTGCCAGCCGATACGACGGTTCGGACCGGCCGTTCACGCTCCCCTTTCGAGCTCGGTCTCGACTGGCTGGTCGATTTCAAAAAGCCCAATTTCAATGGTCGAAAGGCACTGGCAGAAGAAAAGCGCAACGGCTCAACGTGGCGGCTCGTCAAACTCGATATCGAGGGAAATAAACCGGCGCACCATGCCTACATTTATGCGAAGGAAAAGCGTAACAAGAAGGAAATCGGCTTCATCACGTCCGCTGCCTGGTCTCCGGTGTGCAAGCAAAACGTTGCACTCGGGACGGTACGGATGCCGCATGGAAAAACCGGCGATACGGTGTGGGTGGAAATCTTCTACCAACGTGAGATGCACTGGACGCGAGTGATGGCAAAGGCGGTGGTCGTCGACAAGCCTTTCTGGTTCCCGCCACGCCGAAGTCTGACGCCACCGGATCCGTACTAGGGCCGAGTGGCCTGTCTAATTCATAAGCTTGAACGAAATCTTCGTACGCACGTTTTCCGTTGGGATCGGTTTTCCATCAAGAAATCGAGGCGCGTAGCGAAAGGCGCTGGCGGCTTCGATCGCGGCCTTTTCGAATGTGCGGTGCCCATACACCTTGGTGGCCTTCGCGTCGCGAACAGCCCCCCCGCGATCGACGGTAAATTCGACGATTGCATATCCTTCCTTGCCCTGCCTTAGTGCCTGCAAGGGATACTTGGGTGCTTGTCGGAACAGTGGGATATAGTCATGATCTTCGTCGAATTCGGTCATCCGTCCGATCGCCTGACAATGCATGACTGCTTTGTCAGGGTTTCCCCTGTTTTGGTAAACAGCGACTAATGCGGCGTGAACCCCCAGCTCAAATTTTGAAACTGGCCGATGAGGGTCGTCGAACGTTTCCACGAGTGATAGTAAATATTTTTCTGCTTTGAGGTACCGGGAGCCCGCGATCTCATAACGAGCCAACTGGAGCGTAGCCTTGCGTGTCAAGTCGTTATCGGTGCCGAGCGCATCATTCAGGACCTTATATGCATCGCGAAGGTATTTTCTCGCCAGAGGTGACCGTGACAAGTCCATAAGACCGGTACCAGCTTTCAGCAGCAGTCGGCCATAGCGATCAGATTTAGGACCATAGTGATCATGTGCCAAACGCAACGCGTGATCGTAGTGTTCCTTCTGTTGTTTTGGTTCGAATAATGTGGCGCTCGCGCTTCCTAATTTCATCAGCAACGGGATCGCTTCTGCAGAATTCGTTCCGTAAACCGCTTCAAAAAGCGCTAGTGTCTCCAGCAAGACAATCCTGCCGTCTTTTTTATTACCGCTGGCGACCAACGAGAAGCCATAATTATAAGACAGGTTCGCCGTATCCTTACTTTGCTCGCCATACAGTAGGCGGCCGATCTCGAGGGCAATTTTGGCCGGTGCGACCGCCTGGTCCGGGCTATCGGCTTCCTGATACTCACGATAGGCCGCAAAGAATGCTTCTTCGTCTGCCGCTATGTCCGCAACTGCAGGACCGCCGACAAACACGATGCTTAACAGAAGAAAGTTTTGTAAGGATCTTGCCAAAACCGGGTTCCTCAGACTGGTCGTGCAGCAGATAGAATACCGTCAAGCGTAGTCTAGCCTGTGCATGATGACCCTGGCAAACCGTCATCAAACTACAATTAAGTAACGTAGACAGTGCTTCCACACCCTATATCCGCGTAGTAGCTCATGCAGACCTGTGAATTGATCGGTAGCTCACGGTTGCTCCCCGGGATAGAATCAGGCCATGAATCGACAAGCGTACCTGCTGGTTTCGATGCTGTTGCTGGCGACCTCGGTCGGAGCGGAAGACAGCATTACGAGCGTGTCAGAGCGTTCGGTAAATTACCTCCCTGCTTATTTGCTTGAGGTTCCGGCGTCGACCGGGGATATCCTCATTGCAGATACCGGATCGGCAACCCTGTTGCGCTATTCGCAGACCAGCAACGGCATCGTTGAAAGAGATCGGCGCTATATGTCCATTGGTCGCAAGGGCGTCGGCAAACAGCGTGCCTGGGATCGCAAGACACCGCTGGGGGTCTATTTCCTTACGGAAGAACTGGATATCAGCAAACTTGCGGCGAAATACGGTGTCGCCGCTTTCCCACTCGACTACCCAAATGCCTGGGATCGATACAATGAACGCACCGGTTCCGGCATCTGGCTGCACGGTGTTGATGCCAGTGCGCCGAACCGGCCGCCACTCGATACGGATGGTTGTCTTTCGCTGCCGAACGAGGAGTTGGCATTGCTCGTCAGTGAGCTTACGCCGCAGGTCACACCCATTATTGTCGTGCGCGAGATGCAGTGGGCGGCACCGTCCGACATGGAAGTCTTGCGGGTCGAGTTTCGCGTTGCGCTCGAACAGTGGCGAGCAAGCCTGGAACAGGGCGATCTACTGACCTATCTCGCGCTCTACGACGACGCATTTCGATCGCGTGGCATGGACAAGGAGGCATGGTCAGCCTATCGACTGGGCGCATTTGCGGCGCGCGAGCTTGCCGCCGTAAACCTTCAGGATGTGATGTTGCTGGCTGACCCGGAAGAGCAGGAACTATTCGTCAGTCGCTTCAGGCAAACGCTGATGACAGAGCACGGGCCGGTCACTACCCGCAAACGCCTTTACTGGAAGCGCAACGGCGGCGAATGGCACATTGTGTCGGAAGACGCGGGTTAGCGAACGGTCTCGCGCGCAATCAACTCATCCATCACGTCAAGCAGCTTCGGGTAGCTACCCGTCTGGCCGGCACCCGTCAGATACTTACCATTGACGACGACCGCCGGCACGCCGGTAACATTCCAGCGTCGCGCCAGATCTTCGGCAACGCGCATCTTTTGTGCGACCTCAAATGATCCCCATGCACCCTTGAAGTCTTCGGCGCTGACACCGAAGCGCTCAAAAACGCTCTGTATGGCTTCGACGGAGGCGAGTCGGTTGCCACGGCGGTGGTACTCGAGAAACACGCCGGTGCGGAAGCCCGCAGGATCAGCGATCTTGCCGTTTTTAACCAGTACTTCCTCTGTAAAGTACAACTGTCCGTGCAGCTTGACGAGGGCGTTCCACATGGCAGGAATGCGCACGAAGCGGACATTCGCGGGCAATTCCTCGGCCCAGCGATTGATGTAGGGCTCGAAATCGAAACAGTGTCCGCAGCCGTACCAAAAAATTTCCACCACTTCGATCTTGTCGGCGCCGCCGACGGTCGGCTGTGTAGGGACCAGACGTGTAAAATGGGTTCCCTCCTCATACTGCCAGTCCTTTGGCGCGGCGCTGGTGTCGGCCTGGGCGAGCATGATCGGCTTGTCGCTGGCGTCAACTTCCTCTTCAGCCGCTGCTGATTCTTCAACCATTTGTGGCTGAGCGTCATCCGCAACGATTTCCGGCTCGACGATCACCTCGACGGGTTCTGTCGGAACTGCTGTTTCGGCTTCGACCGCCACCGGCGCCGGGGCGGGGTCGCGCATCAGGATCCAACCACCGACCAACAGTGCGAGAACGGTGGCGATTATTGCTATTTGCTTCATGAAAAATCTCCGCAGAGAATAGATGTTCTGACAGGCATAATTAAATTTGGTTTACGGAAACTCGCTAGAACGGACAACGGTCTAATGCAGGCCTTGCATAAATGACGCCACGGCCTGTATTTCTTCCTTGCTCAATCGAGCAGCGATATCACGCATTATCTTGGTCGGTGCGTCGGTCTCACGTGTGCCGCTCGCGTAATCACGGAGTTGCTTGGCCGTGTACTGGGCGTATTGTCCGCCGATTGCCGGATAGCTGGCAGCCGGATTGCCTTTTCCGCTGGGTCCGTGGCAGGCGATACAGGCGGCGACGCCGTTCTCCTTGTTGCCGCCCCGATAGAGGGCCTGGCCCTTGGCAACCGTCGCCGGATCCAGCACCGATCTAGCGGCCCCGGCTTGTGCTTCGTAGTACACCGCCAGATTTGCCATATCTTCGTCGGACAGCATCATCGCCTGTCCCGTCATCAGCGCGTCGGTCCTGCCGGCCGTTTTGAACGCTTGCAATTGCCGCACAATGTAGGTCGCATGTTGTCCTGCAATACTCGGCCATGCTGAATTGACACTATTGCCTTTGGGGCCATGGCAGGCACCGCAAACAACCGATCTGGCCTCACCGGCATCATACGAACCCTCGACCAGGCTCTCGGCGCCGGCGACAGTAGCGAGCAGCAGTGGCATGGCGGCTAAAACAGCAAACTTTATTTTCATATCTTCCTGACCGTTCCTCCAGATTGGCACCAGCGGTGCCGCCTGGAGTCTATTGAGTGAATATTCCCAGAATGTTTTCGTTGCAGACACTTAGCCCTGACCGCGGCAGACAGCGCCAACACGCTGCTGGCCTTGCCGCTGGACCGATTACCGGTCACTATAGATTTGGCGGTCTGTTAACTCTTTAAGCCCCGAATTATACACACATCAGGACCGTATCCCATGTCGCAATTTCCAAACGCCAGATTCATTACGAGTGCCAACAAAGTGACCCAGTTCCTGCCCGATACCGGCAGTGAGGTGGCGTTTGCGGGTCGTTCGAACTCGGGCAAATCCAGCGCGATCAACGTCATCGTCAATCGACGGCAGTTTGCCCGGACCAGCAAAACACCGGGGCGGACTCAGCTGGTCAATTTCTTTTCATTGCGTGACCAGGCGCGCCTCGTCGATCTGCCGGGATACGGGTTTGCACGCGTCGCGGATTCCGTGCGCGAGCACTGGGGGCAGCTCCTGACCGCGTATATCGAGGATCGCAGCAGCCTGCACGGGCTGTTCCTGATCGTGGATATTCGGCGCGGTCTGGCCGATTACGATCGACAGTTGCTGCAACTGGCGGAACCATCGAACCTGCCGGTGCACGTATTGCTAACCAAGGCCGACAAGTTGAAACGCGGTAAGGCAGCTAACGCGTTGCTGAGCGCGTCAAAAGAGCTGGGCGAAAGGGCGTCGGTACAATTATTTTCGGCCCTTAACCGGCAAGGCGTGGACCAGGCGCGGGATGCACTTGAGCAGTTTTTGCAGGCTGGAGCAGGCGCATAGAAAAGCCCCGGCACACTGTTTGCAGTGCCCGGGGCCAAAAATGCAATCGGTTTGGGGAAACCGTATTGCCGCTCCGCTTAGGGAGATAAGCAGAAGAGCGAATGGGTCGCTCAATACATTAGAACGCCTGATGCGCCAGGAGTTCCACTAGCGTAAAATATTGAAAATAAAGAATAATTTTCACCCGACCCGGTTATTCAATGGGCCTCATCCCAGTTTCCCCCAACCCCGGCATCGACCACCAGGGGTACGTCCAGAGTGGCCGCATCGCTCATCAGCCCGACAATCTCCTGGCGAATACTATCGACCGAATCACCCGCCACCTCGAAGACCAGCTCGTCGTGCACCTGCATGATCATGCGTGCCGCTATATCGTTTTCCTGCAGCCAGTGTTGTACCGAGATCATCGCTCTCTTGATGATGTCGGCCGCCGTACCCTGCATGGGCGCGTTAATGGCGCTGCGCTCCGCGTATTGCCGCCGTTGCGCATTGCGGTCGTTGATTTCCGGCAAATACAGGCGTCGACCGAAAATCGTTTCAACGAACCCCTGTTCCTTTGCGGCGGCGCGAGTATTTTCCATGTAGGCTCTGACGCCCGGGTACCGATCGAAATACTGGTCGATGTATTCCTGTGCCTCTCCCCGGCCGACATTGAGTTGTTTGGCCAGGCCGAAAGCCGACATGCCATACATCAGACCGAAATTAATCGCTTTGGCTGAACGACGCTGGTCCTTGCTGACCTCATCGAGCGCGACCTCGAAAACTTCGGCCGCCGTGGCCTGATGGATATCGCGACCTTCCGAAAACGCATCCAGAAGACCCTTGTCCGCCGACAAATGCGCCATGATGCGCAATTCAATCTGCGAGTAGTCGGCTGCCAGCAGGACATCGCCCTCTGGCGCGATAAACGCCTGGCGAATCCGCCGGCCTTCGGGCGTGCGAATCGGAATATTTTGCAGGTTCGGGTCGGTCGACGAGAGTCGGCCGGTCGCCGCCACCGCCTGATGGTAGGAGGTATGAATTCTGCCGGTGGCCGCACAAATCTGCAGTGGTAGTTTGTCGGTATAGGTGCTTTTTAGTTTGCTCAGGCCGCGGTACTGCAGAATAACGCGCGGCAGCTCATAGTCGCCAGCCAACTCCTGTAAAACGTCTTCGGCGGTGGATGGCTGCCCTTTCGGGGTCTTGCGAATGACGGGCAGCTCGAGTTTCTCAAAAAGGATTTGCTGCAGTTGCTTGGGCGAGCCGAGATTGAACGGACCGCCGGCAAGGTCATGCGCTTTTTTCTGGATCTCCAGTATCGTGGTGGCGATTTCAGTGCTTTGCTTTTTCAGCATGTCACGATCAACCAGGACACCGGTCTCTTCCATTTCAAAAAGCACCTGCACCAGTGGTTGTTCGATGGTCTCATACAAGGTTTTCAGTGCGTCATTCTCGCTGAGATCACCCCAGAGTTTTTCGTGCAGCTGCAGCGTAACGTCTGCGTCTTCCGCCGCATACGGTGCCGCCAGTTCGAGGTCGACCTGGTTGAAGGTAAGTTGCTTGACGCCTTTGCCCGCAACATCCTCAAAACGAATCGTCTCGGCATTGAGGTAATAGCGTGCGACAGAGTTCATATCGTGTCGTGTCGCAACACTGTTGAGCACATAGGATTCAAGCATCGAGTCGAACGCCATGCCCCTGAGTCGGATGCCATAGCGGGCGAATATGTGTGCATCGTATTTAAGGTGATGGCCTACTTTCCTGGCATTGTCATCTTCAAGGAACGGTTTCAACGCGCTGAGCACATCGTCGCGTGCGAGTTGCTCCGGGGCACCGGGATAATCGTGTGCAACCGGAATGTAGGCCGCCTCGCCGGCTTTTGTCGCCAGGGAAATGCCGACGAGTTCCGCCCGCATGTAGTCGATGCTGGTCGTTTCGGTATCCAATGCGACGAGCTCGGCAGTACTGATTTTCTGCAGCCAGCGGTCGAACGCTTCGTTGGTCAGGACTGTTTCAAAATCGCCTTTCGGTACAGTCGCGGTGGACGCTTCATTCGCCGGCGTGTCGGTACTGGCCGAATTCTCACGGAGCTGGCGTAGCATTGTATTCATTTCAAAGTGGACGAATAATTCGGTCAGCGCCTCCTCGTCGACAGCGCTGCGTGTCAGTTCGTCCGGTTGTTGCGGCAGATCGACATCCTGAACGATGGTTGCAAGTTTTTGCGACAGCAGCAATTGCTCAATATGCTCACGCAGGCTTTCGCCAACCTTGCCCTTGATCTCATCGGCATGTTCGATGATTTCTGCCACCGATTCGTATTCGTTCAACCACTTCGCGGCGGTCTTCGGGCCCACCTTCGGCACACCCGGAATATTGTCGGAACTGTCCCCAACCAATCCCAGGTAGTCGACAATCTGCTCCGGGTATACGTCAAATTTGTTCTTCACTCCGTCGCGGTCCAGAACCGTATCCGTCATCGTATTGACCAGCGTCACCTTGTCGTTGACCAGCTGTGCCATGTCTTTATCGCCGGTCGATACCAGCACCTCCATGCCCGCGTTCACCGCGCGACGACACAGCGTGCCAATGACATCATCGGCCTCCACGCCCTCAATCCGCAGCAGCGGCAACCCCATGCCTTTTACGGCATCCAGAATCGGCTCAATCTGTGGCCGCAAATCGTCGGGCATCGGTGGTCGGTTTGCCTTGTATTGCGCATACAGCTCGTCTCGGAATGTTTTTCCCGGCGCATCGAACACCACCGCAAAATGTTCGGTTTCCTGCTCCCTTGCCAGTTTATTCAGCATATTCAGCACACCGTGTATCGCGCCGGTCGGTTCTCCACGGGACGTCGTCAGCGGCGGCAGCGCATGGTACGCGCGATAAAGATAGGAGGACCCGTCAACCAGGACGAGTTTCTTGTTGCTCATGTTCTCTGGTATCCGTCAGTCAGGCTTTTCGTCGTTGCCTTCTTCATCTTCCTCGTTGCGGGGTTGCTCCTGTCGAGGTACCTCCGATTGAACTTCACTGGGATTTCCCGGCAGAAAGAGGGGACCTTTTTGGCCGCATGCGGTGATTGTGACGGCGCTGAAGAGTGTGGCGATGCAAACCAGGATGCGTATTTTCATGGCGTGGTGGTCTCGGTGTTTTGGCTGGGCTAATGGTATACCAGTGGTGGGGGTGTTGTGGTGTGTTCTTTGTGGCTCG
>JAADHU010000035.1 GCA_013151645.1 Gammaproteobacteria bacterium | reverse complement strand
TCCTACAACCTTTCTATCGGCACTTTTGTAGGAGCGTGACCTGACGCGCGACCTCAATCTGCATAACGCGCAAGTCTCTCGGTCAATAAATCGTAAAAACCATCCGCGTCCACCGAATGAATCCAGGTGGCGTTCACCTCCCGACCGCTGATGCCCCAAAAGTCGACAGCCGTATGTCCTATTGTCAGCGGTGACTCGGTTTCAATCGCAATGTTGCAGTCTTTCCCTTCGAACAGATCGGGCTGCAACAACCAGGCGACCGTACAAGGATCGTGTAGAGGTGCGCCGTCGAAGCCGTACTTGGCGGAATCGTGGCGATTGAAAAAACTTAACATGCCGGCGGTCGCCGTCGCAGCGGAGTTTTCCAGAGCACCGATTCTTGCGACACGATCTTTCGTAGCGATAACCTGGTGAGTGACATCGAGCCCCATCGCCGTTATGGGCCGACCGCAAGCGAATACCACCTTCGCAGCATGCGGATCCACAAGGATATTAAATTCTGCCGACGGTGAGTAATTGCCACCCTCACGCATCGCACCACCCATGAGCACGATCCTTTTGATGCTCCTGAGAATAGAGGGTTCCCTGGAGATCGCCATGCCGATATTGGTCAGTGGCCCGGTCGGCACCAGCGTGATTGACGCTTCCCCGGCCTTTTTGAGCGTCTCGATAATAAAGTCGACGGCGTGCTGTGACTGCAAGGGAACTGCCGGTTTTGTAACTTGCATGCCGTCAATACCGGTATCACCATGCACATTTTCCGCCGTCACCAGATCACGAACCATGGGTTTTGAACAGCCGGCATAAACCCGAATATCGTCGCGACGCCCAAGATCGCACATCAAACGTGCATTTCTCTCAGTCAGGTGCAGCGGTACGTTGCCGGCAACCGCGGTAATTCCAAGAAGCTCCAGCTCCTCCGGCGACGCCATCGCAAGCAACAGAGCGATCGCATCATCTTGTCCCGGATCGCAATCGATGATGATTTTTTCCGGCATTACGGCGCCTTAGTCCGGTGCATCAAATACTCAACAACAAGCCGGCCAACGCCGCACTCATCAGATTGGACAACGAACCTGCCGCCACGGCTTTGAGGCCGAAACGGGCGATCAACTCCCTCTTTTCGGGTACCAGGCTCCCCAGACCGCCGAGCAGGATGGCAATCGAGGACAAGTTGGCGAAACCGCACAGAGAGAACGTTACTATCGCCTTCGTCTTATCGCTCATTCCGGCGAGATACTCGTTCAGATGACTGTACGCCACGAATTCGTTCAGTATGATTTTTTCGCCAAAAAGCGAACCGGCTGCCTGTGCTTCCGCCCACGGAATACTCAATAGATACATGATGGGTGCGAACAGCCAGCCCAGCATTTTTTGCAGCGTAAGGCCCTCAATACCGAAAAGCTCAGCGATTCCACCTACCAGCCCATTCGCCAGCGCGATCAATGCAATGAATGTGAGCAACATGGCACCGATGTTCACGGCCAGTTTGACGCCATCGGTCGTGCCGACGGCCGCTGCAAGAATCACGTTTTCATGTTCGCTGTCCGCCATTTCGAGATGCGCGTTATCTTCCGCCACCGTCTCGGATTGTTCGTCCGGCATGATGATCTTCGCCATCAGCAAACCGCCCGGTGCCGCCATGAAACTGGCGGCCAGGAGGTAGCGCAATTCCGCGCCCATTTGTGCGTACGCCAGCAGGACTGTACCGGCAACGGATGCCAGTCCGGAGACCATGATCGCGAACATCTGTGGTTCCGTCAGACCTTTTAGAAAAGGACGGATAACCAGTGGTGCTTCTGTCTGGCCGATAAATATATTGGCCGCCGCGTTCACCGATTCCACGGATTTCGTGCCGATCACCCAGCGAAGGCCGCCGCCGATCAATTTGACGATCGGTTGCATAACACGAAGGTGATACAAGACGGTCGTCAGAGCCGAGAAAAAAATGATGATCGGCAGGACATTGACCGCAAAACTCCAGATGCTTCCATCCGTGGCGAGCCCGCCAAAGACGAACTCGATGCCTTCACGAGAATAGTTCATAACATGCTGCACGCCATCACTCATTTTTTCTATGACGCTTTTACCTACGTCCGAGTAAACCACGATAGCGGCAATAACAACTTGAAGAACGAACGCCGCACCAACGATGCGGAAATTAATGGCTTTGCGGTCAGTCGAAAAAAGCACAGCGATGCCGAGAATCACGATGATGCCCAAGACACCGATCAAGTTACCTGCCATCTTCACTCCCCCACCCTGGAATTAGCCCGGATTGATGCATTGTTTTTTTTTCGCCCAGACCCGAGCCGGCCACAAGCGATGCCTGACGGTTAGGATACCGTCAATAGGCCAACTTATCCTGTTAATCTGCGTCCAGTATCCGGTAGATCACCGGTCGGTTCGTTGGCGGAGATTCACCTAATACGCAAGCCGCCCGGAGCATCTGAGACGCCAGCGCTGCAGTCTCATCGTTGGCCGCATGAACCAGGGCAAGCGGTGTATTGTTATCGATCGTCGTGCCGATAGGAGCAACATCCACGAAGCCCACCGAGAGATCGAGTTCATCGTCAACTTTACGGCGACCGCCGCCCAACTCGATAATGGCGTTACCGAATTTACGACCATCGACAGCGACCAGTATTCCACTTTGTTCTGCGAAAACCGGTTTAACCACTGGCGCCGCCGGCAGATATCGATCGTAGTTATCGAAAAAGTCAGCAGGACCGCCCAGCGCCGTCACCATATGCGCAAACACTTCCGCGGCGCGACCCGATGCTACTGCCTGCTCCGCACGTTTCCTGGCATTTTCCCGATCGTTCTCGATGCCCCCGACCACCAGCATCTCCGCCACGAGGCCGAGCGTTACTTCATCGAGTCGTGCATCTCGAAAATCACCCGCCAGGTATTGCACGGACTCACGCACCTCCACTGCATTGCCCGCCGTTCGTCCGAGATTCTCATTCATGTCGGTTAACAGCGCATGAGTTTTCATACCCGACGCGGCTGCGGTACCGACGATACTGCTGGCCAGCGTTTCCGCTTCATCGGCATCGGACATGAAAGCGCCCGTACCGAACTTGATGTCCATCACCAGCCCATCGAGACCCGCCGCCATCTTTTTTGAGAGGATTGACGCGGTAATCAGGGGAACCGATTCGACGGTGGCGGTAACATCCCGAATGGAATAAAGACGTCTGTCAGCGGGTGCGAGGTCACGGGTCTGGCCGATTATTGCGCAACCCACGTCTTTTACGACTTTCTTGAACAGCGCGGCACTAGGAATCGCTTCATAACCGGGAATGGCGCCAATTTTATCGAGCGTGCCGCCACCGTGTCCGAGGCCGCGGCCGGAGATCATCGGCACGTAGCAGCCACAAGCCGCTGCAATCGGCGCTAACAGAAAACTGACCTTGTCGCCGATACCGCCCGTCGAATGCTTGTCAACGATCGGACCATCGAGGTGCTGATCCTTCCAATCGAGCATCGTGCCCGATGCGGCCATCGCGCGTGTCAGCATGCCTGCCTCGGCGAACGTCATCGCGTTAAGAAAGATGGCCATCGCAAGTGCAGACACCTGCTCCGCGGGAATACTGCTATCGGACAGCCCATTCACGAAATACTGTATTTCTTCCTGGGATAACTCATGCCCATCGCGCTTCTTGCGAATTACATCAACGAATAACATTGGGACTCCTGTCCGTTAGATTCTCAATCTTGCGCCGCAAATCCGCGTAGCGGCAGATCAGCACCTCGTTGCAACCAGTTGTCCGCTGGATAACGGCAATTCTGGTCGACAACGTGGAGTGTATAGGCATGTCTCGATGTCTCGGAGCCGTTTGGGCCGCTCATGTGCGGTGCCCGACCGTCAAACACGACCAGGGTGCCGGCGCGCGCGGGTGCCGCGACCTTTAGATGTTCGGGCCACGGCGTGGAATCAAGCACTTCGGTTGTCAGCCTGTCATCGCTCAAACGATAGTTGCGCGATTTCAAGGGTTCACGGTGCTGTCCGGGAATGAAATACATGCAACCGTTTTCTTCGGTCGCATCTTCGAGCGCAAACCAGAAACCGATGCAGGATTGCGGTTCCGTATAGATATAGGTCGAATCCTGGTGACAAACGACTTCTCCGCCGATTCTTGGTGGCTTGAAGATGTACATCGATTGAATAATGCCAGGGTTCTCGTTGCCAAGCAGACGTGTTATTTCCGCCAATGCCGGAGTGTGGGAGAAGCGATCGAAAACCGGGTCAATGTCGTGCATCGCGTGACCCATCTTGTTCAGACAGTTCTCTTTAGAACTCCGCAACTGCCCGGCTTCATCGAAAGCATCGTTCTCCAGAAAAAAACGAATCTTGTCACCGGACTCGATGAAGTAGCGATCATTCAATTGCTCCTGGTCCGTGGTTGAAAAAATACTTCGCACATCGGCCGGATCGAATGCTTCGACAAGTTCGAGGGCCCGTGCACGCAGTTCGTCGCATGTCTCATGCGTCAGGAAGTCCTCCAGAATCAGGACACCGTCACTTCGATAGGCATCGACCATCTCCGGCGTCAAACGACCACCGATCGGCGCATCAAAGCACGCAAGGTTAGTTTGCCGTAAATCAGTCAAATCAGAAGTCCTCAGATAGTCGCCGCATCGCCCTACTGTATGTTATTCCCGGCGGCGATCAAGACGTCCGGGCCATGTCCGGGAACCATTAAAACGATTGTGTGTCGTAGGTACAACAATATCGGCAATAAGCCGTCTGAGCACTATACACAAAGGCAGAAAGAGGGATATTTTTGTTGTATGATTCGCACCGGCCGCAGATTCAATGGTCCTGAGGCGGTTTTCGGGACGGCGGCTGTTTTTCTTGAACAAACAATTTCTGCTGCCGGTGGTGGGCAGAAATGACTAAGGAACCAATATGAAAAAGAACCTACTAAGTGCGACCGCGGTAAGCCTGGCGTTGCTGGGCAGCGGTTTTACAGCGACAGCAATGGCGCAGGAAGACGATGACAAACTCATTTTTGAGGAAATCACCGTCACCGCCAAGAAACGCGAACAGAGTATTTACGAAGTGCCCGTGGCGATGAGTGCTTTTACCGGCGTCACGATGGAGAAAAAGGGCATTCTTGACCTGGTGGATGTTGGCAAGTTCGTACCCAACCTTAACGTCACCACTTTTGGCGCCGGCCAAACTTCATCGGCCAACCCCTTCATTCGCGGCATTGGCTTGCAGGATCACCTGATTACGACTGACCCGGGTGTTGGCGTCTACGTTGATGGCGTTTACCTCGGACGGCAGATTGGTCAAAACTGGAGTTTGTCCAATATCGAACGACTGGAGGTCCTCCGGGGCCCGCAAGGCACTCTTTACGGACGTAACTCCATTGGTGGTGCTATTAACATCATCACCAAACGACCGGGCGCTACTGAAGGCGGTCGTGTCGGCATGACCGTGGGCACCGAGGGCCGGGTAAACGCGGAATTCTACGGCGACACACGCCTGACCGACACTTTCGCCGTATCCATCAACGGTGCGTTCAAACGACGAGGTGGTTCCGGAAAATTCCTGAATATCGAAAATGCCGATAAAGATGTTGGTGAGACCCAGGATATTTCAGCACGTATTGCTGCTCTGTGGACACCGACGGAAGACTTCTCCATCCTGATCGCCGCCGACGGCAACCAGGGCGATAACGGCATGAACCCGTACACAACACTGATTGATGAATTGCCAAATGGTGCTTTGTATGCCGCGGGCTTCCGGAATTCAGATGTATCGTCAAATCCGTACGACAACAACACCGGACAGGAAAGCCAGGTCGTTGTATCGAATCGTGCCTTCGGTGTTTCACTGACGGCCGAATACGCACTCTCGGATGAACTCGATCTGAAATTCATTGCCAGTGACCGTAGTTCAGACTACGAGAGCGGATTGGATGACGACAGTTTTTTAGCGGATTTCCTCTCTTTTCCCGAGGTCGGAAAAGCGGATCAGAATTCCTACGAACTGCAGATCAGCGGTGAATACGACCGCATCGATTTTGTTGCCGGCCTGTACTACTTCGAGGAAGACGGCGTAAACGATCAGGATCCCACCGTCTTCTTGGGTAACGTTGGCGACTTTACGTTGAGCCAGGACATGGAGAGCAAGGCCGCGTTTGCCAATATTGGTTACCAGGTAACCGATGAGTTTCATGTATCCGGCGGTATTCGTTTTACGGACGACAAGAAAAATGCAGGCATCATTATTAACAGCGGCCTGATTGCGACCACCGCCAGTCGTGACTGGCAGGAGACCAGCTGGGAAATTGCCGGTACCTACGCGATGAATGACCGCCTGAATGTCTATGGCACGATTCAAAATGGCTATCAGTCAGGTCAATTCCCGCCACGGCCGTTCTGTCTGTTTGGTTCTCTGGATTTCAGTCAACCCGGAAACGTCAGCCAGCCTAACTGCTTTGTCGCCAACGACAACGTCACTGCAGTGAACTACGAAGTTGGTTTGAAAGGAACGCCGCTTGATACGCTGCAAATGAGCGTTGCGGTCTTCTACACGGACTACACCGACCTGCCCTACCAGGTCAGCACCACCGCGGGCGGCGGATTCGACACACGCAACATCATTGTTGACCAGACATCGTTTGGCGTCGAGTGGGAAAGTCTCTGGGCAATCACCAACGAATTCACACTGCAGACGTCCGTTGGCTATATAGACGCAGACGTTGACGATCCGGAAGCGGTTGCACCGTTGACGCCGGACTGGACGCTGGCAATCAGCCCCGAGTACACGATCCCGATGGCCAATGGCGCTGATGTCGTCCTGCGTGCTGACTGGTCCTATCGCGACGACATGTTCGGCGAACCTTCATCCGATCCGGGCCGCCTCACGAAGATCGACAGCCGCAGTCTTGTCAATGTGAATTTTTCCTACCAGGCGCCGAATCGTGACTGGTCGGTGTCTTTGTACGGTCGTAATGTTACCAACGAAAAATACGACAATGCCCGACTGAACACGGGCGATTACATTCTCCGCATCCTGAACAATGATATTCGGGAATGGGGTGTTCGTTTCGTACGCGAGTTCTAGGCAGGCTCAATCTGCGGATGCAGAATGAATGAGCGGGGCAGCCTTTGTGGTTGCCCCGCTTTTTTTTTCGGCGGTCGCACGGCAGAAGCGCCTTCCGGGGTACGATCCGCATACCTTGGGATCACAGTGATTTCCCGGGTTAGAATGGTAGCAACGTCGCCCCATATCGGTGCATTAAAATGCGAAAGAGAACAAACTTTTTGTCACACTCAAGATCACTTGCGCTCGCACTTCTGACCACACTGATAGGCTCCGCCTGCTCACCGGGTACGCCACCGGCAAGTAAAACGCCTCAGGCGACCACCGCTGACCGCAGAACCCCGGTCGATATCATCGTCGCGGGCGACTATATCGTCACCATGGATGGGAGCGGCACTATTCTCGAAGACGCCTCTGTCGTGATCGACGATGGCCTAATCGTCGCGATTGGTGCCTCTGACAAGATCGACTCACAATATCTGGGCGATCAACGCCTCGCCGGAGATCGTCGCGTAGTGATGCCAGGATTAATCAACGGTCATTCCCACGCGGCGATGACCCTGCTTCGCGGCGTCGCAGACGACCTCGCCCTGATGGATTGGCTAAACAATTACATATTTCCTGCGGAAGTCGAGTTTGTTGACGCCGACTTCGTACGCATTGGCACCGAACTCGCATGCTGGGAAATGATCCGCGGCGGCACGACAACTTTTGTCGACATGTATTACTACCCGGACATCATCGCCGAGGTTGTCGAATCCTGTGGCATGCGGGCGCTCGTATCTGCAACGGTAATCGACCAACGCAGCCCGGATGCAGAAAATGCAGTGGACTCAATCAACAAGGGCCTGCAGTACATCGATCGCTGGAAAAATCGCAGTGACCGTATTACACCGATTTTCGGACCCCACGCGAATTACACCCTGAATGCCGAACAACTCGTGGCAACACGCGTGGCCGCCGATGCGGCCGGCGTGGCAATCAGCATACATATGTCTGAGTCACCCTTCGAAGTTCAGTACTCGAAAGACACCTTCGGTATGACGAGTATCGAGTTTTTCGAATCCATCGGTTTTCTGGATGGACCGACCATTGGAGCGCACGTTGTCTGGCCGACCGAGCGCGAAATATCGATCCTCGCAGAACGCAACGTTGGCGTCATTCACAACCCGACGTCGAATATGAAAATCGCCTCCGGCATCGCACCCGTTACGGCAATGCTTGCGGCCGGTGTCCGTGTTGGACTTGGCACTGACGGCGCTGCCAGCAACAACGATCTCGACATGTGGGAAGAAATGCGCCTTGCCGCTTTGCTGCAGAAAGTGGAACAGATGAATCCAGAGGTGTTACCTGCAAGCACCGTGTTGAAAATGGCGACGCGAGGAGGAGCAGAGGCCATTGGACTGGACGCCGAAATTGGCACATTGCAGGTTGGTATGAAAGCCGATGTTATCCAGGTATCGTTCGACGACGTGCACCACATTCCTACCTTCGATGTCGTTTCACATCTGGTCTACGTGACCGATGAGCAGGATGTACTGTCTGTGATTGTTGACGGAAAGATGTTGATGCACGATCGCAGGATGTTGACGCTGGAGACGGACCGAATCGCGACAGAAGCGCGAAAGCTCGGTTCACGCATTCAATCAGCACTCGCAATACGCAATCTTGATCCTTCCTGATATATAGGCTAGCGTCGCCGTGGTTAGCATTTGCCGAAAACATTTCTTCCCATCAATTCAGGCAGGACGACAACTTGAATAACGACACGAACACTGCGATTGAGACGGAAAATGCCCAGTTATGGAACGCCGACCTGGCGCCCTCTGATGATTCGCAACGCAACTGGACCTGGGTAAATATTTCTGCTTTGTGGGTCGGAATGGCCGTTTGCGTACCGGCCTATCTGTTGGCATCTGGGCTCATCGCGCAGGGCATGTCGGCATCGCAAGCGATGATGACCGTGTTGCTGGGCAACCTGATCGTGCTGGTGCCAATGCTACTTATCGGCCACGCCGGCGCGCGTTACGGCGTCCCGTTTCCCGTCCTGCTGCGGTCATCGTTTGGCACCATCGGTGCCCGCCTTCCGGGAATGCTGCGCGGCCTGGTGGCATGCGGATGGTTCGGTATTCAGACCTGGGTTGGCGGATTTGCCATTTACCAGATATTGAATGCCATCAGCGGCCGGGCGTTTGTCGGAGAAGAGCTGCCGTTCGTCGGCATCGATGCCGCACAATTAGTCTGTTTCCTCGTCTTCTGGGCGATCCAGGTCTATTTTATCGCCAAGGGTATTGAGTCCATACGCTGGCTGGAAACACTGGCTGCGCCGGTTTTGATTCTATCGGCACTGGCCTTGCTGGGCTGGGCGTACATGAACGGCGGGGGCTTTGGCACATTGCTCACGCAACCCTCGGAGTTTGTTGCCGGAGGGCCCCGGGAAGGCCAGTTTTGGCGAGTGTTCTGGCCCAGCTTGACGGCGATGGTTGGATTTTGGTCAACGCTGTCATTGAACATTCCGGACTTTACCCGCTACGCACGCAGCCAGCGCGACCAGATCATTGGTCAGGCTCTCGGGCTGCCGTTGCCGATGGCCATGCTGGCTTTTGTCAGCGTTGCGGTAACCTCAACGACATTGCTCGTGTTTGGGGAAATAATCTGGGACCCCGTGGTGCTCGCCGGTCGCATGGGCGGTGCGGCGGCGATACTCGGACTGGTATTTCTGCTGATAGCGACATTGACCACTAACCTCGCCGCCAACGTGGTCGCACCGGCCAATGGTTTTAGCAACTTCGCGCCGAAACGTATCTCATTCCGAATGGGTGGTTTCATCACGGCAGGCCTCGGTATCGCCATTATGCCGTGGAAGCTGCTGGAGTCTGCCGGCGCCTATCTGTTTGTATGGCTGGTTGGCTATTCATCATTGCTGGGTCCGATCGCCGGCATTCTGGTGGCCGACTATTTTTTCGTCCGACGATGCCAGCTCAATGTTGACGCGCTCTACCAAAGAAACGGCGACTACGAATACCACCGTGGTTGGAATCCCTACGCCATACTGGCTTTGGTCCTTGGAATCGCACCGAGTTTGCCGGGTTTCCTGACGGCGATCAATGCCATCGACTCCGCACCGAATTTTCTTGTGCAGCTATACGACTACGCCTGGTTCATCGGCGCCTTCACCTCCGCCGGCACATACTATCTGTTCATGCGCCTAGGTCGAAAAACCATCGACGCCTAGTGGTGCAATAAACGTCAGTGGGTTGCTCGACCTCTTAAGTCCGTCGCACGTCGAGCCACGCCTTACAGAAGTGCCCATAGAATGGTTTGCAGGAACATCACCTGAGGCGCGACCACTGCAGGGTCATGAATAACTTACAGTTTCGTCAAAAATTGCGGCGTACTAACACGCCGTAGGTTCTTGGCTTCGTATAGGATTCCTGACTGGTGCCGTAAAATGCCGATACGTCGAATCCGATCACCGAATTGCGTTCATCGGTAAAGTTGTCGACGAAGGCGACAACATTCCAGACATTCTCGGAATCTGCCCAGCTCAATCGGGCATCTGTGATGAAGGCCGAGTCGAATTCATGTGCCGCGAAATTGCTGGCGGAAAAGAAAAACTCGGATTTCCAGGAACCGTTAACCTGCGCCGCGAGATTGCCGCCAAAGGCCTCCCAGTTGTAGCGAGCCAGCCCTGAGACCTGCCACTCAGGCGTGAAAGGCGGCGTAGTATCCACGAATATATCCGACGCAATCTGCAAACCGTTGACCTTGGCATCGGTATAAGACACGCCCAACTGGACATCCAGGCCTTCGGACGGATTCGCAAACAGTTCCACTTCAAAGCCCTTGTAGGTCGCGTCTTCGTTGGTCACCGCGCTGCTGTTGTTCCTGAAACTAAAGGACTGGTAGTCGTTGTAGTCGTAGTAGTAAACAGAAGCATTCAGCTGGGCCCGCCCGTCTGCCAGCGTCATCTTGCCACCGACCTCGTAGGACCAGAGGACCTCCTCATCGTAAGGCGCGAAGCCGCCAAATAGCGGCGCATTGAAACTGCCCGCCTTGACGCCGCGATTGATGCCGAAGTAATACAGACTGTCGTCGTCAGGACTGTATTCCAGCTGGGCCTTACCGGACCAGAGCGTTTCATCGTTGTCGGCCGTCAACTGGTCAATGCTGAACAACACGCCATCCGTCTCGATTCGCCGGTCATTGTTGTTTGGGAAGAAACTGACGATGCCGTCGAAATCCTTGTTCTCCTGTGTCGCACGCAAACCACCGACGAGGGTCAGCGTATCCGTCAATGCGTAGTCCACCTGGCCAAAAACGGAATACGAATCGGTATTGAGTTCCGTAATCGTATTGGCTTCGACCCCCAGAAGACCAAAGTCATCGACGCCCGCCGCGGACTCTGCCAGACCCTGCGTGAAATTGATGTCGATCTTGAGGTAATAGAGCCCGGCCACCCAGGTCAGGCGATCGGCCGAACCACTGATGCGGAATTCCTGGCTGAACTGATCCGTATCACCATCAGATTGGAAAATCAGTGCGGCCCTTGCCGTTTGATCCGAATCCAGGCCTATCACGCGGGTAAAGTTTTTGAAATCCGAAATCGACGTGAACGTGACATCGCCGAAGTCGTAGTTCAGTTCAGCAGAAATACCCCGCGATTTTATCCGGTTCTGGTCATCGAAGGCGAAATCCTTGTTGACCCGCCGGCCACGACCATCGGGGTCTGTGTTGCCCCAGAAATCGCCGCCGACCACTGGCCGGGTCGGGCTGCCGTCGTTATTGCCATCGATGCATGCACCCGCCTGAATAATGTCGCAATTCAAAGGATCATCGGAAGAAAGAATCACATCGATGGTTTCTCCGTTCGCACGCCGCACTTCAGTTGTGGCGGTCACCTGGTAGGGACCCTCACTCTTGGTGGTATCCGCCCAGTTTGCGATTAGCAGCAGGCTGCCGCGATCACCAATGTCGAAGTTGAGCTGACCTCTCAGCGCCAATGTATCGTCATTGTAGGTATCCTGTCCGCCCCCTGGCGTTCCGGCCGTACCCTGAAAATCAACACCGGTGTAGACGTTATTGTAAATCTCGCCCTGCTGGTTTGTCATGAAGGAAAACCGACCCTGAACACTGTCCGACAATCCCCCGCCAATGGCGGCTTCGAGCCGATACTGTTCGAAACGCGCGACAGTAAGCTCGGCGTACCCCTCCACTTCTTCCGTTGGTTTTGCCGTAATGGTATTGACCAGGCCGCCCGTCGCGTTGCGACCGAACAGCGTGCCTTGCGGCCCCTTCAGAATCTCGATGCGCTCGATATCGTAGAGACCAAATGTCTGCGCTTGCGTGCTCGCAAGATAGCCCCCGTCAACGTAAACGGCGACCGGTGCTTCGGCGAGATCAGCGTAGTCGTTCTGGACTACACCGCGGATATTGAATATCGCTCGTTGGCCACCGATGTCTCCTGCCAGCGATACGCCCGGCGTATAGGCAATCAGGTCGGTACTCGTTTCGAAGCCGAGTGCATCCATTTGATCACCACTGAACGTGGTTATTGCGATACCAACATCATTGACAAGCTGCTCACGTTTCTGAGCGGTGACCGTTATTTCTTCCAGTACCGTGGATTGTGCCCACGCGTTCGTACCGAGTAACACGGCACCAAGAATCGCTACTAATCTCCCACTAAGACTCATGACAAGCTCCCCCTACTGAGCAATCGATCAGTTGTTACCTATCGGTGACACGCCGCCCGTAATCTGACAAGGCAAGCGGCAAGATTTCGCAGTCCAAACTATTCGATCGGAGTCCATCGGTCAAGGCACAGAATAGTTGCAAAAAGTTCCAAATATTATCGATATAAGGCGCATCGCGAGAACGCCAATACAGTGTTATAGCTAGCCTGACCCGATACATCACTTTTTTTGAAATCAACGCCGGCCGCACAAAGCCAATGAACGTGTGCCGCCGGATTGCCGGCAACAAAGCTCAAACGCAGACAACCTGAAACCACGGCGCCTGATCCTAAATGACAAAACCTCTTTGTCCAATACACCAGGCTCCGACGATACGGCCGACTCTGTCGCCCTGCAGCGATACCCGTGTTTGTATCAGGCGGGACCTGTACGTCGCGCGTGCTTCGCTTTTAGATAACTCCTGATGTGACGGGATTCTGAAGACCGAAGGAACTTCGGTTTGTAGTTGCGATCAAGAGGAGACATATCATGATTGAACAACTCGATCCTACTGGTACCAATTCGCTCGCTGAGGTTAGCGCAATCGAAAAGGGGCGATGACCTGACAGATTGGCGGAAATATCAACTTCCCATTACACTACAAACGAGTCAGTAAACCGGCGATGATCCAGACTCGAACCTATTGGATTTCCTTAGCGGTATTTCAACAGGGACGTGTAGGCGATGTTTGGCCTTTGTTGCCCTTACATTTGGAAATATTGAA
>JAADHU010000072.1 GCA_013151645.1 Gammaproteobacteria bacterium | reverse complement strand
ACGCGCTTGCAAAACGGCGATTCGGGATATCCGGATTCGTGGGGTCGCGCCTCGGGAGACGCTCCTACGGGAGTGTCGATAGAAAAGCAGTAGGAGCGTCTCCCGAGGCGCGACCCCACGAATCCGGATATCCCGAATCGCCGTTTTGCAAGCGCGTTCATGGATAGTCCGAACTAGGTTTTTCTGGTTTTCCAGGCCTCGATGAGTCTGGCCTCAATTTCCGGGCTAAGGCCGGCACGCGTTTTTTCCGTGCGTTCTGCTGGCAGCGTTTTCCACCAGCTCACGGTATCGCGTGCCGTTTCGCGCGTCGGCCTGTTCCTGAGTCCCTGTGCAACGGCTCGTTCGCCGTTAACATAGGCACTGCCGGCATATTCTTGCAGGGGAGGCGACCAGATCGGAAAGGAATTTCCCTCGCCCGTGTCCTGTGACTGAATGAAATCGTAGTCGACCCACACGGGCGTTGTCTCCGCGGCCGTCACCGCCAGGCTATCGCCCAGCAGATCACCCATGTCGAAAGAGCCTGCCGGCGTCACCGTATTGAACGTGCCGACGGTTCGATTCTCGCAAACGTCAATGGTGAAATTGGCGAGATCACGCACATCGATAATCTGTATCTTGTCAGCCGGTGTTCCGGGCCAGATCATCTCACCACCTTGCAGTGTCCTTGCGGGCCAATAGGTGTATCGATCCGTCCGGTCCCCCGGTCCGCAAATGTAAGTCGGTCGCAGGATTGCCAGACGATCCTCGCCGAATTCCCGCGCGGCGCGTTTCTCGCAAAGCGCCTTCAACGGACCGTAGGTGGCGTTCGTTACTTCCTCAACCGATTCATCGTCGATCCACGCCAGCGGAGCATCCTCGTCGACCGGATTGGCAAGACTCGCATAGACGGAAATCGTGGAAACGTAGACGTAGTGACTCGCGCTGGATGCCAGCAGGCGGGCTGAATCGGCGACGTGCCTGGGAACATAGCCGGAGTTATCAATGACCACATCCCATTTCTTTCCTTTCAACGAGTCCAGGCCGTTGTCTCGATCGCCGTTCAACGTGACCAGGTCAGGAAACAGCTCGTTGTTGGTGCGACCGCGATTGAACAGCGTCACATCATGGCCCCGGCGTAATGCTTCCGACACCATGTGCGGCCCGATGAAACCGGTGCCGCCGAGTACAAGGATGCGAAGCGGTTCGACGGTCGATGCCTGATCACTTTCCGCGGACGAGAGTTCGGGTGCAAGGCCGGATGCAATCGCGGCTCCGCTTAGCGCACTCACTTTGAGTAGTTGGCGTCGTTTGATGTCCATTATTGCTCCCGTCGACTTTGTGGCGTGTCTTCTATTGGCAGCCCTGTTGAAGCGTGTCCTGACGCACGACTGTAGATTGCGGTCGCGCGTCAGGACACGCTTCAACAGAGGTGCCAATGACTAGCGGTACTGGTCCATCAGGCTGGCAAGTTGATCGGCGCCCGGGTTCAGTTCCTCGTAAGGAATCTTCGACAACGGCTCACTCACACTGCCGGAAAGATCATGCATGTCGCCGGTCTCTTCGTCGATGTACAGCAGTCCGGTGATGATCTCACCGGCATTGACGCTGTCCCGCAGATAACTAAATGCCGCCGCCCTGCTGGTCGGATCGTAGTCTTTATCGACTCGACGGAACACGATCTTGCTGCCATCGTGAAGTTTGATCGGCATCGTATCGCCGGCTTCATAGGCGGCTACGATTTCTTCTGAAGGCCGTACGAAATCCGTCTTGATGACGCGATGATAATGCTCACGAGTGTGTGCGTAGCTTTTCGTCGAACCTTCATGGTCGTTGAACGTGACACAGGGACTGATGACGTCAAGCAACGCGAAGCCTTTGTGCATGATGGCTCCCTTGATCAGGGGCACCAGTTGCTCTTTCGCACCCGAAAATCCGCGGGCGATATAGGTCGCACCCAGGCCGATCGCAGTACTGACCGGATCGATCGGCATTTGCTTGTTTGCCGGTCCCTTTTTCCCCACAGTGCCAACGTCGGCCGTGGCGGAATACTGGCCTTTCGTCAGGCCGTACACACCATTGTTTTCAATGACGTAACACATATCCAGATTGCGGCGAATCACGTGCGCAAACTGGCCCATGCCAATCGACAGAGAATCGCCGTCGCCGGAAACACCAATATAGGTTAAGGCGCTATTGGCGGCATTTGCGCCGGTGGTGACGGACGGCATCCTGCCGTGCACCGAATTGAAGCCGTGTGACTGGCTAGCGAAGTAGGCCGGTGTCTTCGATGAACAACCGATGCCACTTATCTTGCACATCTTGTAGGGCTCGATGCCGAGTTCGAATACCGCCTGAATGATGGCGGCGGTAACGGAGTCATGACCGCAACCTGCGCACAACGTCGATACGACGCCCTCGTAGTCACGCTCGGTCAGCCCAAGCTCATTTTTCGGTGCTTTGGGGTGACTGACGTTGGGTTTGGCTATATAACTCATTATTTTTTCCCGGTCTCAGGCCGCGCGGCCCTTCGCGATTTCTGCCAAAACACTGTCGACGACAAAGCTCGCGTCCAGTGGCATGCCATTGTAATGCAGCATCGGTTGGATCTTCGTTTGCGGAATGCCGGCATCGAGCATCAGCAACGAACGCAGCTGCGCGTCACGATTTTGCTCCACAACGTAAATTTCATCGTGCTGATCAATAAAGTCGCGAACAGCGTCACCGAAAGGAAACGCTTTGATACGGCAATAGTTCAAACCGATATTTTTTTCCTCGAGTATGGACAGCGCTTCTTTGACGGCACCATCACAACTCCCCAGGGAGACGATCGCGGTCTTGTTGAATTTCGAATACGCGATTTCCGGTTCCGGCACGATCTTTCGAGCCGTCTCCCACTTGACCAGCAAGCGATCGACAACTTCCTGGTACTCGTGTGAATCTTCGGTATACCCGCCGTACTTGTTGTGCCCGGAACCGCGCGTGAAGAAAGCGCCCTTCGGATGCTCGCCCGGCAACGTGCGATACGGGATACCGTCGCCGTCCACGTCGAGATAACGATAGAATTTTTCCATTGACTCGATTTGTTCCGCGTTAAGCACCTTGCCCCGATCAGGCTGGTAGTTCTCATCCCACTTCAAATCAGGACACATCCAGTCGTTCATGCCGATATCGATGTCCGACAACACCATCACTGGCGTCTGCAATCGGTCGGCCAGATCGAAAGCGTTTACCGCCATATAGAAACACTCCTCCGGATTGGCCGGAAAGAGCAGCACATGCTTGGTGTCACCGTGGGATGCATAGGCACAACTCATCAGGTCGCACTGCTGTGTTCGCGTTGGCATACCCGTCGACGGCCCTGTTCGCTGAATATCGAATATCACGGCCGGCAGCTCCGCGTAATACGCGAAACCGATAAACTCACTCATCAGGGAAATACCGGGACCGCTGGTTGGCGTGAACGCCCTGGCGCCATTCCAGCTTGCGCCGAGCACGACACCGATTGCCGCCAGCTCGTCCTCCGCCTGGATGATGCAAAACTTCTTGCCGTCGGTTTCTTCGTCCATTCGGTACTGTTTGCAAAACGACTTGTAGGCATCCATCACCGACGTCGATGGTGTTATGGGATACCACGCACCGACAGTGGCGCCGGCGTAAACACAGCCGAGCCCGGCCGCCGTATTGCCATCGACAATAATGTGCCCTTTTGTCTTGTCCATGGCTTCCAGCCGCGGTGGTAGCGGGCAATCGAATTGTTCTTGCGCATAGTTATAACCCAGCATGATCGCTTCGAGGTTCGAGGCAACCAGGTGTTTCTTCGACGCGAACGTTTGCTCAAGTAACGTCTTGATCACATCAAGGTCGATATCGAGCAGCGCCGCAATTGCACCCACGTAGGCGATATTTTTCATCAGGATTCGTGCGCGTACGCCGTCGAAACGTTCGTTGCACATTCGCGACAGAGGAATACCAAGGACGGTGATGTCCTTGCGATCGAGAAGCTTGCTCCTGGGCCAGGTCGAATCGTAAATCAGCCAGCCACCGGGGGTAACTTCGGCCATGTCTCTCTCGTACGTCTGTGCGTTCATCGCAATCATGACGTCGATACGGTCGGCGCGAGACTGGTGGCCGTCGCCGGTCACGCGCACTTCATACCAGGTCGGCAGCCCCTGAATGTTGGACGGAAAGAAGTTTTTCCCGACTACGGGAATACCCATGCGGAAAATGGATTTCATCAACAAGCCGTTGGCGCTTGCCGAACCGGTGCCGTTCACCGTAGCCACCTTGATGACTACATCGTTAACCTTGGACACGTTTTAAATACCCTGACTGTTTGATCCGTTTCAGTAATCGTATTGTTGCGTCACGCGGCCGATCCAGCTAGGCGCTGGCCGCCGAACGAGATTCCCGCGACGCCACTTCGTCTTCCGCCTGCGGAATGAAGATCGCAGACTTTCGCATATCCCACGCGCCGGTCGGGCAGCGCTCGGCACACAGACTGCAATGCACGCACAGGTCTTCATCTTTCACCATGACTCGACCGGTTTGCGGCAGCGCATCGGAAACATAGAGCATCTGTTCCGTGTTCTCTGCCGGTGCTGTCAGGCGACTGCGCAGATCAGCCTCGTCACCGGCTTCGGTCATGGTCAGGCAATCGACCGGGCAAATATCAATGCAGGCATCGCATTCGATACACAGTTTTGTCGTGAAAACCGTCTGGATATCGCAGTTCAGACATCGCTCGACTTCCGCGGCCGCCTGCTCGGCGGTAAAGCCCAGTTCAACTTCGATGTCGATTTTCTTGAAACGTTCTTTCAAGTCGACGTGCGGCATCAGGCGACGTGACGCCGCATCGTAGCTGTTCGAGAAACTCCACTCGTGCAGCCCCATTTTCTGGCTCACCAGATTGACACCACGTGGCAAGCGCTCTTGCAGATCTTCACCGCTGCAATACTTGTCTATGGAAATAGCGGCTTCGTGTCCATGCGCCACGGCCCAGATAATATTCTTCGGCCCGAAAGCCGAATCGCCGCCAAAGAAAACGCCGTCACGTGAACACATCATCGTGGTCTCATTGACCACGGGACATTCCCACTCGTCGAATTCGATGCCAATGTCCCGCTCGATCCACGGAAACGCGTTGTCCTGACCGATCGCGAGAATGACGTCATCGCAGGGGATGGTAACTTCGCCAACGACTTTGCCGCGATCAATCCGGCCCTTCTCGTCGATGGTGTACTCCATCTGCTCAAAAACCATGCCGGTCAGCTTGCCGTTTTCGACCACGAATTCCTTGGGCGAATGATTGACCATGATTTCAACATTTTCTTCTTCGGCATCTTCAAGCTCCCAGGCGGATGCTTTGAAGAATGCGCGCGGCTTACGCGCCATCACCTTGACGTCGGTGGCACCGAGTCGCAGTGACGATCGGCAGCAATCCATCGCGGTATTGCCCACACCAATGATCAGAACCTTCTTGCCGATCTTCTTGATATGCTCAAACGCCACGCATTCCAGCCAGTCAATACCAATATAAATATTTTCGGAGTCGTACCGCCCGGGCAGTTTGAGTTCTTTGCCGCGAGGGGCCCCCGTACCGACGAAGACAGCGTCGTAGTTATCGTTGTCGAGCAACTCTTTCATGCTTTCGATACGATGATTGATCTTTAAATCAGCGCCCATATCGACGATGTTGTTGATTTCTTCATCCAGCACCTTCGGCGGCAAGCGAAACTGCGGGATGTTGGTGCGCATTAGTCCGCCCGTCGTGTCGTGCGCTTCGAAGATTGTTATTTCGTATCCCAATGGCAACAGGTCGTTGGCGACCGCAAGCGACGCACAGCCCGCACCGATCAGGGCAACTTTCTTGCCATTGGTTTTGGCCGGCGCCCGCGGCAATCGATCCGTGATGTCTTCGCGATGATCGGCCGCAACCCGTTTCAATCGGCAAATCGCCACCGGCTTGTCTTCAATCCGGCCGCGACGGCAGGCCGGTTCACAAGGTCGATCGCACACTCTGCCAAGAATGCCGGGAAATATATTGGAGTGCCGGTTGAGCATATAAGCATCCGTGAACTGACCCTGTGCGATCAGACGGATGTAACCGGGTACGTCGGTGTGAGCCGGACACGCCCACTGGCAGTCAACGACTTTGTGAAAATAATCCGGATTGGAAGTATCTGTCGATTTCATGCAATTATTGTTCTGAAATACGTCTCATGAACAAGTGTTCTGCGAACACCGCCATTCCGAGGGGATTTTGCCGCTAGCATAGCGGGATCACCTGGAAAGTAAACCATTTTCCGCGCTCGAAGCGGATGATAGCAACGTTTCAACAATTAACGTGCACGATTGAAGTCGAGACGCTGGCCGGCGATGTTTCCGCTCAGCATTCCATTTCGGTAAACAACCGTGCCGTTAACCAGCGTCGCAGCGATCGAGGAAGAAAACGTGTGGCCTTCGAACGGGGACCAGCGACACTTATATAATAGATTTGAGGCATCGACGGTGTGGGGAGTTTCGCTGTCGACCAGCACCAGGTCCGCATAGTACCCCTCTCGTACATAGCCCCGATCGACGACGCCGTAAATATCAGCGACAGCGTGGCTGGTCTTGTCGACAATCAATTCAAGCGCCAGCTCACCCTTGGCCGCCAGGTCGAAAAGCGCCAATAGAGCATGTTGTACCAGCGGCAGCCCCGCCGGTGCTTTGAAATAGGGGCTTTGTTTTTCGCCGGCCGTATGCGGGGCGTGATCCGTCGCGATGATATCGAGTTTGCCCGCATTCAGGGCCGCAATCAGGGCCGCCCTGTCTTCGGCAGACTTGATCGCCGGATTGCATTTTATGCGTGTCCCCAGATCCGCATAGCGACTTTCGTCGAACCACAAATGGTGCACGCAGACCTCTGCGGTGATCCGTTTCGTCGCACGGTGCGCGGCGTGAAATTGTTCCATCTCGATGGCGGTCGTCAGGTGCAGCACGTGCAACAGCGCATCATGGCGGCTCGCCAGGTCGATCGCATAAGCTGACGACTTGAGACAGGCCTCTGCCGACCGAATGCGCGGATGCTCCGACATGGGCACGGCTTCACCGAATTTCTCGCGCGCCTTCGCCTCGTTCGCCCAGATCATCGGAGAATCCTCACAATGAGTGACCACGAGGACCGGCGCATGTTCGAACAGCAACTCAAGCGCTTCCGGGCTGTCGACCAGCATGTCGCCCGTCGACGCACCCATGAAGGCCTTGATGCCGCAGCCATCGTTCACCTGCAGCGCCTTTATCTCGTCGATGTTGTGGTTAGTGGCACCGAAGTAGAAACCATAATTTGCAACGCAACGCCCCCTGGCCAACAAATGCTTTTCCGCCAGCGCATCCCGTGTTGTCGTTCGCGGGTTCACGTTCGGCATGTCCATGAAACTGGTAATGCCGCCAGCCACGGCCGCGGCCGATTCGGTTGCCAGATTGCCCTTGTTGGTCAATCCGGGTTCCCTGAAATGAACCTGCTCATCGATCATGCCCGGCAGCAAATAGCGGCCGTGAGCATCGATCACCTCAACGCCGTCAGCCGCCGTGATGCCGGAGGCAATTTTCTCGATGCGTTCCCCGTCGATCAGGACGTCAGCATCCCGAATCTCGCCTTCATTGATGAGTCGTGCGTTGCTGATCAATATTTTGCTCATGGAAGCTCCTGGCCACTGGCAAAGCGATCTGTCGCCATGACCAACTCGTGAATATTACCGGGCTCAAAGGCGGAGTGGCCCGCGTCCGGGGAAATTTTCAAATCGACTTCCGGCCAGGCCGCGGCGAGATCGAAGGCGCTCGAGGCCGGACACAAGGCGTCGTATCGACCGTGAACAATGACGCCTGGGATGTGACGAATCCGGTCAATGTTATGAATCAACTGGCCCTCCTCGAGGAAACACTGGTTCACGAAGTAGTGTACCTCGATCTGCGCCAGAGCGACCGCCAGATGCTCCTCGCCAAACACCTCGGCAAGCTCAGTGGTCGGAATGAGCTGGCTCACGGAACCCTCGAAGATCGACCACGCCCTCGCAGCCTCAAGCCGCACGGCGGCATCATCGCTGTTTAATCGCCGATGATAGGCCGCGAGCAGGTCATCGTGCTCCGCTTGCGGAATGGGTGCCAGGAAGTTTTGCCACGCATCGGGAAAAATCTCGCTGGTCCCTTTGCGGTACAACCAGTCAATTTCCTTCTGCTGAACCGTGAAAATACCGCGCAGAACAAGCTCTGTGACACGATCCGGGTGTGTCTGAGCGTAGGCCAGTGCCAGGGTACTGCCCCAGGAACCGCCAAACACCTGCCATCGCTCGATTTTCAGCACGTCTCGCAACTGCTCGATATCGTCGACCAGATCCCAGGTTGTATTGTTTTCAAGGCAGGCATGCGGCGTGCTCTTGCCGCTGCCGCGTTGATCGAAGAGAACTATTCGATAGATGTCCGGATCGAAAAACCGGCGCATCGCCGCGGAAACGCCGCCTCCCGGGCCACCGTGCAGGAAAACCACGGGTTTACCACTCGGATTTCCCGATTCTTCATAGTAAAGTCGGTGTTCATTACCGACGTCCAGAAAGTCCGTATAATTGGCTTCTATCTCGGGGTACAGGGTCCGCCGAGTGGTGTTGTCTTTCATCGACACATTATGGAAGGGTCCATCCGGGAATACCATACTCAACCGTACCGGCTTTCGGCATTGAACCTCGGATCGTGATAGTCATCTTATAACGTGTCTATCCGACCCCGACGATCGTAGCGCGACAGAAAATCAATCATTGGCAGATTTACATATCAGGGAATCAATATGATTAGCATGGCAGGCAAACGCTCGTTCCTCCTCATTGCTTCGGCAACGCTCTGGGCTTTCAGTGCCCTGGCGGCGACCGACGTGGAAATTGATTACACCGAATTCACACTGGACAACGGTCTGCAACTCATCGTGCACGAAGATCGCAAAGCGCCCATCGTGGCCGTGAATATCTGGTACCACGTGGGTTCCAAGAACGAAGTTCGGGGCAAGACCGGTTTCGCACACCTGTTTGAGCACCTGATGTTCAATGGCAGCGAGAATTACGACGACGAATATTTCAAGCCGTTCGAACGGGTTGGCGCCACCAACATGAACGGCACGACAAATCCTGATCGCACCAACTACTTCGAGAACGTGCCGAAAACCGCACTGGATATGGCGCTTTGGATGGAATCCGATCGCATGGGACACATGCTCGGCGCGATCACTCAGGAACGACTCGACGAACAACGCGGCGTAGTGCAAAACGAAAAACGCCAGGGCGACAACCAACCCTACGGCCTGACCCGCTACCACATCCTGGAGGGTGTGTTTCCGTCGGATCATCCGTATTCCTGGAGCACCATCGGCTCCATGGATGACTTGAATGCGGCCAGCCTTGAGGACGTGAGCGAGTGGTTCAAGACCTATTACGGCCCGAATAACGCTGTCGTCGTGATCGCCGGCGATATCAGTCCTGAGGAAGCGTATGCGAAAGTGAACAAGTATTTCGGCGACATCGAGCCGGCAGCCCCTATTGCCAAGTATCAGACCTGGACCGTCAAGCTCGATGCCGACAAATACGAAATTATCGAGGATCGCGTCCCGCAGGCTCGATTGTACAAAGTATGGGGTGCGCCGGCGTTTCGCGATGAAGACGCCGATCTGCTGCAACTTGCCGACGGCGTGCTGACAGCCGGCAAGACATCGCGTTTATATCAGCGTCTCGTGTACACGGACCAGATCGCAACCGATGTAGGTTCTTACCAATTCGCCGGCGATATCGGCGGCTACTACCAGTTGCGGGCGTCCGCACAGCCCGGTGGCGACATTAAGGCCGTTGAGCAGGCCATGAATGAAGAGTTGCAGCGCTTCTTAAAGGATGGCCCGACGAAAGACGAGTTGGAACGAGTCAAGACGCGTCTTAAATCCGGACTGGTTCGTGGCCTGGAACAGATCGGCGGTTTCGGTGGCAAGTCCGACATCCTCGCGCAAAACGCCGTCTATGCCGATGACCCGGGTTTTTACAAGGTGTCCCTGGAACGCATGGAGAACGCCACGCCCGAGGCGGTCCGCGACGCCGCCCGTCGCTGGCTGAGAGCCGGTGCCTACCATCTGGAAGTCCAGCCCTTCCCCGAACTAACGGCGAATGCCGAAGGGGCGGATCGATCTGCCCTGCCGGAAACCACCTCGTTTCCGGAAGTGAGCTTTGCCGAATTCGAGCGCAGCAGTCTCAGTAACGGGCTGGAATTGATTGTTGCACCGCGAAGTGCCGTCCCTATCGTCCAGTTCAATATGAGTTTCGATGCGGGCTACGCATCCGACCAGTTCGGCGAACCCGGCACATCGAGCATGGCCATGGCCATGCTTGATGAAGGCACAAAAAAGCACACGGCGCTGGAAATCAGTGACGAGGCCGGCCGACTTGGGGCACGCATTGGTGCTGGCTCGGGCATCGATTCCTCGACTGTTACGTTGAACGCGATGAAGGAAAAACTGGATGAGTCCCTGGCCCTGTATGCCGACATCATTCTGAATCCGGTGTTTCCGGAGAAAGAACTGGAACGACTCCGCAAGTCGAGCCTGGCCCGGATACAGCAGGAAAAGACCCAACCCATTGGCATCGCGTTACGTGTTTTTCCGAAGCTTCTGTACGGTGAGGGCCATGCATACTCACTGCCACTGACCGGGTCGGGGACCGAAGAATCGGTTGCACGAATCACGCGGGATTCGCTCGTCAACTATCATAAAACGTGGTTCAAGCCGAACAACGCAACCCTGATTGTCGTCGGCGATACCAGCATGGCCGAGATCAAACCCAAGCTGGAGCGATTGTTCCGCAACTGGAAGCCCGGCGACGTTCCGAGCAAGAATATAGGCCATGTCGCCGTGCCCGATAAGGCCAGTGTTTACATCATCGATCGCCCGGGAGCGCAGCAGTCGATCATTCTGGCAGCCAATCTCGCGGCACCACCGGGACAGGGCGATGACATCGCCATTGAAACGATGAATGAAATCATCGGCGGCTCGTTCACGTCGCGAATCAACATGAACCTGCGTGAAGACAAGGGCTGGGCTTACGGCGCATTCACGTTCCTCATGAACATGAAGGGCCAGCGACCGTTCATGGCTTACGCGCCTGTGCAGACTGACAAGACCATGGAATCGATGGGCGAGCTGCGACGAGAGTTGTCCGAGTACCTGGACGACGAACCGGCCACGCCGGAAGAACTCGAAAAGGTGAAGGCAAATAATACACTGAGCTTGCCAGGTCGCTGGGAAACATCGGCGGCCGTATTGCGCGATATTGGGCAAATAGTAACCAACGACCTGGCCGACGACTACTGGGACACATACGCGCAGAATGTCCGTGAGCTGTCACTGAAGCAGGTCATGGATGTCGCTGACGATGTGATCAAGTGGGACAGACTGGTCTGGGTCGTCGTGGGCGACCGCGAAAAGATCGAATCGCGGATTCGTGAGCTCGAGTTTGGCGAAATCACGCTCCTGGATGCCGATGGCAATGAGATTTCGGATTAATCGAGCGAATCCGCGATCCACTCCGTTAAATCGCCCGGCCGGCACGTCGCTTGACGTCCGGCCGGGAAGTCACGATTACAGAACGAATGCGCTATCCTTCGGCAAATTCCTAGCCGTTCCCTGACCTGAAAATTCCAACGCCGGACATGAGCGAAAACACGATACTCACAAATATTCAGAACGCGGACGTTTACGCCGTTGCCGTTGAAACGCCTCTGGATGCGGTGCGTGTACTTTCGACACGGCTGGGCAATCGTGTGCTGCTTAAACGCGAAGATTTGCAGCCCATCTTTTCGTTCAAACTACGCGGCGCGTACAACAAGCTGAACCAGTTGTCGGCCGAAAGCCTGGCGAACGGCGTGATCTGCAGCTCTGCCGGCAATCACGCGCAGGGACTCGCGCTGGCCGCCAGCCGAATTGACACGCGTGCCGTCATCGTCATGCCGGAAACCACGCCCAGCATCAAGGTCGATGCAGTACGCGACCTGCAAGCGGAAGTCATCCTCCACGGCGACAACTACGACGAAGCGTACGCACACGCCAGGAAGCTGGCGGCAGAGCAACAGTTGACCTTCATCCACCCGTTCGACGACCCTCAGGTCATCGCCGGCCAGGGCACCATCGGCGTGGAAATCCTCGCTCAACACAGCGACAAGATCGATGCCATCTTCGTGCCGATTGGCGGTGGTGGTCTCATCGCCGGCATCGCAAGTTACGTAAAAGAAACGCGTCCGGAGATCCGCATCATTGGTGTCGAGCCGGAGGATTCCGCCGCGATGCAAGCCTCACTTGCAGCCGGTACGCCGGTGACATTGAATCACGTCGGCATTTTTGCGGATGGCGTGGCCGTACGCCGCGTTGGCGATGAAACTTTCCGCCTCTGCCAAAAATACGTCGATGAGATCATCACGGTCGATACCGATCAGATTTGCGCCGCCGTTCAGGATATCTATGAAGACATCCGTTCGATTGTGGAGCCGGCCGGGGCACTCGCCGTCGCCGGCATCAAGAAATACGTCGAAACCAGCGGCGTCAGCGGAGAAACTCTGGTAGGCATCAATAGCGGCGCTAACGTTAACTTCGATCGACTACGGCATATCGCGGAACGGGCCGCGATTGGTGAGCAACGGGAAATGCTGCTCGCCGCAGAAATCCCGGAAGAAGCCGGTAGCTTCCTGCGGTTCAGCGAAGCAATCGGCCGACGTGGCGTCACGGAATTCAATTATCGCTATAGCGATACCAGCGTGGCACGCGTATTTGTCGGCATCCAGTTGCGCGGCGGCATGATTGAAAGAACTGAAGTCATCGAGGAACTCACCACACTGGGCTACGCCGTGGTTGACCTGAGCGACAATGAAATGGCCAAACTGCACATACGACACATGGTTGGCGGCCGCAGTGCAGGCATCGAAAATGAACGACTGTTTCGCTTCGAATTTCCGGAACGCCCGGGCGCCCTGCGCGATTTCCTGCAAGCCATTGGCACCCACTGGAACATAAGCCTGTTCCACTACCGCAACCACGGTTCCGATTACGGCCGTATCCTGGCCGGCATCCAGGTCCCCGAGCGTGAATCCGCGGAACTGGAATCGCACCTGGCCGAACTGGGTTACCCGCACTGGGAGGAGAGCGACAACCCGGTATACCGACTGTTCCTCGCGTGAGGCGCACGGAAAGACCGTAGCCGATTCAAATTTAGCGCCCGTTTTGAAATCACCGGTCGCGCCTCAGGAGACGCTCCTACTATTATTCTATTGGCACCGCTGTAGGAGCGTGACCTGACACGCGACCGGGGCTAAGAGGGTCGCGCCTCAGGTGACGCTCCTACAAATATTCTATTGGCACTCCTGTAGGAGCGTGTCCTGACGCGCGACCGGGCTCAAGAGGATCGCGCCTCGGGTGACGCTCCTACAATTATCCTATTGGCACTCCTGTAGGAGC
>JAADHU010000043.1 GCA_013151645.1 Gammaproteobacteria bacterium | reverse complement strand
CCTACAGTTTCACGATCGGCACGCTTGTAGGAGCGTCACCTGAGGCGCGACCAGCTTCAAGAGAATCACCCGCCACGAGATACTCCGACAATGTATCTACTCCCCAACCCGGTAGCGTCATCTGACGCGCGACCAAACTCAAGAAAATCGATTGTCCCGCAGAAACTTCCCCAACAATTTGAATTCGTCAACTCGGCCGCTGCCCTTGCGCCAGGCCAGGCCGATGGTTCTGTAACTGCGGTCGTGCGTGGGGTACGTCTTTACCCGGGTATTGCGCAGCATAGCCGAACCGGCTGACATCTCCGGCAGAAAGGTAATGCCGAGATCGGCATCCACCATCTCAATAAGGGTTAGCAGGCTGGTGGCGGCAAACCGGCTGACTTTTTGCGTGTCGCGGAGCTTGCAGGCATCGAGCGCGTGGTCACGCAGGCAATGTCCGTCCTTCAGCAATAATACGCTGGCCAATTCGATACGATTGAGCCGGTATTTCGAGGGGTCAACTCGCTGGGTCTTCGCATTGCAGGCCAGCAGGAAGCGATCCTTGAATAACGTCATTTGCTCTGTGCTGCGGAGTTCGAAAGGCAGCGCGAGCAGTAATACATCCAGTTCGCCGTCCAGCAGCTGCGCATGGATTTTCTGTGTCTGGTCTTCTGCCAGGAACAGGCGCAGGTCCGGATAGGCTTTCCGCAATCGTGGCAGGACCGCAGGCAGCATGAACGGCGCGATGGTGGGTATCACTCCAAGCCGCAGTTCACCGCTGAGCGGGCGCTTTCGTTCGCCTGCGATCTCGATCAGGCTTTCTATGTCGGTCAGGCAGAGCCGCGCCTGTATGGCGACCTTCTGTCCGATCGAAGTAATGGTCACCTGCCGGTTGGTACGGTCGACAAGCTGTGTGCCGAGAACCGATTCCAGTTCCTGCAGCCCTTTGCTGAATGCGGATTGCGATACGAAGCAGGCCTCCGCCGCACGACCGAAGTGGTGCGTTTCATTGAGGGCGAGAAAATACCGCAGCTGTTTGATGGTTGGATATTGCATATTCGATAAAATCGATCAAAGTAATAACAATAATGCGTTTTACGAATTAAGGCAATCTCCCTAGTATGGCGTCAGGCTTTAGTTATCAACACAGGGAATCTGATTATGTTTGAAAACAGAGAAGGTCAGCGAGTACCGAAAGTTACTTTTAAAACTCGCCAGGGACACGAATGGATCGATCTGGACAGCGACGACATTTTCGCCGGTAAAACAGTGGTCGTTTTTTCATTGCCAGGTGCCTTCACGCCGACGTGCTCATCCTCGCACGTGCCGCGATTCGACCAGCTCGCGAAAGAGTTCGCTGCTCACGGCGTGGATGACGTCGTCTGTATCTCGGTGAACGACGCGTTCGTCATGAACGAATGGAAAGAGAGCCAGCATGTCGAGAACATACGCTTCCTGCCGGACGGGAATGGTGCGTTCACTGACGGCATGGGTTTGCTGGTGAACAAGGACGAGCTGGGTTTCGGGAAACGCTCCTGGCGCTATTCCATGCTCGTTCGCGACGGTGTGATCGAAAAGATGTTCATCGAACCGGAGGAAGACGGCGACCCGTACGGCGTTTCGGATGCGGACACGATGCTCGAGTATGTCGCGCCGCATGCCGCGAAACCACTGGATGTCACCGTGTTCTCCCGTGGCGGCTGCGGGTATTGCGCGCAAGCGAAATCGTTGCTGCAAGCGGCGGGCATCGACTTCGAAACACTTGAACTGAACAAGGACTATTCGGATCGCACGCTCCGAGCGGTTGCCAACGCAACCACCTTGCCGCAAGTCTTCATCAATGGCGAGAAAATCGGTGGCGCAGAGGATCTCCAGAGTTGGTTGTCCGCAGCCAAAACAGGCGCGGTCCGGACCGCCGCTTGAGATCGCAGAATGTGTGCGGCGGTCCGGCAGAAAGGCCGGGCCGCCTCGCGCAGCGATATTGACGGCACGGGAGTCCGAATTTTGGATTGATGCCTCATTTGATTGCCTCTATGCTCATCCGGGATCGTTGTCAGATCTGTAACGGAGCGGGATCGAGTGGGTATGCAGACCGTAGTCGGTATTGATCTCGGTACACAACGGCTGAAAATTGTCTTCTACGATTTTTCAGCCCACCGGGTCATCGCTGCAGAATCGTCACCGTTACGCCTGATTCAAAACAGTTCCGGCATCGCGGAACAGCGAGCGCAGTGGTGGATTGACGCGCTGCAAGCCGCGTTTGCGAAAGTCGATCAGAAAGTGCTTGCATCGGTTGTGGCCGTGGGCGTTTCCGGGCAACAACATGGCTTTGTTCCGATGGACAGTTCGGGCGAAGTGCTCTCTACCGTCAAGCTCTGGTGCGACACGACGACGGAAGCGGAATGCCAGGAGATCATGCAGGCAGTCGGTGGCGAGCAAGCTTGCCACGCGCTGACCGGTAACCGGATTCTGCCCGGATATACCGCGTCTAAAATTCTCTGGTTCCGGAAAACGCATCCTGAGCTATATCGGAAAATGGCAACCATTCTGTTGCCACACGACTATCTCAATTTCTACCTGACCGGCGAGCTTTGCATGGAAGCGGGTGATGCATCGGGAACCGGGTTGCTGGATGTTCGACAACGGCAATGGTCCGCTGAAATCCTGGGCGCCATCGATTCCGGGCGTGACCTGAGCGATTGCCTGCCGGTACTTCGGACGGACCCGGGTGTGATCGGTATGCTTTCCGGATCGTCTGCCGAGACGTTGGGTTTGCCGCCGGCTACGCCGGTCGCAACCGGCGGCGGCGACAACATGATGGCCGCGATCGGCACCGGAAATATCTCGCCTGGAAAGATAACGATGAGCCTCGGTACGTCGGGCACGGTGTATGCGTATGCGGACCACCCGGTCGTTGATCCGAGCGGCGCGGTGGCCGCCTTTTGTTCGTCGACGGGCGGTTGGTTACCGTTGTTGTGTACGATGAATTGCACCGTTGCGACGGAGACGATGCGGCAATTGCTGGGTACCGGCCTGACGGATGTTGAGGCACTGGCAGGCCGTGCGTCGCCTGGCTCGGATGGCGTGATTACCCTGCCGTTCTACAACGGAGAACGCAGTCCGAATTTGCCGGCCGGGAAAGCCTGCGTCATTGGTCTCGACAGCCTGAATTCACGGCCCGGGAACCTGCTTCGATCCGCCATGGAAGGCGCAAGCTACGGTCTGCGATTCGGTATCGGCAAACTCAATGAGCTGGGCGTGACGGCGCAGGACATTACCCTGACTGGCGGCGGCGCGAACAGTGCAACCTGGCGGCAGGTGCTTGCGGACGTTTGCGACACGCCGATCACCATTTTGCAGCAGAACGAGGGCGCCGCCTTTGGAGCGGCATTGCAGGCCCTGGCGGTGACGGCTGGCACGGATATCGGCGCGGTCGTGGCCGAGCACGTGATCCGGGACGAAGGGTTATGCTGCGAGCCGAATCCCCAGGCTGTCCGTTTTTACCAGGATGCTTACCGGGACTACCAAACGGCCGTCACGGCCGTTAGCCCGCTTTTCAGCCATCTATCCATCGGAAAACATGAGGCATTGCCATGAGTCGAAGCGTCCACATCGGCGAACAGGAGTACTTTCCAGGTATCGGCCGAATCCGCTACGAAGGAGCGGAGTCCGACAATCCACTGGCCTTCAAAGCCTACGATGCCACGCGCGAGGTTGCCGGCAAGACGATGGAGGAACATCTTCGTTTTGCGATCTGCTACTGGCATACGTTTTGCGCGTCCGGCGGTGACCCGTTCGGACCGGGAACTCGTGTGTATCCCTGGGCGAAAAACGCTGAGCCGATGGCAGCGGCGATGGATCGCATGGATGCTGCCTTCGAATTTTTCAGCAAGATGGGTGTGCCGTATTTCTGTTTTCATGATCGTGATTTGGCCCCGGAGGGAAATTCCGTCGGCGAGTCGGAAGAAAACCTGCAGACGATGGTCGCCATGGCGAAAGAACGTATGCGTGCGACGAACATTAGATTGTTGTGGGGCACCGCCAATGTCTTTTCGCATCCCCGCTACATGAACGGTGCCGCGACCAATCCGGATTTTGACGTCGTGGCGCAAGCGGGTGCCCAGGTGAAGGCGGCGCTCGATGCTACGCAGGAACTTGGCGGCGAAAACTACGTCTTCTGGGGCGGGCGGGAAGGTTATGCCAGTCTTTTCAATACCGACACGCAGCGTGAGCAGGAAAACCTGGCACGGTTCCTGGGCATGGCGCGAGACTACGGCCGGTCCATCGGTTTCAGCGGCACGTATTTGATCGAGCCGAAGCCCATGGAACCGATGAAGCATCAATACGATGCAGATGCCCAGACGGTTATCGGCTTCCTGCGCCACTATGGCCTCGACAAGGATTTCAAGCTGAACGTAGAGGCCAATCACGCGACGCTGGCGGGCCATAGCTTCGCTCACGATCTGCAGATGGCGACGGACGCAGGCATGCTCGGTTCGGTCGACGCGAACCGCGGTGATCCACAAAATGGCTGGGACACCGATCAGTTCCCGACGGACACGAACGATTGCACACAGGCAATGCTCGTAATCCTGGCGGACGGTGGATTCACGTCGGGCGGATTGAATTTCGATGCCAAGATTCGTCGTGAGTCAGTCGATATCGAAGATATGTTCATCGCCCACATCGGTGGTATGGATGCTTTCGCACGCGGCCTGGTGTTCGCGGAACGTATGCTCAACGATTCACAACTGATTGCGCTCAGGCAGGGAAGGTACGGGAGTTTCGGCTCAGGTGAAGGCGAAAATTTCGTCGCGGGGAAGTTGACGCTCGGTGACTTACGCGACTACGCCGAGCGTAACGGTGAGCCACAGGCGCAGTCCGGTAAGCAGGAACTGGTGGAAAACCGCATGAACGATCTGATGTTTCGCTGATCGCAGGAATCAAATTTCGTCGTTGCGCAGGAAACATGAGCCTACGCTTGTGGTACTCGCTTACGACGTAACATACAGGTCCGATTCTGGCTATTTTCGTAGATTCCGGGGCGTATAATCTTTCGCAGTGAGGAGAGATTAGTGACGGCACGGCAAAACGAAATTTACGAAAGGGCGAGGCTTGCCAGAGATGCGCGGTATGACGGGCACTTCTACGTGGCCGTAAAAACCACCGGGATCTACTGTCGTCCGATTTGCCCGGCCAACGCCCCGAAGCGCAAGAACGTCTCCTTTTATGCCAGCGCGGCGGCCGCCAGCGAAGCGGGATACCGACCTTGCCTGCGTTGCAGGCCGGAGAGTGCGCCGGGTACGCCGGCATGGAGCGGAACCTCGACCACGGTACGGCGAGGTTTGCGATTGATCTCGAATGGAGCACTTGACGATGGCAATGTGGAATTGCTGGCCGATCGACTGGGCGTTACCAGTCGACATTTGCGGCGTTTGTTCAACACGCACCTGGGTGCGTCTCCTCTGGCCGTCGCGCATACGCAGCGTCTGCATTTCGCGAAGCGGCTGATCGATGAAACGCGCATGCCGATGAGTCGTATTGCGGATGCGGCCGGTTACGGCAGCGTACGACGGTTCAACGATGCATTCCGGAAGACCTACAAACGGGCGCCACGCGATTTGCGAGCGGTCCGCGATCGCCGCGAGCCGCATGACCGGAGCGCGACGCTCACCGTCCGCCTGACTTGCCGCATGCCGTTTAACTGGACGTCCCTGCTGGAATTCTTCGCGCACAGGGCGATTCCGGGTGTCGAAGTGGTGGTTGGCGACGCGTACAAACGTACGCTATCGATGGGCGGCAAACACGGTGTGTTAACGCTTCGGCCGAGCCCGAAAATCAGTGCACTGGATCTGACGCTGGACGGCGTTGCAACTGGCAACCTGTTTGAGGTCGTCCAGCGGACGCGTGAAATCTTCGATCTGGATGCGCCGGTTGCCGATATTGGCAGAACGCTGAAGAAAGACACCCGGCTGGCGGCAATGCTGAAAGTGCAGCGGGGCGTTCGTGTGCCGGGCGCCTGGGACGGGTTCGAACTCACTGTCCGCGCGATCCTGGGTCAGCAAATTTCAGTGGCCGCCGCGACGACGCTGGCCGGGCGAATCGCCAGTCGATACGGAGAACCCCTGAATACCGATATCAAATCCCGCGAGGACGGTCTCGCGTATATTTTTCCGACGCCCGCACGACTTGCGCGCGTTCGGTTCAATGGCATCGGACTGGTGCGTAGTCGGGCGGCGACAATCCGTTCATTGTCTGCTGCCGTCAATCGTGGCGATATTGATTTCGATTTCTCGCAGGATCCCGACGACTTCTGCGAACAGCTCAAATCGATCAAAGGCATTGGCGACTGGACGGCCCAATACGTTGCGATGCGAGTACTGAAACACCCGGATGCATTTCCGACGGCGGATCTGGGGCTGCTCAAAGCAATCGATCCGCCGCACCGGGTGTCATCCGCTACACTGTCCCAACGAGCCGAGAGCTGGCGTCCGTGGCGCGCTTACGCCGCCTTGCTCCTGTGGGGCTCGTTATCCGGATCTGGAGGATAAGACCATGCACTACTGTTTTCTGACGACACCGATCGGTGATCTGTTGCTTGCCGGTGATGAACAAGGGCTCAGTCTGATCGGCTTTCCGGAAGGCTCCATGCGTCGCGAGCCGGAGCATGACTGGATTTATGCTGAAAAACCCTTTGCCGATGCGCGCGCGCAACTGACGGCGTACTTCGAGGGCACGCTTAAAGATTTTGATCTGCCGCTGCAACCCAATGGCACGGAATTTCAATTGCAGGTGCTCGAGGAGCTGCAGAAAATTCCCTATGGCACGACGACGACCTACGGTGACGTGGCGAAACGTATCGGTCGCCCCAGGGCCGTGCGGGCGGTCGGTGCGGCAAACGGGCGAAACCCCATTCCGATCATTATTCCCTGCCACCGGGTGGTCGGCAGCAGCGGCGATCTGACCGGATTCGGTGGCGGTCTGCCCACGAAAGAGGCGCTGTTGCGACTTGAGATGGAGCACAGTCAGTTTCCGCACGTTGGCGACGCGCCGGCGCAGTAAATTCCCGTCATGCGAATCCATGCCGAGTTCAGTAAAAAGGCCGTCGTGATTCCGGATGACAGCCGGTAGATCCGGCCGCCCGAATCGGGCGTCGACCGCCTGACGCCGGATCGTATCGGAGAGGAAGTCGCTCGCGACCAGGCTTAAGAGGATCGCGTCTCAGGTGACGCTCCTACAATAATTCTATTGGCACCGCTGTAGGAGCGTGACCTGACGCGCGACCGGGCCCAAGAGGATCGCGTCTCAGGTGACGCTCCTACAATAATTCTATTGGCACTCCTGTAGGAGCGTGACCTGACACGCGACCAGACTTAACTAGGTCACTCCCGCAGGTCGTGCCTACAATTTGCGGTTTTGCATGGCCTGTACGGCGGCAGATGGCTCGATGCCTGCTAGCACACGGTCGTCACTCTGCAACGTTCCGAGTCGCGTCGTCAGCGGCAACACTCCCGCCCAAATTGGAATCTCGTAGTCTTCTTCATCGTCATCGGGAACGGCACTCGAGATCTTCGCTGAAGCGCTTTCTATTTTTACTGCGATGACGCCGGTCATCTTGATCTCGCGTTCGTGGGATTCGCGTAATTCGTCCCAGCGACCCGGCATCGTGTTCTCGCTGATGATTTTCATCGCCTGCAGTTTTTGCTCGTTTCCTTCGATGAGCTCGGGTTTGCCGAATACCGTGACTGACCGATAATTCATCGATGAGTTGAACGTCGACCGCGCCAGCACGATGCCATCGAGCAGTGTTACGTTCATGCATACCGAGTCCGTTTCTTTCAGCAGCTTGATGACGCGTGCCTTGCGCGCACCGTGCAGAAACAGCGTTTCACCGTCGCGTCCGTAGATCATCGGCACGACGATCGGCTGCCCGTCCTGCATAAAGGCAGCGTGTACCATGATGCCGGCATCCAGAATCTCATGTACGGTTCTCCGATCGTAATCGGCTTTTTCGGCCAGCTGCCTGAGCTTGTTTTGTTGATCAATCGGATAGGAATCGGTCATCGTATTCATCCATGCAGGAAACGAGGTGCGAGGGTCAGTGCGACCACGGTCACGAGAACAATGGCGATGATATTCAATGCGAACCCGGCACGCGCCATTTTCGGAATAGTCAGCAAGCCGGAGCCGAAAACGATGGCGTTCGGCGGTGTTGCCACTGGGAGCATGAAAGCACAACTGGCGGCGAGGGTCACCGGTATGGCCAGCAAAATGGGGTCGACGCCGGCTTCGATAGCGATGGCGCCCACGACCGGCAGGAAGGTCGCCGTCGTTGCAACATTGCTGGTCAGTTCTGTAAGGAAAATAATCATGATGGCGACGGCCAGCACCAGTGCGGCGACCGGCCATGTACCCAGTTCGGCCAGGCCGCTGCCGAGCCATCCTGCGAGTCCGGTTTTGCTGACGGCCGAGGCCAGTGTCAGCCCGCCGCCGAAGAGCAAGAGAATGCTCCAGGGTAATTTTTCAACGTAGTGCCATCGAATCAGTAGTGGGTCGGATGGATGGCCACTGGGAATCAGGAAGAGCAGGATCGCGCCTGCCATTGCGATCCCGGAATCGTCCAGCGCCGCAAGTCCGGGAATTTTTACCAGCAACGGGCGCATGATCCAGGTAATCGCAAGCGCGGCAAAGACGAAACCGACTCGTTTCTCGGGCGTTGAGATCGGGCCCAATTCGGCTTTCATTCGACTGAGCGTTGCACGGCCCTCAGCCGATGTGACGAAATCAACTTTGAAAACCCAGCGCGTCAGCGTGAGCCAGGCCAGCGGCAGTAAAACAATGCTCAATGGAACGCCGACCATCATCCAGCGCGCAAAATCGATTTCCGTGCCGTAGGTCTCGAGCATGAAAGCCGCGAGCATCGCGTTAGGTGCGGTTCCGACCAGCGTGGATATGCCGCCAATCGTCGACGCATAAGCAACACCGAGAAGCAGCGCGTACTGAAAATCGTGTTTCGCTTTATCATCGAGCCCATCGACCGACGCGTGAATAACGCCAATAATCGATACGGCAATGGGCAGCATCATCATCGTGGTGGATGTGTTCATGACCCACATGCTGAGAAATGCGCTCGCCAGCATGAATCCACCGATCAGAGAGCGGCCGTCGCCACCGGTATGCTGCAAAATCGTGAGCGCGATGCGCCGGTGCAGGTCCCAGCGCTGCATGGCAAACGCCACGATAAAGCCACCCAGAAACAGGTAGATAACCTTGTTGGCAAAGGGCGCGGATGTTTCCTGGATACTGGCAATGCCGAGCAAGGGAAACAACGCCAGCGGAAGCAATGCGGTGACAGCGATCGGCACCGCTTCCGTCGCCCACCAAATGGCCATCCACGCGCCCATGGCGGCCGTGTGCCAGGCAGGCGATGTCAGGTCGTCCGGCGTTCCGCTGAAAATCATCAGTGCGGCAATGATCGGTCCAAGGGCGAGCCCTGCTTTTTGAAAAGTGGCACGGCCATTGCGGCTTAAATCACTCACGGTCGGTGCTGCTCCGGATCGGCGTTTGCTGGCGCGCAAGGATACCGCGTTCCGACGCTCCATGGCGAAACAGTCGCGGTGGCGATAAAAGTGCGTAGACAGGCTACATCTTGTATGTAACTCGCCTTGAGCCACAAGATGTAGTAGCATTCTTTTCGTACCATACCGGTACGCACGGAGATGAGGTGTAGGAAAGGCAATACAGGCGTGATCGCCATGCGGGATGCAGGACCTGGTGAACAGAATGGTGCGATACCTCTCATCGCAACCCTCCGTTTCGACGCGCAGGATTTGATTTCGATCAAAGCTTGCAGCATCAGCCAGAATGCGGTCACCAGGTAGCGGTACCGATTTGACTGTGTGAGACGAAACAATGGATGTCGTCACTCACGCAACAATCAGATTGATCGCCGCCGGATACATCGTCTACTTCTTTGCCGCCCAAATTTTGGGCGGCTTTTTTCGTTCTGGCCGGCGGACAATCGAGCAGACATCCGGCGGCGAATAGCCCGCCGACAGTTGCAGGAGTGCTACGACCGCCATGCTACGCGCAAATTTTCATCTCGCCCTGCATGCGCTGGTGCCGGCGGCCGTTGCCGGTGTTTTTTATCGCGATAAATTCTGGCGCGTCTGGCTTACCCTGATGGCGACCATGGTTATCGATCTGGATCACCTGCTCGCCGACCCGGTGTATGATGCGGGTCGTTGCAGTATCGGATTTCATCCACTGCATTCGTACCCGGCCATAGTCGCTTACGGTGCAATGGCGCTCTGGCCACGATTGCGCTTGATCGCTATCGGGCTGCTGATTCACATGGCGCTTGACGGCATGGATTGTGTCTGGATTTTTTATGAGTAACGTAATCAACAAGCTTGTACGCAGCGGTTTTTTGTTATCGCTCGTTGTAGTGGCCGCTTGCGCTTCGGCGCCGACGAGGACGCCGTATCCGGCATTCGTTCAGGTTGATGCGCTGCCGAACGTTTTCATGGTCGGTTTGCCGGGCATTCGCGCAAAACAGCTGGCGGGCAGTTCGGGGGATTCGGCGAATTCCAATTCCCGCCGTTCGAGTAGTCGCTTGCAACTGCCGCCGCAATGGCAATTCGGCACCGGTGCTGCGCCGGACAAGAGCGTCGAAATCTATGTGCTTGCGGGCGAAATCCAGTTGGGAGAATTCGATCTCGGGGCCGGCGGCTATGCTTACATACCACCTGGTTCGACCGGCATGCGCCTGCAAACCGAAGGCGGTGCATCGCTGTTGTATTTCCTGGACGACGCGAATCCCGCCAGCGTCATCCAGACGCCCATGATCCTGAGTCGGCGCCAATTGAACTGGCAGCCGATTTCGGCTGACCCGAACGACGTTGGTGTTTCGCGCAAGGAGCTGCGTTTCGATCCGGGCAGTGGCGCGCGGACGGAACTGGTACGCATCGAGGCGGGTGCGACGAGACCGTGGATGCGTTCGTCGGTGCAGGAGGAGGGCTACCTGCTGGAAGGTAGTTACCAGCACAGTGAGTGTGTTGACGGCGAGATCGTCAGCGACCGCTATTTGCCGGGTGGCTACTACTTTCGACCGGCCGGCGTTATCAACGGTAGTCCATCCGGTGACGGTGCGGCCGTGTGGCTGGTACGGACGCTCCGTCTCGGCTCGACGACGGTTGTCGATGCTTGCGTAGCGGCCAACACGGCGGGTCAGTAGCGCCGTTACTTCTTGATGAATTTGGCGATACCGCCACCGAGCTTCATTATTTTTTGCAGCGTCGGTGTTGGCATGTCACGAATTTTTTCGTACCACTCGCTGGTCGTCTCCACGAACTGAAGCATATTCCGGACCCGCTCTTTGGTCGTATCGTCTGTGCCCTTCTCCGCATTAATCTCTTCGACGCATTGTCTCAGCATGGACAAGGTCGGATTCAGTTCACGTTGCTTGCGCTGTTCGATGATGACGCGAAACAGGTCCCAAACGTCATGCAGCGACTCGAAGTAATCGCGGCGGTCACCGAGAATATGCGTCATCTTGACCAGGCCGTAACTTTGTAACTCGCGAATGCTGGTGCTGACGTTGGAACGTGCAACGGACAGCAAGTCGACGATTTCGTCGGCATGGAGAGGTTTGGGAGACAGGTACAATAACGCCTGAATCTGTGCAACAGTGCGATTGGTCCCCCAGCGGGTCCCCATCTCACCCCAATGCAGGACATACTTTTGTACCGCTGGCGTCATTTGCATAGTGTTCTTTTATTTCTGTCAAAACAGAAATTTAGAAAATTAGTGCCCCGGCGTCAAGTGCAAGAGCCTGATCCCGGTTATGCGGGGCTTCTGGCGACCAGGATTGCGCGACGCGGTGCCGGCCATCCTTCGACCGTTTTCGTGGCGTCGTCCGGGTCCAGCGCCTCAAGCAATGACTCGAAAGGCATCCAGCGCGTCGAACGCTGTTCATCCACCGTCGTTGGTGTGACATCGGCAAGCGTGATGTCGACAAAACCGCTGCGGGCCAGCCATACGGTCAGTTCCGATACGCTCGGCAGCAACCAGACGTTGCGCATGCGCGCATAGCGATTTTCGGGCGTTCTTGCACAGGCCTCCTCGTTCGGTAGCAGCAGCGTTTCCAGCACCAGCTCGCCGCCGGGTCTCAGCGCATCGCGCAACTGTTGCAGGTGTGTCAGTGGCGCGCGCTGGTGATAGAGGACACCCATCGAAAAGACGCTATCGAACAGCCGCATCTTCGGCGGCAGGTCATGCAGCCTGAGTGGCAGCACATGCACGGGCTGAGGCTCAAGGAATCTGGCGATGGCCCGATACTGCACGACATACAGCAGTGTCGGGTCGATGCCGATGACCATCCTGGCTCCCTGGCCACGCATGCGCAGCGCGTAGTAACCATTGCCGCTACCGACGTCGAGGACCAGCCGGTCCTCGAGAGGGCTTATCGCCTTGCAGACACGATCCCACTTCAGGTCGGAGCGCCATTCCGCGTCGATCTCAACACCGCCGATATCGAACGGCCCCTTGCGCCACGGCAGCAAGCGTAACAACGCGTCGCGCGTGGCCTTTTGTTCGTCGTGATCGAGCTTGAGGTCGGGCACCCCGACGGCGGTGGAGTTCAGTGTCGCCGCCAGTCGGCGGGTCGACGGCAAACAGCCCAGTGCGTCACGCCACTCCAGGAGATTACCGTGCGCCGTTTCAGCGAAGCGCTCTGCGAGCAACGGCTCCAGTTCCGACGCCCACCACGCCAGCCCTTCTTTATCCAGGTCGCTGAACAGATCTTCGAATTCAAGCATATCTAACGAATCGCCACGAGTGAGACAAAATTGAAGTACCGCAACCACACACCGACGTGACGGAAGCCGGCGGCAAGCATACGCTCTTTGTGAACGGCCACGCTCTCCGGTACCAGCACGTTCTCGATGGCCGCTCGCTTGCGGCTGATTTCCAGCTCGCTGTAGGCATGATTACGCTTAAAGTTGTGGTGCAAATCAACCAGCATGGCCTCGATGCCAGGGTCTTCATCGACGACTTTTTCAGACAGAACGAAAACTCCACCGGGCCGCATCCCGTCCGCGATTTTTCCGATCATTCGCTGGCGTTCTTCAAGCGGCAGGAATTGCAGGGTGTAGTTCATAACCGCCATCGACGCATTGTCTATGTCCGCGTTACGTACGTCTCCCTCAAGAACGTCGACCGGTATGCCGCTTTCGTCTTCAGCGACAATTTCTCTGCATCGGGACACCATCGCCCGCGCGTTGTCGATCGCAATTATCCGGCAGCCGCGCGCATCGATTCCCTCGCGCATTGCCATCGTCGCAGCTCCCAGGGAACAGCCGAGATCGTAGCAATGACTGTCAGGCTGGACGTATTGGTGTGCCAGCGATCGAATGGCGCGGATTGACGCCGCGTATCCGGGGATGGAGCGTTGCAGCATGTCCGGGAAGACTTCAGCGACGGCTTCGTTAAATTCGAACGTGCCTGTGCCGGCGGGTTCGGTGGTGTAGATATTGTCGCGTGACATACGATGTTCCTGGTGGTGCGGGTTGCTCGCGGTGTTGCGGACCCGAGCGCTGAGGTCAGCCTCTGAGACGCGCTGCGAGTACGTCCCTGTAAGCTCGTGCCCCGCATCCCTGCGGGGCA
>JAADHU010000040.1 GCA_013151645.1 Gammaproteobacteria bacterium | reverse complement strand
CCGGGCCGGTGGCGGGACCATCATCGATAACAACTCCCACCCTCGAGTCGCAGGAATTAAGACAGTACCTGGCAAAGGAAAACAACCCTGTCGAGACGGTTGCTGCGGACGACTCACCACCGGAGAAGGCGCTTGAACAAGAAACGATTCGCTGGATGGTCGTGCTGTTGGTAGTGCTGCTTGGTGGAGGCCTGTTTTGGCGCAAGAAATCCCGCGCCTGACGGCATGTGCAGCCTCGCTGCTACTGGCGGCCTGCAACGCCGGCGGGTTGCAGCAGGTGAGTCAAAGCCATTCTGGTGCGTTTGAGGTCAGCCTTGCACCCGTCGGCGAACGGATGGCCGTTGCCTGGTACGACACCCGCGATGGCAATGCCGAAATCTATTTGCGCCTCGTGGATACGACGGGCATGCCCGACTCCCCGGAGTATCGGCTCACAGACTCACCCGAGCAATCCTATGAGGCATCCATCGACACACTTGGTCGCGGCGTTGGTCTGGCCTGGTACGAAAAATCGGCACGGGGAGCACACCAGGCGCAAATTGGATTCTGGAACGGTGGGGACGAACTGGTTTGGCAATTCCCTGTAACGGACGAGGACCGTGAGTCGCGCATCCCGGTATTGCGTACCTACAGAGATCGGGTTTTCTGCGCGTGGGTAGAGAAAAGTACGTCGGGAGAAGAGTATGTCATGGGAGGTTGGTGGGACATAAACGGCCGCGCATTGGCAAGCCCGGTCAGGCTTGCGCCAGCCGGTCCCACGACGTGGAATCTGAATGCCACCATTGACGACGACGGCGTAGCGTACATCGTATTCGACGCAATTTCTGACACGCAGGCGGAAGAGCTTTTTCTTGCCTCACTGAACGATGGGAAGGTCGCGCTGACGCGCCTGACGCGCGACGATGGCTTCGCGTCCAAATACCCGGATCTCGTGATGACGTCCGGGGTTGCGGCCATTACCTGGTTCGACGAACGCGATGGTAACCAGGAAGTCTACCTGCTGGTGGCACCGACACAGCGATTGAATCACTTGGTCGACGCCTCCCCGCAACGGATCACCCGTTCTGCAGGCGCGTCGATCGGCGCCTATCTGGCACCTCGCGACGGACAATTTGGTCTTGCCTGGTCGGACGACACCAACGGTCCGTATGACGTGTATTTTCAGATATTCGATACAAGCGGCGAAGCAGTCTCTGCGGCGAGCCGCATAACCGCCAGCCGATCGCAGTCGCTAATCCCTGCGCTCAGGTCGTGGGGAAACGGTTTCCTGGTTGCCTGGAACGAGGTAGCACCGGCGGATACCGGCTATCACAGCGACGACACGCGCTCGGAGGTCTTCCTTCGTCACCTGCCGTAACACCGACTCTCACGCACTTGCAGCGCAGTTATTCAGGTGTTCCCTGACTGGCGGTGTTGCCGTTTTTGACGCGCCTCTTCGAGGATTTCACAAATAATCGTTCCCGCCTGGGCCAATCGAGGCGTTGGCCGCGCGAGTAGATCCATCGGGACGTAAAAGAAATTACCGAGAACATTGGCTGTCAGTGCCGGCCAGTGCCGCCAATCCGCCAGCGGCTCATCATCGTCGGCGAATCGACCGGCGATCATCACTTCGGGATCCCTCACCAGCACAGCTTCTTCCGAGACGAGCGGTGCCAATGCGCCGAGGTCGGAGAATATATTTTCCCCGCCACACAATGCGATCAATTCACTCACATAGTGATCGCCATTCACCGTATACAGCGGCCGTGAAGATATCTGGTAGAAAACACGAACAGTCTCCTGGTGGGCGTCGACAACGTGCATTCGGTCTATTTCGGCAAGAAATTCAGCGGCCGCAGAATTCGCTTCCGTACTGTGACCCGTCAAGTGTCCGATCTTTTTCAGGGCCTGCGCAATATCATTGAGGCCATTGGTTCGGATTACCTCCACGCGGTAGCCACGATCGCGTAACTCGTCCACGGTGCGTACTGCCGTACCACTTTCCCATGCCAGCAAGATATCCGGCTGCAGCAACAGCAGCTGCTCCTGGTCGATGAGAAAGGCGTCGCCAATTTGCGGCAGCGCTTTGACGGCCTGCGGATAGTTACTGTATGCACTGACCCCTACCAGCGTTTCACCGGCACCGGCAGCGTAAACCAGCTCCGCCAAATGCGGCGCGAGCGTGACGATGCGCAACTCACCCGGCGGGCTCTTGCCGGCCACGGATGTGGCTTCCGTGGTATCTGTGCACGCCGGCAGCAGGAAAAGAAGACACGTCGAAACGAATGCGATCAGCCGCCAGCGTCTCACAATGACCAGCCGTACAGCGTCATCGCGGCGATCACAAACGCCCATATACCGAGCAATCGCAACACGAGTCTCGTTGCGGCCGTCGCGCCACGTACGCCCCTGTCGTGTACGCTTTCGCCATCCTCACGCGTCAACGCCATCGCCGCGACGCCGACCCGGGCCAGCAAGTTTTCGTTCTGTTCACCTGGCAATGTCGTTTCCTCCGAACGGCCACCTCGCCAGGCGGCTAAGGCGCCATCGAAATTCCCGGCCAACGCGTATCCAAGAACCGTCAATCGCGCCGGAACCCATGCCAGCCAGCCGTGCAATCTGCTTACCGTCAGAGCGATTCGTTGTACCGCTTTGTCGGCATTCTCTGCGCGCGTTGCGTTGAACGCTGCGCGACGGCGAATAAGATCGGTCACGCGGTATGCCCACGCGCCCAGCGGGCCGAACGGACCCAGCAACACAAACCAGAAAACGACCGCAAAAAGGCGATTGTTAGCCTGCACGAAAACCGCCGCCTCTACCTCCCGGACGCACTCCATGGGATCGGCGGGCACCTCTCTTTCGAGCAGCGCCTTGGCCGTTGCGCGGATACGGTCGTCATCGTTAGCCTCGATCGCGTTGCAGTATTCGCTCACTTCTTCGCCGATGTCTTTCGGGCCCAGCGAAAAAAACAAAACGATGATCGCCAGCATCATGTAGGGAAAGCCGTACAAGGTATCGCCGAGACCGAACATCACCAGGTATACCGGCAACACGAGTACCGTCGCCAGCAGCAACACGGGAATAATGGCAGGCCAGCGGTCGAAACGCTGCGCCAGGCGAAACCCCGCATCGATCACGCGATCAAACCAGCGCAGCTGTCGCAAATGAAAAAGCTGCGTCGCCAGGCGCTCGACGATCAGTCCCAGGAGTAATGCAATCAAATTCATGACGTTTCAGTATCGGTGCGCGCAGGAAACCTACGCCGTAAGCCCATCATACAAGCGCAGCCAGTCGAAAGCAGGACCGGGGTCGGTTTTTCGTCCGGGAGCAACGTCACAATGCCCGGCGATACTTCGCGCGCCCAGGTCCGGGTACGCTTGCTGTAGCGCGCGTAGTACGGCAACGAGACATTGGTACTGTGCGTCGGCATAGTGCGTTTCGTCGCAGCCTTCAAGCTCAATACCGATGGAAAAATCATTGCAGCGCTGACGACCGCGAAACGATGAAGCACCGGCATGCCAGGCGCGACGATGAAAAGGCACAAACTGCAGTAGTCGCCCATCGCGCCTGATCAGCAGGTGTGCGGACACTTCCGCACCCTCTATCGTCGAGAAATACGGATGCGCGCCCCAGTCCAGTCCGTTCATGAACAATTGCTCAATGTAGGGCCCGCCGAATTCTCCGGGCGGCAAACTGATGCTATGGATCACCACCAGCTCCGGGCGGCAATTTTCGGGTCGCGCGTCCTGATTGGGCGACCAACGGTATTCCGCCGGATGGATCAGCCCGTCATCGACGGTGACTGAAAATGACGATTTTTGCGTACCACTCATTGGGGCTTGATATCCTTGAGCCGGCTCAATCCTGATGCCAAGAGTCTGACCAAAATTCAATGGAGGCGCTACCCCATGTCCCGGCACCGACTGTTTATTTCTCAGCCGATATCAGAAGGCGAGACGCTTTGCCTCGACGGAGAACAGGGACATTATCTGAGCCGAGTCCTGCGGCTGAAACGGGGCAGCGAAGTATTGCTCTTTGACGGCCGCAACTATGAGTATCCAGCCCTCGTCACCGAAGTCCATAGAAAAAGAGTCTGTTTGCGACCCGGAGCACCCCTCCTGCAGAGCCTTGAGTCACCGCTGAAGATTCGGCTGGTGCAGGGTATTGCTCGTGGCGAGCGCATGGATTTCGTCATCCAGAAAGCGACTGAACTCGGCGTGCATCGAATATCGCCGGTCCTGACAGAATTTTCCGTCGTCAAACTGCAAGCCGACCGTGCTGCTCGACGCCTGGCTCACTGGAACAAGATTGCGCACAGCGCCTGCGAACAATGCGGGCGAAATAGAATACCCGTTATCGATGAGCCGTCTGCGCTGCACGACTTTCTGCGCGGAAATACACCGGCAGAAGGCCGCTTGTTGCTACAACCGTCCGCCACCGTGTCACTGCAACAGGTAGACGCAGCCGCGTCGAGTCTTGATCTCCTGATCGGCCCGGAGGGCGGAATGAGCGACACAGAAACCGAAATGCTGCTTGATGCCGGCTTCAAAGCCGTTTCGCTGGGGCCCAGGGTGTTACGTACCGAAACGGCGGCACTGGCCGCCATCGCAATCCTGCAAGCAAAATGGGGTGACTTGTAAGAAGGATCGGCCACCTTTTGCCGACCACCTTATTCGACAGGCCGCTAGGCCTGAATCGATTCCTCGGCAATCATGGATTCGAGCTTTTCCAGATGGGGGATCAGGGGAAATTCGTTAATCATCTTCACGCGGCACAGAACCGGCGCATCAGCCGGCCATCCCTCATTATCGTCGCGCCGCAACACCTCGCGATTGACCCGAACCAGTTGCGGAAAACCTTGTGTCACAATGCCCAGGTGGCCACTCTTGACCCGACCACCGGCCGCATAGAAAACAACAATACGCGTTCGGCCGGTAATGGCCGGCACCTCTTTCCCGATAGTCCCTTCAAAGGCAACGACCGGCAAATCGCGTCCGTTCCAGCTAATGGTGCCCAGCATCCAGTCCTGACTGCCTTCACGCCGCTCCGGCTTGGTAAAGCGAATCACTTCGGTCACACACGTGCGCGGCACAATGAGCCGATCCTCGGCGAGCGGGACGAGGAGGCTGTATAACTCTTCTGATTCGGCGCTCATTGCAACGTCACACCGCGTTCTTCCAGCAGGCGAGAAATAGCGTCAAGCAGTTTTGCGTCCTGATAAGGTTTACCCAGGTAGTCATTAACGCCGATTTCGATCGCCCGTGCCCGATGCTTATCGCCGACTCTCGACGTAATCATGATAATAGGGACAGCGGCAACGCGCTCGTCGTTGCGTACGTGTGCGGCAAATTCGTATCCGTCCATTCGCGGCATCTCAATGTCGAGCAAAATAATATCCGGTTTGTGATCGCGCAATACGCTGATCGCGTCGAGCCCGTCCCTGGCCGTCACAACCCGCAAACCATTGCGCTCGAGGAATCTTTCCATGACACGGCGCACCGTAATGGAGTCATCGACGACCAGTGCCAACGGGCGGCTGTCAGCCGGGGTCGGCATCGCGCTTTTCAATTCAACCACCGGCGCTCCGCCGCGTACCAGCGCCATGATGTCCAGAATCAATACAATACTGCCGTCACCCAGAATCGTCGCACCCGCAATGCCTTTCACACTCGCCAATTGCGGCCCGACCGTCTTCACGACAATTTCCTGACTTGCCAGCATTTCGTCCGTCAGCAAAGCGGCAGAATTGTCGCCTGCGCGTACCAGGATAACGGACACGTGCGCTTCTTCTTCTGAAAGTTGCGCGGCCTGGCCACCGAGATACATACCAAGATGACGGAATCGATAAGACTGCTCGCCATATTGATAGCTGGGCTCGCTCTGGCTCAGCAAAGATTCAAGTTCTGTTCGTGTGATACGGACCACACCTTCAACGGTGGGCAATGGCAAGGCATACACTTCCTCTCCGGTCCGCACGATGAGCGCCTGCGTAATAGCCAGCGTGAAGGGCAATCGAACCGTAAAGTTGGTGCCTTGCCCTGTCACGGACGAAATCTGCAATGAACCACCGAGCTGTTTGACCTCGTTCGCGACGACGTCCATACCAACGCCGCGTCCTGCCGATTGAGTCACTACGTTAGCGGTACTGAACCCGGGCGTCAGAATCAGCTCCATGATTTCTTCGTCGCTCACTTTTGCGTCTGGATTCAGAACGCCGCGCTCAAACGCTTTGCGCCGAATCGCGTCGACATCCAGACCAGCGCCGTCGTCGGCCACATCGATTACCATTTCTGAACCGTCTCGATGCAATCGTATCGTGATGCGTCCGGACGCCGGTTTGCCCGCCGCCTGGCGAACCTCGGTTGATTCGATTCCGTGTACGACAGCGTTTCGCATCATATGTTCGAACGGTGGCAGCATCTTCTCCAGCACCTGCCGATCGAGTTCACCGGACGCCCCTTCAACCGCCAGCTCGGCGCGTTTACCCGCTTCCTTGGCGGCCTGCCGAACCAGCCGTGTGAGCCGCGGCACATGTTGCTGAAAGGGCACCATGCGCGCACGCATCAGGCCGTCCTGCAACTCGGCGGTCACCCGGGATTGCTGCACGAGCAGCGTTTCCGCCTCCGTCGTCACAGATTGCAACAGGTCTTTCAAGCTGGCCATATCGCTCGCAGACTCGGCCAGTGCCCGCGACAACTGCTGAATGTTGGAATAGCGATCCATCTCGAGAGGATCGAAATCCTGCGCAACCATGGTTTCCTGGTGCCCATGCATGATTTGCGCTTCTGTCTCGATTTCGAGTTTGCGCAACTGTTCCCGCAGCCGCGCTACGGTTTGTTCCAACTCGTCAACGTGAAATTCGATATTGCCGACTTGCTGCCTCAATCGCGATTGATAAATGCTGATCTCGCCAGCCGCATTCAGTAAATCTTCCAGAAGCTCGGTATCGATACGCGCAAACTCCGGACGTTGATCGCCCGATTGACGCGCAGCTGCCTGGCGACGGTCCACTTGCGGGAGATCTTCGCCAAGCTCATCATCCGTTTTCTCTTCCTGATCGCCACTGGCAGGCTCGTCGCGATCGACGACATCGGCCGGCGATTGCTCCGGCGTTAATACGGTTTCCAGTACCGCGTCGGTCGGCGGAGCAATGAGCGGTTCCGCCGCTGTCACTTCCTCTTCTGCCGCTGGCGTTATTTCGGCGGGCGTCTCATCGGCTTCGTCGAGTGTCGCCATTCGGGCGATTTCTTCCTGCAGCGGCGAATCGACGATGACCATACTAACGGTATCTTCCGGTTCGATCGTGAACTCGACAGAGACTGATTCAGCGGTATCCAGGTCGTCCGTCTCCGTCGGCTCAACGATTTGCTGCAATACCTGCTCGGCGTCCGCCCCACCCGTACTTACTGTTCGAATTCGTTGCTCGAATTCGACCGCTGCCGAAATTCGCTTACCCGCATTGACGTCATCCCGCATGCGATGCAGTTCATCGAGACTTTGTTGCATCAGCTCGTCAATTCGGGATGAAGGCGATACCCGACCACTGTCAATCGCGATGAGCAGCGTTTCAATTTCGTGACTCAGATCGCCCATGGCGACTATGCCGGCCATCCGCGCACCGCCTTTGAGCGTATGCAAGTGCCGTTTGAGTTCCTCGACGTGCTCGGTCGCCGCTTTGTTCGCGCTCCAGTTTGCCAGCGCCTGATCCGCCGCTTCCAGCAGCTCGGCCGCTTCCTCGGAAAATATCGCCGCGATCTCAGCATCGTAGGCAATATCTTCTTCTGGCGCCGCGGTCGGTTCTTCAAGCGGCTCAGTGGCTGTCGTGGATGGCGTCTGCTCGTCCTGCGGCGGCTCAACGGCATCGGTCAGCTGGTTGACATGATCGATTAATACGCTGAAGTCGGATCGGTTGGTATCCACCCGATTGATGTCAGCAACAATACTTTCGATTGCCTGCGCCACTGCGCCCAGCGCATCGAGACCGACCTGTTTGAATCCCACCTTGTGGTCATAGACACGACGTACATAGCGATTCAGGGCACCGGCGACCGCAACGCCGCGCTCGACGTTGGCCATGTTGGCACTGCCGTGAAGCGTATGGCAGGCACGATACAATCGATCGCTGACTTGAAACGGCGGACTGTATCCCTGGCATGCCTCCAGATAATCACGGATCACCTTAAGATGGCTCGCGGTCTCTTTGGAGAAAATATCCAGCAGGACCGGATCCATTTCCAACGCCGCAGGCTCCTGCGCCGGCGGTTGCTTCTGCGGGGCGGCTATTGTCAGCACAGCCGCGTTCGGGTCACCGTCAGCAAATGCGTTGGAGCGCGCCATGAAGAGCGTGACATCTGCCGTTGGCACGGTGCCGATTTCAAGCTCCTCAATCAGTTCCGGCACTACGTCCGCAGCCTCACGAATGAATGCGATCATTGGTGGCGTACGAACCAGGGTGCGATTGATCAGTTTGTTGAGCAGATTTTCGATTGTCCAGCAATATTCGCCAATACGCTCCGCACCCACCATGCGTCCGCTGCCTTTAAGCGTATGAAAAGAGCGTCGCACGGTAATGAGTGTTTCAATATCGTCCGGAGAATCGGCCCATTGCGGCAAGTGTCGCTTGATCGATACGATTTCTTCCTTGGCCTCCTCGATAAACAACTCCAGCAACTCCGGATCCAGGTGCTCCGCGTCTTTTGCAACAACGGGCATCGGCATCACTTCCGTCGCACGCATCCCCTGTTCAGCACCGGGTGATTTTGCAGCCTGAGCTTCTTGCACGACAGGAACCACAGCGCTGTCATCCGTCGGCGCCGACCGCAGACGGACAGCCATGTCTTCAAGCACGGTCAGGCAGGCTTCGGCATTGTCGAGCATATACCAGGGCTCTTTGCGACCGGCCTTCACCGTTTCCATGTAGTACTCAATACTGACGATGGCATCCGCCAGTCGATCGGTTTCCCTTTGTGTCATGCGCGACGGTCCGGCACCGCTCAGGGCCAGTACCAATATTTCACCCGCGCGCCCAACGACATCGGCCGCCCGCGTCTTGTTGAGCATCATGAGGCCCGCCCGGATGCCACGAATCAGTGCCGGCACGCTGTCAATGCCGGAAGAATCGCCGGACGACGTCAGGCCCTGGCTGAACGTTTCCTTGATCCGCGCAAGATTGATTATGCTCTCGCGCATGACGGCACTGGCGACTTCCAGGTAGTCGGGGTCACCACCATCCGACGATTCTGTGGCCGCATCGGCTGCGACATTCTCTTGCGGAACAATCAGACGCAGTAGCTGCTGATCCAGCTGGTCTTCGACCCTGAGCAAGGTCGACGCGATCTCCAGTACGGTCTGCTCGTCGGCAATACCTCCCTGACTCACCACCTCTTTGAGTCGATCTATTTCCTGCTCGACGTCACCACGCAGGCCGCCGAGGCCGAGCACGCCAAGCGTGTCACTGATTTTTTTCAGCAGATCGAGTTGCGAAACCAGCTCCGAAGACTTGTTCATGCCGGTGCGTACATAAATATCGAGTACGTCTTTGACGCGACCGAGATCTTCCTTGATGGCCGCAGCCACGGTCTGCATCAGCTTGGCACTGGGTGCTGCAAGATTTTCCCTGGCTTGCTCAACCTGCTCGTCCCCGGGCAATAATTCGGAGAGGTTAAAGGCGGCACGAATTTCGCTGATGCGCGGTCCTGCATTGCTCGAGCGCGCAACGTAATACAACAGGTTATTGAGCAGATCGGTGACGGGATGACTATCGAATGCCGTTGGCCCGTCATCAATAAGTCGCTTCATCTGCCGATCGGTCTGACCGAGGAGTCGTTTCAGGGCGATGGAGGTCTTCAGGCCGCCGTTTTGCAACGACTCCAGCAAACCACCGGCCACCCACCAGAGCTGGTGCATATCATCGCGCGTCGATGCAGCCTCCAGCACGGCCATCACATCGCTCAGCGTCTTCAGGTGGCGCTCGGTACCACCCCCCCCTTTTATCCAGCCAAGCAGCGCCAGTTGAAATCTTGGCCGCAATTTCACCGCCAATTTGACGGGATCTTCGTCATTCTTTTGCAGGTCGTGTCGGCGGGCCGACTTGCTTGAAGGCGATAGATTGAGCAGCAGTAACGTGCTCTCGGAAAGTAGTGGCTGACCCCGCGCGGCACGAAGATCATTGAGCATCGGCAGCAAGACCAGCGCGATATCGCGGCCGCCTGCGAGCAAACGCTCTATGTAAATGGGCAACTGCACCATTGCGCGGGTGACCGCTTCAAGACCGTCTTCGCGGCCTTTGCCGCTACGAAGACTCGCCAGGTAAGCGCATACGCCTTCCATTTCTTCTGTAAGAAGTGCGGCGCCATAGGTCTCGGTCATGCGCAGTGCACCGCCCGCCTGGTGCAGCAACTGTCCGCAACGGACCAGTGATGCCGAACCGCCACGCCCCTCGACGCAGTCTTCCAGCGCCAGCTCACTGTTGCGAATCGTTTCAAGCAACAGGTCACTGATCATTGCCAGCGCGTTCCCCGCCACCTCGTCGGTGTCGTCTGCCGTTAGTCGCGCCTGGATGCCAGAATCACCGCTCATGAAGGTCAGCCCGCCGCCTTACCCTCGAGCAACGAATTCGGCGCCTCAATACCGGGACCGGCTAACGCGGTATTTTCCAGAGACGCACTGGGCAGCGTGAATCCGGCCACTGTCTGCCTGAGTTGCGACGCCAGTATTGACAGTTTGGAAATGGATGCGGCGGTCGCGGTAGTCGCGTGCGCCGTCTGGTCGCCGATTTCCTTCAGCCGGGACGTTCTCCTCGTCACGTCAGCGGCCGAACTTGCCTGCTGTCTGGCCGAACCCGAAATATTCTGCACCAGGTTGGCGATCTGATTGGACACCTGCTCGATCTCGTCCAGTGCGGCACCGGCGTTTTCGGCCAGCAGTGCCCCGCCGACGACGTCGGTCGTGCTGCGTTCCATGGAGACGACGGCTTCGTTGGTATCGGCCTGAATGGTTCTGACCAGAACCTCAATCTGCTTGGTCGCATTGGTGGAGCGTTCTGCAAGCCGTTGCACTTCGTCCGCCACCACGGCGAAACCGCGACCCGCCTCTCCCGCCATGGATGCCTGAATGGAGGCGTTCAGCGCCAGAATATTGGTTTGCTCCGCAATATCATTGATCAGTTCAATGATATTACCAATTTCCTGCGAGCTTTCACCCAGTCGCTTGATGCGTTTGGAGGTATCCTGGATGGTCTCTCGAATGGTATTCATACCATCAATGGTGCGCCGCACAGCCTCGCCACCCTTGTGTGCAACATCCACGGAATGACGGGCGACATCGGATGACCGTTCTGCGTTTCCGGATACTTCCTCGATGGAACTGGCCATTGACACAATGGATTCGGTCGCCGCCATAATCTCACTACTTTGATTAACCGATGCCTTCGACAAATGGGTTGCCATGCTTTCCGTCTGTTTTGCGGCTGAATCAACCATGATCGCCGTTTCGTTAATCGTCGCCACCAGTTCACGCAATTTTTCGATCGCGTAGTTAATGGAGTCGGCGATTGCCCCGGTAATATCCTCCGTCACCGTCGCCTCGACCGTCAGATCGCCGTCGGCCAGACTGCCCAGTTCGTCCAGCAAGCGGAGGATCGCCTGTTGATTGCGATCATTTTGCTCCGCCTGAATGCGCGCCGTCTTCTCGAATACAGCGGACTTCGCGTGCAGCCTGAACAACGCCAGCAGCAAAACCATGGCAATACCCAGCATACCGAACCAGATGACGGGCTGCGCAAGCAGACCGTGCAGGGATGACTCGGACGATTTGGAAAATGCTGCACCGTAAAGAACGCGGGCTGCCGTTTTCATCGCATCGATGTCAGTCTGCAGACCGTTCAATGCGGCAATGCCGCTCAACGCCTGTGCAACTTGTGACTCGATGTCTGCAAGATCAGCCGCCATGGGCGCGAGCGTCGACTCAATTACACCGGCATCCATCGCCGTGACATTCGGCTCACCGCCCCCCCCCGACAATGCGTTAACCAGCTGGCGAAGAAAAGCCAGGTTCGCCGTAATGTCCGCCGATACAGTCGCGGGATCAGCGCTATCGCGCAAGTCGTCGAGCGAACGCCGCAATGCGATGGTGCGTTGCTTGAACTGCTGAAGCAGCGCCGTCGGTCCTGACTCATTCAGTAAATTATCCGCGGCCGCAAGCAGTCCCGGCATGCGCTGCTCCACCAAAGACGAGGCACTGTTGATCGCCTGCAGTGACGCCCGTCGCTCAACAATAGCGTTGGCGCCCTGCGTCAGTTGATCCCAGTGCTGGCGAGCGCCGGAGGTCAAGCCCCGTAACGGACGCAACGCGTTCAGATCCGCTTCGAGGCGCTCGAATTCAGCCGCTCCGCCCGCAATCGCCTCACTGGCATGCAATGGAATACCTTGTGCCAGCGCCGCAAGCATCAATTGCCGAGCGTCGCCGCCATCACTCTTGCCGGGCTGCAGATACATCAAGGCAGCGGCGGCCAGTATAAGGATGGCAAGCAATGCCGTAACAACCGTAAAGGTCGATGAGTTCTTGGAGTTTTCAGCCATGGCTTTTCAATCTGTCAGTCAATTATCAATCGCTGTGCCATCAGTCGGCAGCAGCCTGAAGAAACGAACCGCTTTCAAGCAGGTCGTACAGCCCGAATACCGGCCAGTTATCCTGGCCTCGCTGATACACCCCGTGTAGAAAACGATCACAACGAACCGCCGTATCCAGTGTTTCGTTGCTAAATTCATTACCGGTAAAACGCCGAAAGCCGAATACTTCGTCGACCACCAGCCCCGCCGGAATTTCGCGGTGATTGACCGATATCACTCGTGTCGTGCGCCGCAATGTTGTCCGACCACTGCCCAGTAACATTTTCAAGTCGATCAGTGGCAGCAAGTGACCGCGAAGATTGGCGATACCGAGCACCCAACGCTTCGCGCCGGGAACGCGCGTCATCGATTCGGGCAACATCAATACCTCGCGTACCTGGTCGCGATCCGCGACGAATTGATCCTGGCCAATTCGAAAACCAATACCCACCCATTCCTCCGGCAACTCGCCCGTGCTTTTGCCGGCGACAGCCGCTCGGCTGCGCTTCTCCATTTCCTGCAGAAGCGCGAAAGGCTGGTCAACCAGCGTCTCGAGATCGACCACTGCGTTCATTCAGCCGGCCAGTGCCGCATTGATTTTTTCGACCAGTTGCTTGTCCGCCACCGGTTTAACGAGATACTCCACGGCACCTTGCCGCATGCCCCAGATCTTGTCGGTATCCGCGTCTTTGCTGGTAATCATGATGACCGGGATGTTGGCGGTGCCGGGATCTTTCGACAATTTGCGCGTGGCCTGAAACCCGTTCATGCCCGGCATAACGACGTCCATCAGTATGCAATCGGGAGCCGCTGTTTGCGCCTGCCGTATGCCATCCTCACCGCTATCGGCAACCAGCGTCTGAAAACCGTGCTTTTCCAGCATATTCTGGAACAAATGCAGCTCTGTTGGCGAGTCGTCAATAATGAGAACCACAGCCATACTCAAACTCCCTGATTAATCTGGTTGGAAATAGCACCCAATAATTCGTCCTTCGTAAACGGTTTGGTCAGGTACTGATCCGAGCCGACGATTCGCCCGCGCGCGCGATCGAACAAGCCGTCTTTACTCGATAACATGATGACCGGCGTCTCTTTGAAAACCTTGTTGTGCTTGATCAGAGAACAGGTCTGATAACCGTCAAGACGGGGCATCATGATATCGACGAAAATGATGTCCGGCTGGTTGTCGGCTATCTTTGACAGGGCATCGAAACCGTCAATGGCCGTGATGACCTGACAACCCTCCTTGGATAACAGCGTTTCCGCTGTACGGCGGATGGTCTTACTGTCGTCCACAACAAGAATCTTGAGTCCGTTCAGACTGCGAACTGCATTCGTTGACACTGGATATCCTCGCCCAATTTGCGGCCGCTGTCGGGCCTGAAACGCGTTTTTGCTGCTCGACCGGCCTAGTTTCCATAATATTAAGCCAGCGAAGAATAACTTGTACCACATTGACCATTTTGCCGCTACGACGTGCACCGCAGCCCGCATTCGGCCAACGAATTCGATGCGGGCGGGCAAGCTCATCTGCACGCCTTCAATACGGGCTACGATAGCGCCGAAATCAACCTGCAGGAACGGCAGTTTTCGGTTTAGCGTTCCGCGCCTGCACTGTATAGTTATGCTCGCAGAACACAGGTCGCCCGTTACATGGGTGATAGCCATTATCCCGAACCGCAGACAGAACAGCTATGCCGAACAAGAAAATTCGACTCGGAATCGTCATGGATCCGATCGAGGCTATTTCACCCAAGAAAGACAGCTCGCTGGCCATGCTCCTGGAAGCGGAGCGTCGCGATTACGAACTGCATTACCTGCAACAGGCAGACCTCCGGCTGATCGCCGGCGAGGCCGTGGCGCGTTCGCGTCGGTTGCACGTGAAGGATGACCTCAATGACTGGTTCGATCTGGGGGCGCAACACGACATTGGCCTGGGCGAACTCGACGTCATCCTGATGCGCAAAGACCCGCCGTTTGACATGGAATACATCTATACCAGTTATATTCTGGAGCGAGCCGAGGTCGCGGGTGCCCTGATCGTTAACAAACCTCAGGCGTTGCGCGACATGAACGAAAAAGCGTATACGGCATGGTTTGCCGATTGCTCGCCGCTCACGCTGATTACCCGTTCGATGGCCGATGTAAAACGTTTTGTGGAAGAACACGGCAAAATCGTCGTTAAGCCACTTGACGGTATGGGCGGAAAATCGATTTTTGTCATCAACCGGGGCGACAACAATACCAACGTCATTATTGAAACACTGACCCACTACGGCACACGATTCGCGATGGCCCAGGTATTCATCCCGGAGATCAGGGACGGCGATAAACGCATTCTGTTAATCGATGGAGAAGCCATCCCTTATTCGCTCGCTCGCATCCCGACCGGCGACGACCATCGCGGGAACCTGGTCATGGGCGCGGCGGCGGAAGGCCGTGAACTGACTGATCAGGACCGCAGGATTTGTGATGCCGTGGGACCCGTTCTCAGGGAAAAAGGCGTGATTTTCTGCGGCATCGACGTCATCGGCGACTACATGACCGAAATAAATTCGACCAGTCCGACCGGGATTCGGGAACTGGACACGATTTTTGACTTGAATATCGCGGGCACGCTGTTCGATGCTATCGAAAAGAAGCTGCGCTGAATTCGTCACACTTTGCCTGCTGACTATCGGCTTTGCCTCGTCCTGCGAATCGCGCAATGGGGATTCAGTGCACCAGCTGTTCGCGTTTGGCACCCGCATAGAGCTGAACATTTACGGCGGCGAAGCCGTGCAGGTCAGGGACGTAACAGCGCACATAGAAGCACGTTATCGCGAAGTAGACCGGGACTGGTACCCTTGGGACCGGGCCTCTTTCTCAACTTTGGGAGAATTGCAGCGGATCAATACCGCACTGGCCTCCGGCCAGTCGATCGAAGTCAGTCCCAGGCTCGCACAGCTGATTCGGCGGGCCGCAATCGTCGAGCAACGCTCGAGCGGGAAATTTAATGCCGGCATCGGCAGACTGACACAACTATGGGGTTTCGATGACGTTTTGCGGGACAACTGGGCGCCACCCTCGGCAGTAGCGGTACAGGCACTGATTGCCCTGGCGCCCGGCAGCGATCATCTCCGATGGCAAAACAATGCGCTCAGTAGCCGCTCGACGGTGACCCAGATTGATCTCGGCGGCATCGCCAAAGGCGCGATTCTCGATCTCACGGTTGCGCTGCTGAGAGAAGGCGGTGTGGAAAATGCGATCGTCAACATTGGCGGAGATCTCAGCGTACTGGGCAACGTTCACGGGCGTGCAGCAAGAATCGGAATTCGCTCTCCTGTCGCGGCCGAGCCCATTGGCTGGCTGGATGTCGCCGATGGCGAAACCGTGGTCACATCGGGTGACTACGAACGGTTTTTCGAGTATCGGGGGCAAAGATACCAACATATCCTTGACCCGCGAAACGGCTTCCCCGTACGGCACACGGCATCGGTGACGGTCATTGCACGCGATGCCGTCCTCGCCGATGCGGCCGCAACCGCCCTGATGGTTGCAGGAATGGACGAATTTGACCAAACTTGTGCTGCATTGGGCATTCAACAGGCGATTCTTGTCGATTCATCCGGTGAACTGCGTCTCACTGCGGATATGAACAGGCGGGTAAACTGGCTTCAATAGTTCGCCTGATTGTGCGAAAACTCAGGATCAAACACCCTAAAATACCGATGGCTGAGCAAGATTCAAAAGCGGAAGAGATCGGCGCTCAAATGCCCCTCGACCCGTTCGAACTGAAGTCCGGCCCGCGGCCCGACCGGCTGCCGCCCATGTTATTCCTCTCAGCACTGGTGCACGGTGTTCTGATCATTGGTATTACGTTTAACGCCGTTGTCGGTGACGCGCTCTCCGAGGCGGTCTCCCTGGAAGTCACCATCGTCGCCGACCCGGACAATAATTTTGATCGCCTCGATGACGCTGCCTACCTGGCACAAGCGAGCCAGTTGGGCGGTGGCAATACCGATGAGCAATCCCGACCTTCTGCACCACTGGAGAGCAGCGTTCCGGTTGACAACGCGGGCCATGAAAACGGCGACGGACTCGAAGACTCCCTCGCGCGGAACTCCCTGGCCGACGAGGTGCTCGTCAGCACCTCGGAACGGGATGTCAGTGTCGACAACAATCCTCGCGAAGTGCCCACGCCGACCGAATCGCGAGCGGCGCTGCTCGTTGCAGGTGCCGAAGCAAGCTTGCCGTTACCGCAGGACATGCAGGCCAATTTTCTGGTCCGCGACAAGAACAAACAACGTATTCTGGTCAGCGCAGATACGCGAGAATCGAATATCGCCGGTTATGTGAGTCGCTGGAAGAGCCGCATTGAGACCGTTGGCGGGCGCTATCTTCCGGAGCAGGCGGCGCTGCAGGGATTGAGCGGCAGCCCCACACTTGAAGTGACGATCAGCGCCTCCGGGCAGCTTTCCGAAGTGATTATCCGCGAATCGTCCGGGTCAAAATTGCTGGATCAGGCCGCTCTGAATATTCTGCGTCGCGCAGCGCCGTTCGACCCGTTCCCTGAAGCCGTTCGGCTCGATCACCCGGAACTCAATTTTGTCTACAAATGGCGCTTTAGCGACGTCAATATTGCGACCACCGCCAGCATTATCTAACGCGAACGATTGATGAATAGTCCGGGCAGCCTGTTGAGTCTTCGGCGCCCAAAGCCGATACTGGTAATATGCAGCATCAGGCGTCATTTAATAACCAGCTATTGATCGCCATGCCTGGCATGGCAGATCCGAATTTCAGCACGACGGTCACCCTGGTATGCGAACATAATGACGATGGCGCACTCGGTATTGTCATCAATCGACCGATGACGCTGAATCTGGGCGGCTTGTTCGAGCAACTCGACCTTAAGCCCGCGAATGCAACCGTCGCCGCCGCACCGATCATGGAGGGAGGACCGGTCGGCACTGAGCGCGGCTTCGTATTGCACAGCCCGTGCGACCGCTTTGATCATTCGGTGAGTGTTTCACCGCTGATTCAAATGACGCTGTCGAGGGATGTTCTGGATGCCATGGCATGTGGCCAGGGACCGGAAAAAGCCATCGTCGCACTCGGCTACGCAGGATGGGATGCCGGACAGCTTGAAGCAGAAATGCTTGCCAATACCTGGCTTAGCGTTCCTGCCAACCCCGAAATCGTATTCGATGTACCGTTTGAACGCCGCTGGCGCACAGCCGCCGACGTGCTGGGTATCGACATCAGCAAGCTTTCGCCCGATGCCGGACACGCCTGAGACATTGGCAAGCGAAACCCTGCTCGCGTTCGATTTTGGTCACCGCCGCATCGGTGTCGCCATCGGGCAGCAGATTACCGCGTCCGCCCGCCCGCTGGGTACGGTGAGCAACGGCCCCTCCGGTCCGGACTGGTCGCAAATTTCCCGCTGGATCGACGAATGGCAACCTGATCGCCTCATTGTGGGCATGCCCTTGCACGCGGATGGCACCGTCTCCGACTTGTCGACCGACACGCTCGGCTTTATCAATGAACTTGGCCGATTCGAGCGACCGATCGATTCGGTCGACGAGCGTTATTCCTCGCTTGAAGCCAGGGAGTTACTGAAAGGTGAGCGTGCCGCGGGGCGCCGCGGTCGTATCGACAAGGAATCGATCGACGCCACCGCCGCCATGCTGATTGCGGAACGCTGGCTGTCACGAAATAGCTGAAAACTTGCTCGCGTTCAGCGTAGAATTCCGCACCGATGTCAGCCATGAATGCCAAGAACCTGCCAGATGCCGCAAATCTGCAGTTAACGCCGCAAGGCGGCTTGCATCATTTGCTGACACTGCGCGGGCTTGATCGGCATCTGCTCAGCAAACTTCTCGATCAAGCCGAGACCTACCTGAGTCCAATGGGTGAACCCCCCATTCGCACCAACCTGCTGGCCGGCCGTACGATCGCGAACCTGTTCTTCGAGCCAAGCACTCGCACGCGCGCTTCATTCGAGTTAGCCGCCAAACGACTGGGCGCGGATGTTCTGAATCTCGACGTCAATACCTCATCGAGAAAGAAGGGCGAAAGCATTCTTGACACGATATATACGCTGCAGGCTATGCAAATCGATGTATTCGTAATACGCGATGCCAGCGCGGGAATACCGGCCTATATTGTGGGCAATGTTGAGCCGCACATCAGTATTCTGAATGCGGGCGAAGCTGACGTATCGCATCCGACACAGGGTTTGCTGGACCTGTTGACGATTCGGCAATGCAAGGGTGCGTTTGAAGACCTGACGGTCACGATCGTCGGCGATATCGCACATTCACGGGTCGCTCGATCCGTCGCCGAAGGCCTGACCACGATGGGCGTCGGTGAACTCCGCCTGGTCTCACCACGGTCATTGGCGCCGGATCCGGCAACGGTACCGCGGGCGATAATCACCGATGACCTTGAGCGCGGACTGCGTGGCACAGACGTCGTCATGGCGTTGAGAATCCAGCGGGAACGCATCGCCGACTTGCAGGGCATTCCCGGTGCCGACGAATACTATGCGAACTTCGGTATCAGCAGCGAACGCATGAAACTGGCCGCAGCGGATGCGATCGTCATGCATCCCGGCCCCATGAATCGCGAGGTCGAGATTGAGTCTGGCCTGGCCGACAGCCCGCAATCGGTCATTGCGCGACAAGTAACGAATGGCGTCGCAGTACGCATGGCCATACTGGCGGCCGTCACGGAAAGCCAGAAGTGCCGATGACCGTTTCAAAACCGCCTCATCGGGGGTCATTGTTCGTCGAGGATGCCGAGATCATCTCAATCGAGCGGTATCCGGGGGCACAATTTCGACTGCAGCTGCAGTCACCAAAATGTGCCGCCGTCGCAACCCCGGGCAGCTTCGTGCATTTGCAATGCGACAAAGGCATTCCGCTACGGCGTCCGCTCTCGATCATGCGGGCTGACCCGAGCGCGGGCTGGATCGAGATCCTTTTCAAAGTCGTCGGCCAGGGGCTGACTGCGCTCGCCGACAAACAGCCCGGTGACAAGTTGAGTTCAATCGGACCCATTGGTCACGGTTTCAAAGTAACGCCCGCACGGCGACGACCCTTGCTGATTGGCGGGGGCGTCGGCATTCCGCCGATGATATTCCTCGCTGAAACACTCAATAACGATCGCCAAGACTGGCAACCGCTGATGATCATGGGTTCGGAGATTCCGTTTCCCTTCGATACCGCCAGCACGGCCATCGCCTGTCACTGGCTACCGCAAAACATTGACGCCACGATGCCGCTGGTTGAAAGCTGGGGCATCCCGGTCAAACTCGCGAGTCTTGCCGATATAGCGGGGACATACCGCGGCTACGTCACCGACGCTGCGGAGAAATACCTGGCGTCACTTACCGAAAGTGAACTTGCCGAAACCGAAATTTTCTCCTGTGGACCGACGCCGATGCTCGCCGCCGTCGCCGCGCTGGCAGCGAAATTCGAGCTGCCGTGCCAGGTGTCGCTGGAGGAATACATGGCGTGCGGCGTCGGTGGCTGTGCGGGCTGCACGGTACTGGTTCAGACCCGCGAGGGGCCGGCCATGAAACGCGTCTGTGTCGATGGCCCCGTGTTTCGGGCCGCCGACGTTTTCCAGGATTCCGGCGCTTAGAGCAATTTATCCAGTTGCTCGCGAACCTGCTGGTCCCACAATTCTGCGACCGTCTTGCCCGCCGGCAATTCGGTCGACGCTCGCTGCCAGGCAAGATCGCCCTGCCCGTCGACAATCAGCAGACCGGGTATGAATCGAATGCCGTAGGCATCGGCAATTGAGTCGCCGTCCGCGACCGCGATAAGCGGAAAATCCAGCTTTTCCACGTAGGCGGCGGGATCGCCCGCGCCTCTTTCCATCGCGTTGATCACCAGAACATTGATTTTCTGCTCGCCGTAATCTCGTTGAATGCCTTCCAGATAAGGCATAAATGCTTTGCAGTAAGAACACCATGTTGCCCAAAACACCACGACCGTTGGCTTGCCATCGATGACGGCGGGGAATTCGACCGCATCGCCTGCATAGTCCATGCCGATCCAGGGCGGTGCGACTTCGCCCGTCTCAACAGCAATCGTCGGAGCCGCCAGCCCGACTAGAGCCATCATTAGTGCAGCGCGTATGAACATCGACTTATCTCCCTGGAAAACGACGCAGAATTGTTTCGTTCTATTACGTTACTCAGAGTAACTTGTCGACGATTTGTTCCGCCCTGCGACCTTTGGCCGCCGGCCGTCAACCACCAAAATTGACTTTCGCTTCCAGATTCGAGCGTGAGTCTGCGTGCGTCATCGCCTCTTCGAGCGTGATTGTGCCGGCTTTGTAGAGATTCAGCAGCGCATCGTCGAAACCCTGAACATTCGCGTCGCCACTGTTTTGCAGCGCCTCTTTCAGGTCGGAAATCTCACCCTTGAGGATGAGCTCCTTGATGTGCGGCGTATTCAGCATCAACTCCACGGCGGCTACGCGCTTACCGGTTCTGGTGCGTACCAGGCGTTGCGAAATGATGGCACGCAGATAATGGCCCAGATCCATGAAAACCTGCCGATGCTGTTCCTGCGGGAACATGTTGATAATTCGATCCAGTGTCTCCGGCGCATTGTTCGAGTGCAGCGTGGCCAGAACCAGGTGACCCGTACCCGCCATGTCGATCGCACTTTGCATGGATTCGCGATCACGGATTTCTCCAATTTGTATGACGTCAGGCGCAGCACGCATGGCACTCTTCAGCGCACGCCCGTAACTCTTGGTATCAAGGCCGACTTCGCGCTGATTCACAATCGATTGCTTGTTTGGGTGCAGGAATTCGATCGGATCTTCAATCGTGATGATGTGCGAAGACGTTTTCTCGTTGCGATGATTGATCATGGCTGCGAGCGTTGTCGATTTGCCGTTGCCGCTCGCACCGACCATCAACACCAGACCACGCCTGAGCATGACCAACTCCTGTAGCTGCTTCGGCATGCCGAGCTCTTCAAGTGTTGGCATTTCGGCCGTGATGTAGCGCAGCACCATGGCGACGTTGCCACGCTGATGAAATACGTTCACCCGAAACCGTCCCAGCCCGGGCTCTGATATCGCGAAATCGACCTCAAGTTCCCGAGTGAACAGATCCAGCAGATCTTCGTCCATCAGTTCGATTGCCGCCTGCTTGACCATTTTCGGTGTCATTTCGAGCTTGTTGACCGGCATGATCTTGCCGTCAATCTTGATCTTTGCAGGCGTAAACGGTGCGAAGAAAAGGTCAGACGCCTTTTTTTCAACCATAAGTTTAAACAGCGGTTTTACATTCATAGCGGGTCCGTGCCAGTAAGCTCAGAAAGTCTGAGCGGTGTCCTCTTCAAGAATATTCAGACTCTTGCCCTGCTCTTCATCAAGCGATGAATCGCGTTTGCTCTCCAGTTTGATTTTCAAACGCAATTCATTTTTCGAATCCGCATTGCGCATCGCGTCTTCGTATGAAATGGCTGATTCTTCGTACAGAGAGAACAGCGCCTGATCAAACGTTTGCATGCCGAGCCGCGTCGACTTCGCCATAATCTCCTTGATGATGGCAACCTCACCCTTGAAAATCAGATCCGCAATCAGCGGCGAATTCAGCATGATCTCCATCGCTGCGACCCGGCCAACACCACCTTCCCTGGGAATCAGTCGTTGCGAAACGATGGCCTTGGCGTTAAGTGACAAGTCCATCAGCAATTGTTGCCGGCGCTCTTCCGGGAAGAAGTTGATGATCCGATCAAGCGCCTGATTGGCGCTATTGGCGTGCAGTGTCGCGAGGCACAGATGGCCGGTCTCAGCAAACTGAATACCGTACTCCATCGTCTCCCGGTCACGAATTTCACCGATAAGAATAACGTCCGGTGCCTGCCGAAGTGTATTTTTCAATGCCGCATGCCAGGAATCCGTGTCCACGCCAACTTCGCGCTGCGTGATAACGCAACCCTGATGGGGGTGCACATATTCGATGGGATCCTCAATCGAGACAATGTGGCCTTTAGAATTCACGTTCCGATGGCCTATCATTGCGGCCAGCGTTGTTGACTTACCCGAACCGGTGCCGCCAACAACGATTACAAGGCCGCGCTTGTTCATGACGACGTCTTTAAGGATTGGCGGCAGATCAAGCTCTCCGAGCGTGGGAATTTCGGTCGTAATCGTACGCAACACAGCACCGACAAGCCCTTGCTGAATGAAAGCACTCACGCGGAATCGCCCGATACCTTGCGGACTGATGGCGAAGTTACATTCCTTCGTTGCATCGAACTCTTTGATTTGTTTGTCGTTCATGATGGAACGAACCATCATCGCCGACTGCTCGGCGGTCAATGCGGTATCCGTGGCCTTATGAACCTGGCCATCGACCTTGATCGCCGGCGGAAAACCGCAAGTGATAAAAAGGTCGGAACCGTCCTTTTCGACCATTTTCTTCAATAAATTCTGCGTCAGTCGTACCGCTTGTTCGCGTTCCATTTCCTACTCTCCTGCCACACGATCGGCATCCTGCCAAAAATGACTAGCGGCCTGTTGAAAAACTCTGTTTTTCGACAGGCTGCGTACGGTACGGGGATGTACCATCATTTTCGATGGCTACAAGCCATTGAAAATGTGAGCAATTCAAAAACCACGTTTTTTGAATTGCGGTGTCGAAAAGACCATGCCTGGTTTTTTCAACAGACTGTTAGAAATTTTCCTTGTTGGTCGCGCGATAGCGCGCCTCTTCCTTGTTGATGAGCCCTTTTTTCATCAGGTCAGTCAGGTTTTGGTCCAGCGTCTGCATGCCGGTCGCCTGACCCGTCTGAATAGCCGAATACATCTGCGCAATCTTGCCCTCACGAATCAGGTTACGGATCGCCGGCGTGCCGATCATGATCTCGTGCGCCGCAATTCGACCGCCACCGGTCTTCTTGAGCAGAGTTTGCGAAATCACCGCTCGCAAAGACTCCGACAACATCGCACGGACCATTTCCTTTTCCGCGGCCGGAAAAACGTCGACGATACGATCGATAGTTTTCGCCGCAGAACTCGTATGCAGGGTTCCGAATACCAGGTGACCCGTTTCTGCGGCCGTCAGCGCCAGACGGATGGTCTCAAGATCGCGTAGCTCGCCGACCAGAATAACGTCCGGATCTTCACGCAACGCCGATCGCAGGGCTTCATTGAAGCCCAGCGTGTCCCGGTGGACTTCGCGCTGATTGATGAGCGACTTCTTGCTCTCGTGAACGAATTCGATCGGATCCTCGATCGTCAGAATATGATCCGGTTTGTGGTCGTTGATGTAATCGACCATTGCCGCCAGTGTTGTTGATTTACCGGATCCGGTCGGTCCGGTAACCAGCACAATACCGCGCGGATACATTGAGAGGTCTTTGAAAATTTGCGGCGCGCCCAGATCGTCGAGCGTCAGGATCTCCGACGGGATGGTTCTGAATACCGCGGCCGAACCGCGGTTTTGGTTGAATGCGTTGACACGAAAACGGGCCAGCTTGGGTATTTCGAAGGAGAAATCGGTTTCGAGAAATTCTTCGTAATCCTTACGCTGCTTGTCATTCATGATGTCGTACACCATGCTGTTCACGTCTTTGTGTGTCAGCGCGGGCATATTGATTCGTTTGATGTCGCCGTCGACACGAATCATCGGCGGTACGCCGCCGGACAAGTGCAGGTCAGACGCGTTATTCTTTACCGTAAACGACAATAGCTGAGCAACATCAACAGCCATATTTTTCCCTCTGGGTGTGATCGACCGGACTTACCATAACTCGGCCCCAATGAAGCCTAGTATAGCGAAGCAATGCGAGTAAAACGTGATTAGAGTCACGGAAAACTTTCGAAAAATCGAAGATTTACTGGCCAAAGCCACAGCGGATGCGGGCCGTCCCGCCGGGTCCGTACGCCTGCTTGCCGTCAGCAAGCGAAAACCGGTGGCGGCGATTCTCGATGCCGTGGCAGCCGGACAACGCGATTTTGGCGAGAACTTTGTTCAGGAGGGCCTTGCCAAGATCGAGCAAATCGCGAATGACGACATTATCTGGCATTTTATCGGCCACCTGCAGGCGAACAAGACGCGCGCTGTCGCCGAGCATTTTCACTGGGTTCATACGGTCGACCGACTGAAAATCGCGCAGCGCCTCAGCCGGCAACGACCGCATTATGCCGATGACCTGAACATCTGCATTCAGGTCAATATTGACAGTGAAAAGGCCAAGTCCGGGGTACTGCTGGAGGATCTCCCGAAACTCGCACACGCGATTGCGACCTTGCCGAAGTTGCGACTCCGCGGACTGATGTGCATACCGGCGGTACGGGATTTACCCGGGGAACAACGCCAGCCATTTGCGATGCTCAAAAAGCAGCTCGATGCATTGACGAAATCCGGGCTCAATCTTGATACGCTATCGATGGGTATGTCGGCCGACTACGAGGCCGCCATCTTCGAGGGCGCGACCATCGTACGCATTGGCACGGCTCTGTTCGGCGAACGCGAATAACGATCCGCGCCAATTGTCCCGTGTTTTGGAGAACGCATGATCAGTAATAAAGTCGGCTTTATCGGCGGCGGTAATATGGCTCGCGCTATTGCCGGTGGCCTGCTGCGAGGCGGTATGCACGCGACGGATGTGCTCATCGCGGAACCCCGGCCGGAGCAATGCGACGTCTTGCGTGAGGAACTGTACGGCGCGATGGTGTGCGAAAACAACGCCGTCGTGGCCGAACAAGCCGAAGTATTGTTATTCGCCGTGAAACCGCAGATTCTGCAGCCGGTTTGCGCCGCGCTCAGAGACATCGTGCAGGAGACCCAGCCGCTTATCATGTCCATTGCCGCCGGACCCAGGATTGAGGATATCGATGCCTGGCTGGGGGGCAAGCTGAGTGTCGTCCGTGTCATGCCGAATCAACCTGCGCTGATCGATCAGGGTATTTCCGCCTTGTTCGCCAATGCACTAACGCATGCGAAGCACCGTGAACTGGCGCAAAGCATCATGTCGGCGGTCGGCCGGGTCGTCTGGCTTAAGGACGAAGCGGAGATCGACGCGGTCACCGCTGTATCGGGCACGGGTCCGGCCTACTTCTACCTGCTGATCGACATCCTCATTCAGTCGGCGATCGATTTCGGCCTGGATGCCGACGTTGCCCGCACACTGGCCGTCGAAACCGCTCGCGGCGCGACGGCGCTCGCCACAGCGGAAACGGAGTCCATGTCAAGCATGATTGACCGCGTGCGCTCGCCCGGTGGCACAACGACGGCAGCCTTTCAACATCTGGATAAATCCGACGCTCGTGGTATCTTTGCAGACGCTATTGAAGCAGCCCGAAAACGCGCCATTGAGCTGGGCGAAGAAGCCAGCTCCAGCACCTCGAACAGGTAAACCGAACACCATGACCCTGGCACTGCTCTATATCGTCAAAGCACTTACGTCTCTTTTTCTGTTGCTCTATCTCCTGCGGATATGGTTGCCGTTGGTGCAGGCGGATTTCCGCAATCCAATCGCGCAGGGCGTGATGCGGCTCACCTCACCGCTGATTATACCGGCGCGACGATTCATTCCTTCCATTGGCCGACTTGATACCGCGGTCGTCGTCGTGACCTTTGCTATTCAATATCTGGTCATACTGGTTTTATTAATGATCGTGCAATCGATGGCGAGCCCACTGGTCATTGCCGTGACATCTCTTTTAAATCTGGGGATTCTCAGCCTGAAGTTGTTTTTCTATGCCATCCTGATCAAGATCGTTTTGAGCTGGTTCGCGCCACACACCTACAATCCGGTCAGCGCAATCGCGTCGTCGCTGGCGGAGCCGATCCTGCGACCGGTACGTCGCATTATTCCACCGATGGGCGGCCTGGATCTGTCGCCGGTGCTGGCGATTGTCATAATGGGGGCCATCGAAATCTACCTGAAAACACTGCAACCTTTACCGATCTGACGGTGGCGAACGCGCCGCCCAAGACCGCTGCAGTTACCACGCTATCGGTCCGCGTAAGGGTGCAGCCGCGTAGCAGCCGCCGCGAGATACAGGGGTATATCGACGGTCTGTTACGCGTCAGAACAACGGCGGCGCCAGCCGACGGAAAAGCGAATGCCGATGTCGCCAGGCAGCTTGCCAGCGCCTACGACGTCCCGGTATCCCGCGTAACACTCATGCGCGGTGCCGCTTCCAGGGAAAAGGTCTTTCGCATTACATCGCCCGTCTCGGAGCCCGAATTCCCCCTGCTGGACTAAGCTCAACGTGGGAATTCGGCGTAAACCACGGCCGTTTCGGGAATTCGGGCCCGGCCCGGGTTAGGACAAACCCCCACAATCCGTTATAGTTTGGGGGAGTTCAATGAGCCGTGTCGGGGGGATCCGGAATCATGCTGGCCACAAAAATTACTATCACTCTTTTGCTTCTTGCGTTGCTTGCCGCCTGTGGCGGTCCAGGCAGTTCCGCCGATATCCCTGAGGCCGAACCGGCACACGCATCATCCACCGATATCGGCGACCATGTCGTGCATTTCAGTGCCTTATCCACGGATCAGATTTCGCCCGAAGTGGCCCGTGCCTATAACATCGTACGCAGCAAGAATCGCGCGATGCTCAATGTCTCCGTCCTTGAGGCCGAAACCGGTAAGGCGGTCACGGCCATCGTTACGGTCAAGACAGTGAATCTTACCGGTCAGCTCAAAACGGTTACGATGCGAAAAATTGAAGAACAGAATGCAATCTACTATATCGGTGAAACGCCGGTCGCCAATCGTGAGACCCTGATTTTCGACATTAGCGTCACGCCGGAAGGAACGACAGAGGCGTCCAGCGTCCGCTTCAAACGGCAATTTTACTCAGACTGATTCATCGGCAACACCAGTTACTGATAGCATCGTCGGACTACGCATTTCCTGCGGGAAAAATACAGGCGTGCGATCCTATAAAGCCTTCGTTTAGTCTTACCAAGCAGTATCTCTTGTGGTATCGTCGCGCAGAATTTTATGCGGGCGTAGCCCGCTTTCGTAATTTTTAAGGAGTCATTTTTTCATGGCAGCAAAGAAAAAGGCCGGCACAAATACCAAGAAGCCGCCAACAAAATCCGAAATTTATGCACACCTCGCCGACACAACCGGCCTGACCAAGAAAGACGTCGCGGCCGTTTTCGATACCCTCTCGGACCTCATCAAGAAGAATCTGGGCGGGCGAGCGGCTCCGGGAATGTTCACCATTCCGGGCCTCATGAAGATGCGCGTCGTGAAGAAGCCGGCAAGAAAAGCCAGAAAGGGCGTCAACCCGTTCACCGGTGAAGAAATGATGTTCAAGGCCAAGCCTGCGTCAAAAACCGTCAAGGTTGTTGCGTTGAAGGGTCTAAAGGACATGGTTTAAGCCAGCAATCGCTGACCTGAACAGAAAAGCCGGGCCATGTGCCCGGTTTTTTTATGCCCTGCTCGTGTGCTTGCCCACGAACGCGACGATCACTTCGCGCAACTTGATCAGTTTGCCGTGAAAAAAATGGCTGGTATCGGGAAACACGCACAACTCCGGTCCCGGCGACATCGAATTCACCCATTCGAGGGTGTCATCGATGTCCACAAGCTCATCATCTTCACCGTGTACGATGAGCCACGGACATACCGGCCACGCCCGTTCGTCGCTGGCCAGGCGAGATACCGGCGGTGCAATACTCACCAATCCGGCCGCCTTCAATTCATCCGCAACGGCCACGACCATGGCGGCGCCGAACGAAAAACCACCCAGCCACAGAGGTATTCCGGGAAAGCGAGCGCGCATGAAATCGACGGCGCATGACACGTCCAGGCGCTCACCATCGCCGTTGTCGAATTCTCCCTCACTCTTTCCGACGCCGCGAAAATTGAATCTCAGGACGGCGAATTCCTGCAACACAAACGCCCTGGATAACGTGTGGGCGACTTTATTCTGCAGAGTGCCGCCATGCAGTGGATGCGGGTGGCACACGACAGCCACTGCATGAGGTGCGCCCTGCACTGGCAATTCCAGAAGACCCTCGAGGCTACCAGCCGGCCCATCGAGAAAAAGCGCTTCAGACTGCGGCGACGGCGGCATTTTCAATACCCGACGATGCCGGTCCATAAGCCAGCCAGGCAAAATTGCCGGCGAGCGTTCGCTGCCAAACGGCCGCCGATCACAGTGCTTTCGTCAAGTACGCTCATGAAGCGGCATTGTATACTGCCCGCCGGCCGGTCCGCACAATTCGTCGTGATAGCCGGTAGCGGTATTCGATTCCGTGACGCGGCGTGGCCTATCCGCTTGTTATTCGTGTAAAATTATGACCTTATAAACATTATTGCCCGTTCACCGAAGCTTGAATAGGACCTGCCAATGCCTGATTTAACTGCAGTCGAGTACGGCCTGTTGGGGATTTTATTGCTCTTAGGCTTGGTCCTCGGCTGGTTGGCAAGAGGCAGCCGGTCCACAAAAGAGAAAATCGCCATCAATGCCGGGTGGCAAGAGCAAATAGCTGCGCAACGGTCCGAACATGAACGGCTCGCGCAACAAAACAAAAGTTTGATGGAGCAAATTAGCGAAAATCAAGCATCGCACAAAGACTCCAAGATGCGCGCGCAGGAACTCTCGGACGCACTCAAAGAAACCTTCGAACGCCGCGACAAGCTGCAACGTCAACTCAAGGACATTCGCGGCGATCTGGACCGGGCGGTTAAACAACGCGACAAGTTGCAGAGCAAGCTCGACAGCAGCGCAGAAAATACCACCGGGATCAGCCACAGCATCAAGCAAAAGGACGACAAGATTTTTTATCTCAGTCGTGAATTGCAAACCTGGCAGGATCGTGTGCCGCCCCTGGTTGAACGGTTTCGAAAACGTGATCTTGAGGCCAAGGAAATCGAGGCGCAACTCAACAACGCGAAAGGGCGCATCGATGAGCTGGAAAGCCAGCTGGCGTCGAATCAAACCCGCATCGAGGCCGTCGCAAGCAATACCATCACTAACGGCCTCAATGCCAGCAACGACCAGTATGAGGAAACCGCTGAACACACTCTTTCAGAGATAGGAAGCCCGCCCGAAACGAAAGTAAATGGCGATCAGCCGGGGTCGAATGATCGCTCAAGCGCGCGGCTGTCGGAAAACGCGGCGATCGACGAGGACGAACCGGATGACTTCGATGAATCCGGATTGAGTCGTTCGGACAGCCCGCAGATCGATGACCTGCGGCTGATTCGGGGCATTGGGCCCGCTATCGAAAAGACCTTGAATAATCTCGGCATTTTTCGATTCGGTCAGATCGCGGAGATGAGCGAGTTCGACATCGATCGTGTCGCACAGCAACTAAGAGGCTTTCGCAGTCGAATCTATCGGGAAGACTGGGTCGGTCAGGCGCGTACTCTGGAACACCAGAAAAATAGCCATCCCGGCTAGCCGATGCGCAACCTGTTCCTCACCACCGTTGCCATTATCGCGGCAACGCAGCTGCTGCCCGCTTCCATGGATACCGCCGGAACAACGGAAAATCCTCCCGATACGCCATTGGTCCTGACGATCTATAAGAATTCGCAGACACTCCAGATCCGGGGAATAGCCAGCTCCACCGCGCACGAAGTCATCTTACGGCGGACGGCGCAGCGCTATTTTGGCAACGCGACGATCGTTATGGATCTGGACAGCGGTATAGCCGCGCCACCGGGATGGGCGCTGGTCACGGAACTGGTACTACGCGCAGTCGCACAGACGGACGCAGCGCGAGCGAGTATCACGGCCTCGCTCGTCAGCATTGAAGGCGTCAGCACCCGTCCAGGCGACTACGCCGCGGCACTGCGACGAATCGAATCGGCGTTGCTTGACAATATGTCCGTAAGATCGAACGTTTCCGGCATCGATGCAAACAGATCGTTTGACGAGTTATGCCAGGCACGCTTCAGGGTGACCGGGAAAAGCGGCACGATCGGATTCGCGGTATCGGCGACCGATTTCGGCCCGAATGCGCTGGCACTGCTCGATGCGCTGGTTGAAATCGCGGTGGACTGCCCGGAGACCAGAATTCGTGTCAGCGGGCATACCGACGGTCGCGGCGACGCCGCGGCCAATCAGACGCTGGGCCGCGCGCGTGCGCTGAGCGTTATCGATTACATGACCGGGCGAGGGGTGCCTGCAGAGCAGTTTGAAGACGCCGTTGCTGTCGGCCCGGCATCCGATCACGTGTCGTCCAACGCTGTTTCCCGGCAAATGAGCCGCCGCGTCGAGCTCGAAATGATCGTGCCCTGAAGGCCTGTCTACTGCTGTGGCTCCCCGCCGCTCAGGCCAGCCAGCTCGACTTCGAATACCAGCGTAGAACCCGGCACGATGATACTGCCCGCTCCCCGGTCACCGTAGGCCATTTCCGGTGCAATGGTCAGCTCGCGAATCTCACCAACCTTCATGCCGGCCACGCCACTGTCCCATCCTTTGATGACTCTTTCTGCACCCAGGGGAAACTCGAAGTACTGGTCACGATCAACCGAACTGTCAAATTTTTGACCGCGTGCATTCTCGGCATCCGGGTCATGCAACCAGCCGGTATAGTGCACTGTCACAACCTGGCCGGGCACCGCGACGGCACCTTTTCCCTCGCGCAATATCCGCATTGTCAGGCCCGGCACAACCTCGACGACCACCGGATTGGCAACCATCGGCCCAATGTTGGGTGCGATGTCAGCGCTACCGGTGCTGTCGTTGCCGTCGTTGCTACTGTCCCCGGCAGGCTCCTGACTGCAGGCGGCAAACAGCATGAGTGAGGTAAGCAGGAAAACCCGTTTTATACTTTTCATTGTCAGTCCTTGGTTCCAAAAGTGGTCGATATCGGATCGATATTAATGGTCCGATTTTTCAAAGTCGAGCGCGGCTGAATTGATGCAGTAACGTAGCCCCGAAGGTTGCGGGCCGTCCTCAAACACGTGCCCAAGATGGGCGTCGCAACGATTGCAGGTAACCTCTGTTCGAACCATCCCGTGACTCATGTCCTTTACCGTGCGCACGTTGTCGCCCGCCAATGGCAGCCAGAAACTGGGCCAGCCCGATCCCGAAGCGTATTTATTCTCTGAACTGAAGAGTTCCGCGCCACAACAGATACATCGATAGGTGCCGTCGTCGGTATTGTCGACATATTTTCCCGTAAACGGCCTTTCGGTCGCCTGGCTTTGCGTCACCTCGAATTGCTCCTCCGTGAGGCGGGATCTGAGGTCGGTATCTTCGGTCGCGTCGCTGGTCATCTTCTGTAAACCTCGCCGGTCAAAACTGTATTCCGGCCGGTGATCCGCCTGCTGCACAGGCTCCCGGCCAGGACGTATTATTTCGTCCCGTGCGCATCCAGTTCCAGCAACAGACTGTTCATTCGCTGCACATAAGCAGCAGGATTTTCAAGCTGCGCACCTTCCGCCAACAGCGCATGATCAAGCAGAATATTCGATAGTTGTCCGAAGCGCTCGTCATCTTTTTCGGTCGCCAGTCTTTGCACCAGCGGATGTTCGACGTTTATCTCAAAGTTCGGCTTCGAATCAGGCAGTTGCTGTCCACTCGCTTCCAGCATGCGTCTAAGCTGCGGCGTCAAATCCTGCTCAGCCGTGACCACGCATGCCGGCGAGTCGATGAGTCGTTGACTGACATTCACTGTGGCGATTCGATCCTTGAGTTTCTTCTGGACTTTCTTCAGCAGCGGCTTGTACTCCTCGTTCATCGTCTCTTGCGTGACAGCGCCGTCGCCCTCAGGCAATGGCAACTGACCACGGCCGACATCCTGAAAACTCTTGCCCTCAAATTCGGACAGATGATCAACCATCCACGGATCAATTCTATCCGCGAGTAACAACACCTCGATGCCGTTCTTGGTCAACTGTTCCAGGTGTGGACTCGATTTCGCTGTCGCATGGTTATCGGCCAGCAAATAGTAGATCTTGTCCTGTTCCGGTGCCGCACGTCCCACATAGTCCGATAAGGACTGATCCTGACGGTCGCCTTCGCTGTGTGTTGTCGTAAATCGAAGCAGTTTCATCAACTTGTCTGTATTTTGAGAATCTTCGACGACGCCCTCTTTGATGACCTGGCCGAACTCCTTCCAGAACTTCTGATAGATCTCTCGGCCTTCTTTCGATTCGGCTCCCGCAAGCTTCGCCAGCATATCCAGGATGCGTCGCGTCATAGCCGTTTTCATCGCCGCCAGTTGCGGGTTGTTTTGCAATAACTCACGCGACACATTAAGCGGCAAATCAGAGGCGTCGATAACGCCCTTGACGAACCGCAGGTATAGCGGCAGGAATTGCTCCGCATCGTCCATGATAAAGACGCGTTGCACGTAAAGTTTCAAGCCCCGCGGCGCTTCCCGGTTCCACAAATCAAAGGGCGCCTGAGCCGGAATATAAAGCAGGCTCGTGTACTCCCGCTTGCCTTCCACCCGGTTGTGGCTCCAGATCAGGGGATCCACAAAATCATGTGAAAGGTACTTGTAGAACTCCTTGTATTCATCGTCATCGATTTCCGACCGCGACCTCATCCACAACGCCGTCGCAGAGTTCACAGTCCGCGACCCTTTCTCATCGTCCGTCGTGTCCTCGAGCAGTACAGGGAAAGCAATGTGATCAGAGTATTTGCGGATCAGGGTTTCCAGTCGCAGGGCCTCAGAAAACTCCGCTTCGCTCTCTTTCAGGTGCAAGGTAACGGTCGTACCACGCTCCTCTCGCTCAATGGGTTCGACGGTAAACTCACCCTGCCCGTCCGACTCCCAGCGAACGGCATCCGTTGCCTCCAGGTCTGCGCGCCGTGTTTCTACGACTACTTTGTCCGCCACGATGAAGGACGAGTAAAAACCAACGCCAAACTGACCAATCAGCTGGGCATCCTTTTTGTCATCGCCCGTCATTTGCTGCAGGAAATCAGCCGTTCCCGATTTCGCTATAGTGCCGAGGTTCTCGATCAAATCATCGCGCGACATGCCAATTCCATTGTCGGTAATCGCGATCGTCTTCGCCTCCTTGTCCAGTACAACGCGAATATTCAGCTCGGAATCGCCCGTCAGTAAATCCGGATTTGCCAGTGCCTCAAAGCGAAGTTTGTCCACCGCATCCGACGCGTTGGAAATCAGTTCCCGCAGGAAGATCTCCTTGTTGCTATAGAGCGAGTGGATCATGAGATGCAGCAATTGCCGTACCTCTGTCTGAAATCCCATGGTTTCCGGATTGGCTTTCTTACCCACGAATTCTGTCTCCTGATGCGTAGCTGGTTTCCGTCTATGGCAGGCGGGAGTAACGACACACCATAGGGGCAAGTCGGGGCTTTTCAAGTCCTTTGCTATCGACAATGCGGGGGCTGTTGGGTATCGGGGATGGGGGTGCTGCGGATCCGTGAGGTAGTGAAGTCGCGCCACGCTAGTGACAACGGGCAACCGAAGCATCGTTTTTCTTGTGCTGAAGCGGCTCTTTGGTCAGCTTTGCGGCAATGCGAAGGTGCGCGCCGTCGCCGAACGATACAGAACTGTAACGGTCAGGAGCGCCGCTACTGCGAAACCGAGGGGAGGGACGTTCAGCGCGAGCGTGACACCGAGGGCGATTGCTACCGCCATGATTGCGAAGATGCCTAGTTGCAGTGCAATTCTGCGAATACGTTCCGCCAGCAGGGCGACAACGTACCAGGCGTCTTCGAGGATATCGAGATATTGAATCAGGCGTTCCATGGATGGCAGCGGCGGCTATTTAGCGATCGTCAGCACAGGTCGGCGTCGTTTGGGCTCGCCATCGCCGTTTGAAGTCTGCTGCATCGCGTCGGAATTCGATTGTTTCGCATGTGCGATCGCACGATGAAACAGTTCCCACCGCTGTCGCGATGCTTCATTTTTGAGTCCCGCTACCGGTGAATCGGATTGTGACAACTTGATGGACATACGTGTAGTTCGCGGTTCGTTCGTCAGTGAGGAAACTATAGACCCGCCATTTTTCGCGCGCCGTGAGATGCATCACAGCTTGATTTTGATTCTGATATTTTTTCGGAATGAGCGAAGTGGTCGACATTTTTGAGCGGTAGAACATCACAGTTTTTGTGACTCAGGCGCGCAACAACATTATGTCGCACGTGAACGGAAATGTCCCGGGTGAACGACGCACCTGTTCCGGACGAAGCTGGGTACTCTGAATTCAAGGTACGAGTTCAGAAGCGTTCAGAGATTCGCTAGCTGTCGGACCAGTTTCGTTTAACCTGTTCGCTCCAGTTGCGATATCCCTTCCAGGTGTACAACGATGGATCAACGCCGGTGCGGTGGCCGCGAGGAGTCGGCGCTTTTGATATCCAGTGGCGGTATTGTTGCCAGCCATCAACTTCAGCCGACGGGGCTACGGGTGAATCGGTTTCGTTTGCAGGGTCTTTTGAATCCAACCCGCCAGGTACGCCGTAATCACCTACCCAATTGTCGTCTTTGCTGTCCTGCATTAGACATTACCTCACACTTCCCTATGCACAAATAGTACGTCGTCGAAGGCGCGCTGCACAGGAACTGGCTCACAATGCAAAGTGTGAGTTTTTACATAAAAATCAAGTAAATACCGCCGCTTTTTTACTTAATCACGCGATCTGTCAAGTCCATTTGACAAAACGCCGGCCAACGTCCGCCGATACTTCAGCCGCACGTTTCCGGTGCGTCGCATGCGCCGGTTTGAGGTGCGCCAGCTTATCTCTTGACGCGATAGCAAGGCGAGTAACTATCGGCCGCGAGCTTCATGCGGCCCTGTTTGACGAATGCGGCAAGCAGCCGATCCAGCAGAGCCATGATGCGTGCCGAGCCGGTTACTTCGTACGGCCCGAATTCCTCAATCGACAAGATGGCATCCTCACGTACGTTGCCGGAGACGATGCCCGAAAATACTTTGCGTAAGTTCGCCGCAAGCAAATGCACGGGCATATTCTCCGCAATTTCCAGACTTGCCATCGCTTCATGACTTGCTTCAAACGGCTTCTGAAATTCATGATCGATTTTCAATCGCCAATTGTAGTAGTAGGCATCGCCATTTTGCTCACGAAATTGCTTGACCTCAGCCAATCCACCCAACATCGATCTGGCCACTGCCTCCGCATCGTCAATAATGATTTCATAGCGACTTTGTGCTTCCGGACCCAGTATCTCGCCGATGAAGTCGTCTATCTGTCGAAAATACGTTTCGCTGCTGCGGGTACCGGTCATGATCAGCGGCATCGGTAAATCTCGATTGTCCGGATGCAACAAGATACCGAGGAGGTACAGTATTTCTTCGGCCGTACCGACACCGCCTGGAAACACAACGATGCCGTGTCCGACACGCACGAACGCCTCGAGGCGTTTCTCCATGTCCGGCATGATCACCAGCGAGTTGACGATCGGATTCGGCGATTCCGCGGCAATGATGCCTGGTTCGGTGATACCGATATACCGGCCATCGTGAATCCGCTGCTTCGCGTGACCGATGGTCGCTCCCTTCATCGGTCCTTTCATTGCACCGGGCCCACAGCCGGTACATACGTTGAGTGCGCGCAGGCCGAGTTCATAACCGACCTTTTTGGTGTATTCATATTCTTCACGGCTGATCGCGTGACCACCCCAGCAAACCACCAGTTTCGGTTCCGCAGGCAACTCCAGCAGTCTGGCATTGCGAACGATGTGAAATACGGCGTTGGTAATATTTTCGGAGGTTTGCAAATCGAAACGAGCACTTTCCCGGATCTCGTTGTTGGTAAAGACGATATCCCGTAGCACCGCAAACACCAGTTCACGGATACCGCGAATCATGACGCCGTCCACAAACGCCGAAGCGGGCGCGCCCCTGATCGACACTTTCAGGCCGCGATCCTGCTGGATAAAACCCACACTGAAATTCTGGTACTTGGTGAGGATCTCACGAGCATCGTCCGTACGACCGCCGGAATTCAGTACGGCCAGGATGCAACGGCGCAGTATCGTGTAGAGGCCGTGCTCGCCCTGATTTCGAAGCTGCTCGACCTCGACCTGGGAAAGGACCTCCAGGCTACCCTCCGGCCAGACTTCCGCGTCGATCATTTCGTCGCTGTCGACACGGATTTCGGTACTGGTGGCTATGTGTATTGGTTGCAACGCAACTCCCTGGAATTAATAACAAAATGCCCGTGTGACGTTAGACGAAACACAAGTGATCAAGGCAATATCTCGATGGCAACGCTGTTCGGCGTCATTAACCAGATATCAATCATGTCAGAATTCGACACGGCAATGCAGCCGTTCGTCCAGTCGGCCGACTTGTAATAGCCCGCCGAGTAGGTTGGCGTATTCGGTTGCCCGTGAATCATGATCTGCCCGCCCGGATTGACACCCTTCTTTCTGGCGGCGACGCGGTCGGTGTTGTTCGGATAGGAAACATGTATGGAAAGAAAATAGTCGCTGTTCGGGTTGCGCCCATCCAGCAAGTAAGCGCCTTCGGGTGTCTTGAAATCGCCTTCCTCGTTCTTGTCACCGACCGGCATACCGCCCAGCGCAATGTCGAAGGTACGAAATGGCTTGCCCTCGCGCATCAGGTGCAGTTTGCGCTTCTCCTTTTCAATCAGCACTTTATCAGCGAGGGGGAAATCACCGGCAAGCACGGGCGGCGCGACAGTTGACGCTGCAGCCAACACCACGGAAAACCATAGAACCCCGGCCCATCCTGCTCTCTTTTTCCGTTGCATCATCGCTTCGCCCCTGACACTCGATCAGAGGAGGTTAGCAGACACGGTGTGGCCTGCAAGTCTGATGGCTCACAAAACCGGCTCATACCTCTCTGCCCACGATCCAGCCAATAGCGAAACCGATTCCACCGGCAAACATTGTGTACAGCGGCAAATAGCGGAACAATTCCCGTGGATAGACCGCGTTGCTGACCATGCCGTTAAGATCCGTCGCGTAGCCGTAGTGCAGGTATACGGACAGACCAATCGCCGGAATCGCGAAACCGAATGTCGCCAGCGGCCAGCGCCAGCCGCCACCTGCCCAATGACCGGAACCTCGAAATAGTGTGATCATCGCGAGCAGAACCACAATCAGCATTGGCACGATGTTTCGATACGCATAGGCGCCCTCGCCCTCAACGTAAAAAACGTAGAACGACCCGGCAGTAGCCAGCAGAGCCACCGGCAATAGCCGAATCAGGTGCAATGATTTCACTGGCGCCCGCACGAAAAAGTGCTAGCCATTGTTGCTGACCAGCAGCGGAAATCGAATAAGCGTACCCGCCGCCACCCTGGACATATCCAGCGCCGGATTGTATTGGCGGAATAACCAGATCGGTACCTTGTACCGACGCAGTGAAAGAATCCAGACGGACTCGCCGCTCGCCACCGTGTGCTCCTGGATTCCGGTGATCGTGTTGTTACGGAAGAACGTATCCTGCAACTCACGATGGTAGGTGCTGCGCAATTTTTCGAAACTCGCCGCGTTTACCTGACTCAGGTCCAGCTTAATGCGCTGCCCGACGGCAACCGGGGTACGAAATGCCAGACCATTGATATCGCGCAGCCGCTGAGTTTTGATTCCCAGCCAGTCGGCATAGTGACCTAGCGTCTCGAGGGGATGGACCTCAATGGTATTGTCGACAGCGACGTTGTAATCGCTGGGATCGGACAATAGTGCGGATTGCAGCGCCCCCATCAGCGTGTCGGCGATACTCTCGCCGAGAAACTCCTCTGTCGCCTCGTCGCTCACCGGCATTTCCGGTCCTGCCGCGATCGCGGGTACGTTTGCGATAATCGCGGCTGGCGGTGCAGCAGCAGCTTCACGCTCTTTCATTGCCACAATCCCCGGTGCCGGCCCGGCCGCCGGCAAACGCAGTCGCTGCCCGGCGCGAATTCGGTGACGGCTGCCCAGATTGTTCAGTGCCGCCAGTGTCGAAACCCGCGTACCGTACTCGTCGGCAATTTCGGACAAGGTATCGCCGCGTGCGATCGTGTGAAACAGATCAGGCAACTGCTTCGCGAAATGCTGCCTGGCTGCAATGCTCGTCAGCAATTGTTGCGCCGGGGCCGAAATCCGCTCCCGTGGTACGCGAGCCTCGAAATCGCGCGGCACGTACTTGCTGCCCTGCCAGATCGTTGCCTGCATGGCCGGATTGTATTTCGCCAGTTCCCGCTCACTAATGCCAAGCGCCGCAGAAATCGCCTCAACCGGCACGTAGTCATCAAACCTGAACGTATCGTAGTCTACGGCGGGCTCAGGCACGACACCGGGGAAATACCGTTGTGGATCCTGATCGATTTGCAGCGCAGCCAGAAACGCAACGTAGAAATTTCGTGAGGCGAATCCAAAAGTTCGCCCTTTATAATTGCGTAGAATCTCCGTATACGCCGTATCTCCGAACTGCCGCATCGCTCGGCGAACACCGGCCAGACCGTGATTGTAGGCCGTGATCGCCATCGGCCAGTTGCCCACAATCGAATAATTGTAGGCCAGCAGCTTACCGGCGGCTTCCGTCGCTCTGAACGGATCGTTACGTTCGTCGAGCACATGATCGACTTGCATAAAGCGCCGCCCGGTACTGCGCGTGAATTGCCAGATACCCGACGCACCGACATGTGAGCGCGCAGCGGGATTGTAGGAAGACTCAACATGCGGTAACGCCGCAAGTTCGATCGGTACACCCAGACGCGCAAACGTGCTATCGACATGCGAACGCCAACGGCCAGCGCGCTGCAAACTCTTTTCAAATCGATCGGACAGACCGTGTTGAAAACGAATATGCCCCGCAGCGGCACGCAGTGTCGCATTGCTGACATCGTCGGGCCACAGGTCGAGAACGCGCTGTTCCTCGGCATCCGGATTGTTTCGCTTGCCGTCGGCGAGTGCTCGCAGGATTTTCTGATAATGCTTGCGCCTTATGCCAACCCGACGATTACGCTCACGCCGACTGACGGTCGCTGGCATATCCATGCGCTCGTAGACGACCGACAGATCCCGATTATCGTGCAAGGCTCCTTCGTCGGTACTGTAATCCGAGAAAATTGCTTTCCAGAAGGCAACATCCCGATCGAGCTCGGCAGGTTGGGGGAAAAGAGTATCGGCGGCGATCGCCGTCGTGGCGAGCAGAGCGGCAAACAAAATGCCGAGACATCGGATCGTACTTGTCATTTTCACTGATTATGGTTTCATTCGAGGTAATGGCTATAAATACATGAATAGCTCACAGAAGATGAACCTCTTATAAGGTATTTTCGGGTCTGCTGGAAGGCGGATTCATTAAAAACACTTTGTCATGACACTATTTCGCTCAAATCCCCTGCTCTTCATCGTTTTTGCGACGCTGACGTCGCTGCTGCGCTCTGGCGAACTGGCGGCGAGCGAACTGGACGCTGCAGCAACGCAGTCACCCGTCGAGGATCAGACCGTCCCGGCGGAATTACGTTCCGAAGCGCCTGATTCGGCCGCTGCCGAGGCTGCCCTTACGGCCCTCGAAACAGTGCCCGCGAGCGACGCGGTGCGGCCCGGGAATGTCGAGCCTGCCGTCCCGCTTGCAGATGCGGTGACCGTTGCGGTGGGTCATGCTCAACCGTTGTCACTGCTCAACGCGACGGTTCCACCGGGCAACTATCAACGGTTATCGTGGATCGCGACGCAGCTTTTTGAAGGCGTACCCGTGGCGGCGCCAGTGCTGGTGGTAAACGGCCGGCTGCCCGGACCGACTCTCTGTCTGACCGCCGCCATTCACGGCGATGAGCTCAACGGCATCGAGATTGTGCGGCGCGTTTTGCATGACATCAACCCGCAAAAGTTATCCGGAGCGGTCATCGGCGTACCCATTGTTAATCTGCAGGGATTCCGGCGTGCATCAAGATACTTGCCGGATCGTCGCGACCTGAATCGCTATTTTCCGGGCAATCCTAACGGCAGCGCGGCATCCCGCATCGCATTTTCTTTTTTCAAGGAGATCGTGAGCCACTGCGATGCATTGGTTGATCTACACACGGGTTCTTTCGAGCGAACCAATCTTCCCCAGCTACGCGCCGACTTACGCGATCGTGACGTCGTTACACTGACGCAGGGTTTCGGTGCCATGGTTGTCTTGCACAGCGACCCATCGCCCGGCACATTGCGCCATGCTGCCACGGCGGCGGGAATTCCTGTGGTCACGATTGAGGCCGGCGGACCGTCGGTGCTCGAACTGGCCGAGGTCAAGCACGGCGTGAAGGGCATTGAGACCCTGTTGAATTCGCTCGGCATGATCAGGAAGGTACGCCTTTGGGGCGATCCGGAGCCGATCTACTATCGTTCCGCCTGGGTACGCGCGAACCAGGGTGGCATCCTTCTGGCCGACGTTAGCCTTGGGAGTACAGTTCGAAAAGGCGATGTACTCGGCACGATTACCGACCCGATGAACAATCAGAGCACACCGGTTTATTCCGCCTGGTCAGGCAGAATTATCGGCATGGCTCGCAACCAGGTCGTCATGCCAGGGTTCGCCGCATTTCATATCGGCATCCAGGCGGACAATGCACCCGCCATCGTAAATGCCGATACGGATGCCGTTTCCCACGATGAAGCGGGCAGCAACCGGGATTATGTTGACGGTATGTCCGAGTAAATTGCAGCGAGGTCACGTTCCTCGCTACACTCTCGCCAGCTCTTTGTGACCTGAGGCTCGCACATGCGGCGTGGGGGGCGAAAGCCGCTTTATTATTTTTGGACACCCAACTACTGGCCGCTCTGGTGCGGGCTCGGTCTGCTGCGCGTGAGCTGTTGGCTGCCGTACAAGACCCAGATGACGCTCGGCCGGCAGATTGGCCGGCTTGCGCATCGTTTTGCAGCGCAGCGTCGTGCGATTACGCGCTGCAACCTGGCGCTCGCGTTTCCCGAGCTGTCGACGGAGGAACGCGACGGACTCGCACTCGCGCACTTCGAATCCCTCGGCATGGGGCTCATGGAAATGGGTCTGGGCCGATGGGCAGCCGATGAAAAACTCCTGAAATTAATCAGCATTGAGGGTGTGGAAAACCTCGAGCAGGCCGTAACAGGCGGAGTCGGTATCATCTTGCTCAGTGCCCATTTCACCTCAATGGAAATAAGTGGTCGTATCCTGAGCCTCTACTGCCCGCCGTTTGACGTTGTCTATCGACGCAGCCGCAATGAGTTCATGACGGAAATCCTGCGTACTACCCGGGAAGTATCGGGCCGTCATTCGATCGAAAAAAACGACATCAAGAGCATGATTCGCAGCCTGCGTGAAGGCACACCAGTTTGGTACGCAGCGGACCAGAGCTATAACCGAAAACAGAGCGCCGTGTTGCCTTTCTTTGGCGTGCCGGCAATGACGAATACGGCAACGGGGAGTCTCGCGCGGTTGGGAAAAGCCGTCGTGATTCCTTTTTATCCGCGGCGTCTGCCCGAGGGTGGCTACCTGCTGAGACTCCTGCCGCCCATCGACAGTGTTCCCAGTGACGATCCGCTTGAAGACACCCGAAAATGCGTGGCAATTCTGGAAGATCAGGTACGCCTGGCACCGGAGCAATATTACTGGGTACACCGGAAATACAAAGATCTGCCGGAGCCGTTGCCGAATTATTACGCCGACCTGGATTCCTGGAAGTAACCGTCCAGAAGTTTCTGCCAGTTTGCGTCCGAATAGTGTACTCGAGGATTCAGACGGAGAATTTTTCGCAGTGAGCGATGCAGACGCGCAAGGTTTTTTTGCTGCCAGGAACCCGCTGGCATGATTCGACCTCGATCGAAGTCCAGCAGGATAATCTCGTCGTCGGAGTTTACCTGCACATTGTAGGCATTCAGGTCGGCATGATTTACGCCAGCGTCATGGAATTTCCGTATGCAGGCGCCCAGTAATTTCCAGAATTCGTCGCTGGCCCGTTTTTCGGCGAGGCGTATGGACAGCGAACGAATACCCGGAATGCGGCAGGTAATAATATCCGCCGTGTACGTCCGTCCACTCTGGCAATAACGCGCGACCGCCGGTCTGGGTACCGGCAAACCCATCGCGAATAGCCGGGACAGCAGACGCCACTCCATAAAGGCGCGCGTCTTGTCTTCACCGCGCCAGATATAGGAGTCACGTACAAATCGGCCGACGACGCCACCACGAATGAAGTGACGCAGTACATACTCGTTCGCCCCGTCACCGATAATCAGCGTATGACCTCGGCCACCGGAACGCAGCACGCTGTCGACTCGCCGCACCGTCTTCCAGCCCGCCGCCGAGAATGTTTTGGCAGATACTTGGTCGACAATCCTCGTATCGTATAGGATGGCGCCGTTGCTCGTTTTATCAACGGTTTCGTTCAATTCCGTCTGCCTGTAGTGATGTTTGCCCATGCTGAGTCAGTCACCGCCCGAAAGCATTTGCATCGTTCGTCTCTCGGCGATTGGTGATACCTGTCATGCCCTCGCCGCCGTTCGCGCAATCCAGGATGTATGGCCGGAAACCCGGATAACCTGGATTATCGGCAAGACAGAAGCCGCTTTGCTCGGTGACATTCCTGACATCGAGTTTATCATTTTCGATAAGTCCCGCGGCAAAGATGCTCGGGTGGAAATACGCAAGAAACTGGCGGCAAGAACGTTTGACGTCGCCCTTTGCATGCATGCGTCGATGCGCACCAATCTTTTTGCCCGCGCAATTCGCTCGCCCATTCGACTGGGTTACGATTTTGCTCGCGCCCGCGACTTCCAGTGGCTCTTTACCAACCAGCGCATCCCGGCCATCCGGGGGCAACACGTACTCGATGCGATGGCCGAGTTTACCAGGGCCATTGGCGTATCCGGGCAGAAGCTTCGTTGGGATATTCCGCTCGGCAGCGCACACCGGGATTTCGCCACGCAATATCGTCGCAACGGGCGGCCGCTTATGGTCATCAGTCCCTGCAGCAGTCAGCGCGCACGTAATTTCCGCAACTGGAGCGCGGAGAATTACGCCGCCGCGGCAAACTACGCCCGCAATAAATTTTCCTGTGACGTCGTATTGACCGGTGGCAATAGCGAACTGGAGGAGGAATACGGTCTGACGATCAGCCGATTGTGCGCACAGCGCGTGGTCAATCTGATGGGAAAGACGAACCTGAAGCAGTTACTGGCCCTCATTGCTGAGGCGGATTTACTGCTGTGCCCGGACTCCGGACCCGCCCATATGGCCACGGCCGTTGGTACGCCGGTCATTGGACTGTACGCAACGTCGAATCCCGAGCGTACCGGTCCCTACCTGAACCGCGATTTGATCGTGAATGCGTATCCCGAGGCGTGCCAGCGGTTTCTCGGCAAATCCGTCGATCAACTTCGCTGGGGGCAACGCATCCGCGACGCCGATGCCATGGGATTGATCCGGCTCGGCAAGGTCAATGAACGCATTAAGCAGGTTTTCGAACGAAATCGGTA
>JAADHU010000014.1 GCA_013151645.1 Gammaproteobacteria bacterium | reverse complement strand
GCACCGGCCGCCAGTCTCGTCTGTCGCTGCGGGCTGATCGTGGCCCAGTCATCCGCATAAGGCTGCAAAATTTTCTGTTGCGCTTCACTCAGGTTCTGCCAGGCGGTGGCTTGCTCCTGGGCAAGCGCGGGGCTGGCCATTGCAAGGAACATTGTTGCCACGAGCGCGTAGGTCATTTTAACGTTCATTGTCTAACTCCGTCGATGCGCCACCTTTCGGCGTTGCATCGCTTTGCTTGCTGCCCTCGACGAGCACTTTCGGGTCCGTGTCATCATTGAACAGTAACCAGTCTTCATCCGATTCTTCCCAGCTACCCAGATACTCGAGTAACTCGAGATCGGGTTGTATTTCGTCAGCGGCCAGCACCAGCGAGCCGCATCCCACGCAACCCCAGAGCAGGGTTGTTCTGGCGATCCGGCTAACCGACATTGGCGCCGGCATCGTCAATTTCTATCCAGCTGTAAAACTCAAAGTCTTCCAGCATTTCAAAATCGTCCTGGTCCAGTAGCAGCTCGAAATCTGACGCTATCGTCGGTGGCACCACAGTCTCCATCGGTGGACTGCCTCTCCACAGGACAACGGCAAATACCGCCGCCGTGGCGACGCCGGCGACCGGCACCCATTGATTCCAGCGACCGAAGCCCCTGCCCGTCGCAATCTCTGCGAGCGCTTTGTGCCGGGCCTGGTTCAGGCGCGATTGTGTCGCCCCGTCCAGGCCGTGGACACTTTCATCAAAATGCGCCTTCGCCTGCGCGATGAAATGCTCATCGGCCTCGTTGAAGTTCTTATCCTCATTCATTGCCAGTGTTCTCCCAATGAATCCCGCAGCGAATGCACCGCCCTGAAGTAGTGTGTTTTCACGCTGCCAATACTAATGCCCATGGCCGCCGCCGTTCCGGCGACGTCCAGCCCTTCGAACGTGCGTAACATGAAGGCTTCTCGTTGCCGCACCGGTAATGCCGCTACGGCCTCTTCCAGCGTCTGCATGGCTTCATCATTTTGCAGGTGCTCCTCCGGCGTGCGGCCGATCGGGTCCGGTGCCGCCGCTATCGCATCGTAGTCACCGTCATCGCTTTTTGCCGCGCCAAACCAGACCATCACTCTGTTGCGTACCTTGCCGCGACGATGGTAGTCCCGCACACCGTTTTGCAAGATACGATAAAAAAGTGGTGCCCACTCCTGACCATCCTTATGGGAGTATTTGCTGGCGAGCTTCAGCATTGCATCTTGCACCAGGTCCAGCGCCTCATCCCGATCCCGGATAGCGATCTCGGCTATCCTGAGCGCACGTCTCTCAACGCCCGCAAAAAACCGGTTAAGTTCCTGTTCGCGTTGCAGCGTCCTGGCTCCCGTATCACTCACGCGATTGCAAGATACCGTAAAACGGCCCACGCAGGTGTTCATTTGTCACCCACCCATGCCATTTGTCTGTTGATATCCGTCTCATGCACTGTATTCACCTTCGTGACGTCATGGGGTCTAATAGGCGCTCGAGTGCCGTTTCGGTCAGACTCGACGCCAGAAAACCCGTTACCTCTTTTTAACGTCCGCCCGGTTGCCTGGTTGACGCCGCAGCCGCATCAATTCACCCGCTTATGTCAAATGGATTTTCGCCCAAAATACCAATAAATGCTTGTTTTTAATCTAATTTTTTCAACAAACCCTCAAATGCTCAGCGGCGCTCGACGACGATGACGGCAACACCGATTCTAAACGTGGCGATAAACGTGCCGCTCGCGCGAGTATTTGACTACCTGCCTCCCGAGGACGGCGGCATGCTTCCACGCCCTGGTTGTCGCGTGCAGGTGCCATTTGGCCGACGGAAACTCGTTGGGCTGATCGTCGATACAGCGGACCGCAGCGACCTGCCCCGGACTGAATTACGCCGTGCCATCGCGGTGCTCGATGCAGATCCCCTGTGCGATGCGAACGATCGTTGGCTCATGCGCTTCGTCAGTAGCTACTACCAGCACCCGCTCGGCGAAGTGGTCGCAGCCGCTCTGCCGGCTCAGGGCAAGCCGCTGCTGGCCGTGCATGATGTCCTCCTTTTAAACCCGCTGGGTGCGGCTGCCGATATCGAACGAGTCGCCAAACGGGCGCCGCGCCAGGCGGCGCTGCTACGAGCGCTGACCGAAATTGCACCGACTCCGTACCGTGTCCTTGACCAACAGTTACCCGGTTGGCGAAAGCAGCGCAAAGTGCTGATTGACAAGGGCTGGATCCGCGCCGAACAGGTGGTGGACGATAGCTGCGAGCAGCCGGAACGCCATGAGCCACACGCCGGACCGGTACTCAACCCGGAACAACGCCAGGCACTGGCCGCACTCACAAGCCAGGAGGGCTTCCGCGTGACGGTGCTTGATGGCGTAACGGGCAGTGGCAAGACCGAAGTGTATATGCGGCTCATTCAGGAAGTGCTCAATGCCGGCCGACAGGTGCTGATACTGGTCCCAGAAATCGGTCTGACATCGCAGTTCGTTGCTCGACTCCGGGAGCGGATCGGCATAACCCCGTTACTTTTTCATTCGGGCCTGAGTGACGGTGAACGGCTGCTCGCCTGGCGCAGCGCGCGCTCGGGCCGTGCACCGCTCATCCTTGGCACGCGTTCGGCGGTGTTTGTGCCGCTCAGGTCGCCCGGCCTCATCGTCATCGACGAGGAACACGATGCTTCCTTCAAGCAGCAGGAAGGACTGCGTTATTCCGCGAGAGACGTCGCCATCGCCAGGGCCAAACATCTGAATATCGCTGTGATTCTTGGCTCAGCAACGCCGTCACTGGAGTGTTTGCGGCGTGCCGAGGAGGGCGCCTATCAACATCTGACGCTCACTTGCCGCGCCGGTGGCGCAGTACCGCCACTCCTGCGCCTGATCGATCTGCACAAACACCCGCTGGAAGACGGCCTTAGCACACCGCTGCTCACCGCCATCGGCGATCACGTCAAGCGCGGCCATCAGGCGCTGTTGTTCATCAACCGTCGCGGCTTCGCACCCACGCTCATCTGTGCGGACTGCGGACACATGGCCGAGTGCCGTCGCTGTGATTCTCGTATGACGGTACACCGCGGCAGCAACAGCCTCAGTTGTCACCACTGCGGTGCCGTGCGGCCGTTCGATACGCGCTGCACCGTATGCGGCGGTTCGTGCGTCCCCCTGGGACAAGGCACCGAACGCATTGAAGAGGCGCTCCGAACGCACTTCCCGGAGCAGGTCATCACCCGCATCGACAGTGACAGCACACGACTGAAAGGAACCATGGACAAGGCCTTCGCCATGGCGATGAGTGGCGAAGCGAAAATTCTCGTCGGTACGCAAATGTTATCCAAAGGACATCATTTCCCCCTGCTGACACTGGTTGGGGTCATTAATGCGGACCAGGGATTGTTCAGTACGGATTTTCGCGGCAGTGAACGCCTCGCGCAGAGCCTGATCCAGGTCGCGGGCCGAGCCGGTCGGGAAAAACAGCAAGGCGAAGTCTTCATACAAACAGCGTTCGCGGAGCATCCTTTCTGGAACGAACTATTTTCGGGCGGCTACCATCAGGTGGCACGATTCGCCCTGGCCGAACGGGAGGCCTGCGCCTGGCCGCCCTTTTCCCGACTGGCACTGATCCGCGCCGCGGCCCATAAACGTGAACATACGTGGGAGTTTCTGCACGCCGCCGCCGCCAGTGCCAATGCCAGTCAGCTGGTCGGCGTGCGCGTCCTCGGACCGGTCAGTGCACCGATGGAGCGCAGAGCCGGACGTTATCGCGGGCAACTCCTTTTGCAAAGTCGCGATCGCCGCGTGCTACACCAGCTCCTGGACATTCTGCGCCGGGATATGGAGAGCCGCGTTACCGGGCGACGTGTAAGATGGTCCATCGACGTCGATCCCATTGAGCTTTTTTGACAGCGCGTTAGAATTGCGCGCTTTTCCGCTTCTCATCACAAGGTCACATTTTGAAAACCCGCATTGCGAATCTCGTTAACTCGGCTCTGGCTGCTCTGCCTGAATTGCAGGAGGCCAGCGAGGATTCGGTCATTGCCGCGAGCGTCGAACGAACGCGTGACGCGTCGCACGGAGACTTTGCCTGCAACATTGCCATGCGCCTTGCCCGATCTGCACGCAAGAATCCGCGCGATCTTGCGGCAACGATTATCGCTGCGCTACCGGACAATGAGCTGGTCGACAGCGTCGAAATAGCGGGACCGGGTTTCATCAACTTCACGCTAAGCGGCGCCGCATTTCAACAGGCGACAGCCGACATCATCGAAGCGGGCGACACCTACGGTCAACTTGAGAAAAAAGCGCAGCCAAGAATCCTCTTGGAGTTCGTCTCCGCAAACCCTACCGGGCCACTACACGTCGGACATGGCCGGCATGCTGCCTACGGTGCAACGCTCGGAAACATTCTCGAAACCGCCGGCTACGCCGTCGACCGAGAGTACTATGTCAATGACGCCGGTCGTCAAATGGATATTCTTGCCGTCAGTGTCCTGCTGCGTTGGCTGGAACTCGACGGACAAACGGTGCCGACACCCGAGGGTGGTTACAAAGGCGACTACATTCGTGATATCGCGGCTGAAATCGATACCTCCGATGTGCCAAAAGTTCTGCTTGAGGAATTGCTGGATGGTTTGCCAGCGGACGCACCGGACGGTAGTGCGGACGGATACATCGATGCACTGATCGCGAATGCCGAACGACTGATCGGCGCGCAGCACTTTCACTCCGTTCGAGCGCAATCACACGAATTGATTCGGGCGGACATCGAAGATGACCTCGCGGAGTTCGGCGTCACTTTTGATCGCTGGTTTTCCGAAACCAGCCTGAATGACGACCACGGCATCGACAGCGCGCTGGCCGTTCTGCAGGAACGCGGCAAGCTGTACGAGAAAGGGGGCGCTACCTGGTTCCGGGCGACCGACTACGACGATGAAAAAGACCGCGTCGTGATACGGGAAAATGGCAAGAAAACCTATTTTGCCTCGGACATCGCTTATCACTACGACAAGCATCAACGTGGTTACAATCATCTGCTGGACATCCTGGGCTCCGATCATCACGGCTACATCGCGCGAGTGCGGGCCGGTTTGGTGGCGATGGGATACGCGGGCGACAGTCTCGAGGTCGAGCTGGTCCAGTTCGTCAGCCTGTATCGTGGCGGTGAAAAACAGGCGATGTCGACACGTTCGGGCGAATTCGTCACGCTGCGACAACTGCGCGAAGAAGTAGGCGATGACGCGGCCCGATTTTTCTACGTGATGCGTTCCAACGAGCAACACCTGGAATTCGATCTTGAGCTTGCCAAGAGCCGTTCGAACGACAACCCTGTGTACTATATTCAATACGCGCACGCACGAGTCGCCAGCGTGTTTCGGCAGCTTGAAGATAAATCGTTGAGCTATGACCAGGCTGCCGGTCTCGCCAGTCTCAGCGCGCTGAGTGAAACGCATGAGCGATCACTAATGTCGATGTTGAGCCGTTATCCGGAGGTTATTGAGCTGGCCGCGAATAATCGTGCCCCGCAGCATTTGGTGCATTACCTGCGTGACGTCGCCAACGAGTTCCATACCTACTACAACGCGCATACATTTATCGTCGAGAATACCGATCTGCGCAATGCCCGACTAACACTGATCCAGGCAACGCAGAACGTTATTGCGAACGGACTGAAAATTCTCGGTGTCTCGGCACCGGAGTCGATGTAAGCCGATGGCCAAACGTCGACGTAGACGCAAAACCTCCAGACGCACCGAAGAGTTTCCAGGCTGGGTATGGATGGTGTTTGGGCTGACGATCGGTCTTTCCGTCGCCTTCGCGGTTTATATGAACGGCTTGTCCAGAGCGGCGAAGACCGAGTCTGTTGCGGCCTCGCAGCTGCAACCGCGAGCCGCGCTGGATAACAACAGTGAACAGCAATCCACAACCGATTCCGTCGCTGAAGAGCCCCCGCCAAGTCGCTTCGACTTCTACCGCATGCTGCCCAACTTCGAAGTGATCGTTCCCGAGGAAGAGCCCGATGTGACTCGGGACGTTCAACCACAGGCGGTGGTTCAACCCGGCCGTTACGTGTTACAGGCAGGCTCCTTCGGTCGCTATGAAGATGCAGAACGCCGGCGTGCCGAACTCGCATTGCAGGGGATTGAATCCCGCGTGCAAAGAGTCTCCATCGATGACAAAACCTATCACCGGGTACGAATCGGCCCCTTAAAGGACCTCGACAAGCTGAACATGATTCGCAGCCGGCTCCGCCGGGCCAATATCGATGTATTGCGAATACGGGTGGGTGAGTAGATTGCGTGCGGTGGGGCTGCCAGCCTTACTGCTCTTCCTCGCTGCCTGTAGCGCGACCCCGGACCGGCCCGCAGCAACCAAGACTGAAACAGCGACCACCGGACCGGAATTAGCGCCTGTAGCCGACGACATCGTTGCCAGACCTGACGAAAAAACTGTGCAACTAACGTTCGCGGCAGTCGGTGACATGATGCTCGGCACCGATTACCCGCAAGATCATCTGCCGGATGACGATGGCGCCGGTTTTCTTGCCGCGATCGCGCCGATTCTCGCGTCGGTCGACCTGACTTTCGGCAACCTTGAGGGCGTACTCGTCGATGGTGGCACGCCGGCCAAGAAATGCAGTAACCCGAATGCCTGCTACCTGTTTCGATCCCCAACACGCTACGCGCAGCACTTCGTCAATGCCGGATTCGATGCGCTGAGCCTCGCGAACAACCACGCGCGTGATTTCGGGGAAGACGGTCGTAGTTCGACCATGCTAGCGCTCAGCAATGCGGGTATCGCGCACTCGGGTCGAGCGGGAGACTTCGCCAGCCTGCAATCCAGGGGCCTGACGATCGCCTTCGTAGCCTTCTCGGTGACGCGCAATTCGAACCTGCTGCATGACTATGCACTGGCCGCGCAAACCGTCACCGCACAGGCCATGCAACACGATATCGTGGTTGTCTCCTTTCACGGTGGCGCCGAGGGACGGAACACCACACGGATTCCTTTTGCGGAGGAGGAGTATTTTGGCGAACCCCGCGGAGACGTTGTGCGCTTCGCGCGCTCAATGGTCGATGCCGGCGCGGACTTCGTTTTTGGGCACGGCCCCCACGTCGTTCGTGGCATGGAGCGCTACAAGGATCGACTGATCGCCTACAGCCTGGGCAATTTCGCCACCTACTACGGCATCAGCGTTAGCGACATCAAGGGAATTGCACCCATTCTGATGGTCACCGTCGATCAGCAGGGACGTTTCGTCAAGGGTCACGTGTACTCAACCGTGCAGATTCGACCGGGTGGGCCGCAACTCGATCCGGAGCAGAGAGTCCTGACGCTGGTACGCGAATTGAGCCATGCGGACTTCGGTAAACCCGGTTTGCGTTTTCACGCGGATGGCGAGATTTCCGCGACTCCATAAACTCCCAAAGGAGTCAGTCGGACTTGCCGATTCTTGTTTAGTGGTCTTTGGTAAAATTAAACTCATCTTTTCTCAAAACTTATGCGTCTAACGAAATCAATGGATTGCGCGTCGATCCCGACAGGGTCAGAAGTAAAGCGCATTGCTTACCGCCCCGAGATCGACGGCCTAAGAGCGATTGCCGTGCTGGCCGTCGTTTTTTATCACGCTGGTTTCGGGCCGGCGGCCGGTTTTGTTGGCGTGGATGTGTTCTTTGTAATCTCCGGGTACCTGATTACCGCGCTCCTGTACAAAGAATGGACGGTCACCGGCAGGGTGGGTATGTTCGCGTTTTATGCACGGCGCTTCCGACGTTTGTTTGCCGCGCTTGTACTTGTCGTGACATCGACGGTTGTTATATCAGTTTTCGTGCTCTCGCCGTTTGGCGAAGTCAAGCAGGTAGCACAGTCGGCAGCCGCATCACTTCTGTTCGTCTCAAATTTTTTCCTCGAAATGACCACTGGAGGATATTTCGACGAGGCGACCGATACGCTGCCGTTCCTACATCTTTGGTCACTGGCGGTCGAGGAGCAGTTTTATTTGCTTTGGCCGTTGTTGCTTATCACCGTATTGCGCCTGCGCTCAAATTTGCTCGCGCCGGTACTTGCTGTGTTGGCGCTGGCTTCGTTTTTGTGGGCAGAATTGCTGGTCACTAACAACCCGCAAATGGCTTTTTACCAGATGCCAGCTCGTTTCTGGGAGCTGGCCATCGGGGGATTGATCGCACTGCGCCCTGCTGGCTCACTTCGCAACGGCGCGGTTCCGGCTTTTTTGAGTCTCATCATTCTGCTGATCGCCGTGACCATACCGACAGTACATTTCCCTGGAATCGGCGCTCTACCTGCGGTAGCGGGTGCCGCATTGCTCTTGTACGCCGTCCACGGATCAGATCAGCTGGGCATGGCAGGATCGCTGCTGCGATCACGCCCCATGGTGTTCTTCGGCCTGATCTCCTACTCACTGTATCTTTGGCACTGGCCGTTGCTCGCGCTGGACAAGGCAACGCGTGCCGGGCCTGCGCCGCTGGCATTTCGACTATTGCTGGTCGTGGTTGCCTCGCTACTGGCGTGGCTAAGCTACCGCTATGTCGAGCGCCCGACGCGTCGCGCAGATCCCGGTACTTCTGACCAGAAGATTGTTGTCGCGGGACTCATCGCTTCTGTTGCGCTGGCGGTAGCGGCACTCACGCTGGGGCAACGTCTCGACCGAGAGCCCTTGCCGACTGATCTTGCGTCAGCGACCAGCCGTGATATGCCAGCCAACCGTATACGCTGTAATTACCGGGGTGACGAGTCTCTTGCTGTCTTCCCGAAACCCGACTGTCTTTCTGTCCCGGATGTACCACTTCGTATTGTTATCTGGGGCGACTCCATGGCGCTGGCGTGGCAACCCTTTGCGTGGATTATGGGTGAACGAGCCGGGGTGGCTGCGACGAGTTTCTCCCGGGATGCCTGCCCCCCGCTACTTGACTACGCCAACGGCAAGCGTCCACTTGAAGACCGGCTATGTCGTGAGTTTAATACGCGGGTGTTGGATGAAATTAAAGGTATCGATACATTGATACTGAGTTCTACCTGGATGCCGGCATCGCGCAATGATATGCAACCGGCGAATTTCGCCGACTACGCGGTGCGGTTGCGTGAAACCATCGAACAGGTTGTACCCATCGTCAAGAACGTAATTCTGCTCGGGCCAACGCCACACCTGGCAGACAGTGCACCACGCTGCATCAGAGCTTCCAATCTGGATGCCTGCGCCATCAAGCGAAGCAGGTTTGATACAAGAACGCAGGCATCAAGAGAACTGCTGGAATCAATTGCCATAGCGTATGACACGGTTGTCTATGCGGATCCTGCTGACTTTTTCTGTACAGACGAAATATGCCCTGTGCTTAAAGACGGTTACAGTCTCTACTGGGATTCAAATCACGTTTCTTCCACAGCAGCACGTTCGTTCGCTGTCACGTATCTTGACGAAATACAGGATTGAGCCGGCCGCCTGTGTATCTTATTGCTGGAGTATTACAAGCGGTGAGCCGCGCATTGATGACCGGCAGTTGGCAGTGAATATACCGCAGCCCCACCCAGGGGCGCCACTGATTGCTTTGGAGGATCACGATGCCTGCCGGCGTACGCGATCGGGTCCAAACTTTAAATGACTGACGGTGCCTTAATCTCGATTTCAACGGAGCGGCATTCCTCCACCACATTGCTGGTACGCCCGCCATGGGTCAGTGGAGGCGCCCAATAAACGTCACCAAATTTATACGACTCCATGCGAGTACTGCCATCGTCTTCTGCCACGATCCATGCGCACGGACTCAGCCGCACAATGACTCGCCCCGGATGCGAATGCAGCGGCTGCGTCTCGCCGTTCCTGTCCGTAACCCGGAGAACCCGCACTTCTTCATTCTCCAGAACGACCTCGAAAATATGCGGGGCGACTCGCGCCGGATCCAGTGCCGATGACTGCGCATAGCTCAGGGTAACAGCGGACCCGACGACCATGCCCGCCACGGCAACCAGCAGCAGTCGAAGATAACCTTTCAAGAGCTATGTCCTCCCGCAGGATGAAATATGCCGTTTTTGCGGGCATAGTTAAACAGGAGAAAAACAAGGACCACAACGATACCACCGAATACATATTCAAAGGAATCGCCCAATACCTCACGGTACTTCTTCGCCCAAAACAGCGCGAAAAATATGTGCCAGGCAATCAGGAAAAACACCCAGAACAAAGTTTGCTTCGCCCAGACACGGCCCTGGAAACCGTAGCGCGCAAGATTGCCGAAGAGCACACACAAAAACAGCAGCATCGTGGGAATAATGAAATGCTTACCGATAACAAAGGTTTGAAACACACCAAGAAGCGCTGCCATTGCAATGACCGTGGCGACTATTTCCAATGAATTCTGAAACGATAGCTGCTTTTCCATCAGGCGTCCTCGCTGCTGGCAGTCGAACGAAAATCCACGCCCAATGCGCGCAGCTTGCGATACAGATGCGTACGCTCCATCCCCACCCGGGCGGCCAGCTTGCCGACCTTGCCACCACACAGCGTTAGCTGTTGCTGTAAATAGGCGCGCTCAAATTCCTCACGAGCCTCTCGCAGCGGCAATGACAACAGATCCTGTTTAACGAGTGGCTCCCCGGTGACCCCACTGGCGTTAATTTCATTTTCCACCTCGGCAAGCGAAATCTCTTCTTCCCGACCAGTGAGCAGCAAGCGCCTCACCAGGTTTTTCAGTTCGCGTACATTATCGGGCCAGGGATAATTGCGTAAGCGATTCTGCGCCGCCACGCTGAAACGACGGAAAGAAAGCGATTCTGCATCGACCAGCTTGTCGATGTAGTAACTCAGCAGCTCCGGCACATCCTCTGCATACTCCCGCAATGGTGGCACTCGAAGCGTCAGGACATTCAAACTCGATACCAATTCACGCCGCAATTTTCCGACGGCGATCGCCGCTTCGAAGCTCGCGTTCACGGTACCGATAGCCCGGGCGCGAAACCGGATTGGCACATGCCCTCCCTTGCGAACGAACTGGTTTCGCTCCAGGGTACTCAGGATCAGTTTTTGTGCCTGATCCGTGAGATCTGTCAGCTCTTCAATGATCAGCGCACCCTCTTCGGCGCGTTCGAAATAACCCCGGTAGGTTTCACCCGAATCCTCGCTACCGGCGAGCTGTTCTTCCGCATTCCCCTCGGTCAGCGATGCCGCCAGAATCGTAACCAGCGGCGAATCGGGAACCGCGCTAAGAGCGTGCATATAGCGTGCAAAGGCCGCGCGTCCTGTACCGGCTTCGCCGATCACCAGAACAGGTGAATTCAGCTGCGCAAACTGCTGCACCTGTTCGCGCAGGTTTTTCATCACCCGACTGCGACCGACCGGTGCGAGCAATGGTGGCAAAAGGGTACGCGCCGGCCCGGCCTGCCGTTTGGCTGACTCAAGACTGCGCTCAACCGTCCGCAGCAGCTTGGCGATCGACAGCGGCTTTTCAACGAAGTCGAATGCACCGAGTCGCGTAGCCTCAACCGCGGTATCCACCGTACCGTGCCCGGACATTATGACCACCGGACAACGCGGCTCTCCCTGTTCCGACCACTCTCTCAAGAGCGTGATGCCATCAGTATCGGGCATCCAGATGTCCAGTAATACGAGATCGAACTTGTTTCGTTCGTTCGCAACACGGGCTTCTGCCGCACTGGCCGCTACGGTCACCGCGTACCCTTCGTCCGACAGAATTTCCTGAATCAGCCCGCGAATATCGGCCTCATCATCCACGACCAGCACATCTGCGGTGCTCATGCTCTCTCCCTCCGCTTTTCAGTCATCCCCGGAAGCAATGCGATCATTGCTTCACGAGCCTCATCATTGATCGGCAGGCGGATACGAATCACCGCGCCACCTTCGTCGCCGTTATGCGCATCAATCGTTCCCGCATGCTCTTCCACCAGTTTTTTCACAATCGCCAGGCCCAGACCGGTGCCCTTGGGTTTGGTCGTTACATAAGGGTCGAACACCTGGTTAACGGAGCCCGTTGGAAACCCGGGTCCATTGTCCTTAACAACGATCTCCACCATTTTGCTTCCCTGAAGATCGACCTCCCGTGCCGTGACGTCGATACAACCGTGATCTGACGCTTCCAGAGCTTCAGTCGAATTGCGGATAAGGTTGTGCAGAATTTGCCGCATGCGGCCAACGTCGGCCTCAATCTCCGGCAAAGTCGCATCCAGCGTGACACGAATTTCAACGCTACGTTCTTGTGCCCGATACAAATCCACTACCTCGTGGATAAGACGGCCCAGGCTGAACCGGTTCATGTCCATATCGGGTGCACGCGCATAGTCGCTGAAGGCATTGACCATTTCCTTCATCGCTTCAACCTGCTGCACAATCGTGTGCGTTGCACGATCCAGAATCTGGCCTTCTTCGTGTGACATTTTGCTCAGGTACTTACGTCGCATTCGTTCCGCCGACAACTGAATCGGCGTCAACGGGTTCTTGATTTCATGTGCCAGGCGACGCGCAACCTCGCCCCAGGCCGCGTCACGTTGCGCCTGCAGCAGCGAAGTGATGTCATCGAATACGATCACTATGCCTGCGTCGTGATCCTCGTCTCCGGGGAGCGTTGTACACGCGCAAGTGAGGACCCGGCGACCCACCTCACCGCGCAACACGATCTGCTCCCGCCATTCCGTTTCGCCCTTGCTCAGATGCATACTTGCCACATCAACCAGTTGCTCCATCAAAGGCGCCTGGGTCGCAACCTCCTGCAAGAACTCACCCACGTGGTTTTCCAGGTCGACATTGAGAATTGCGCCCGCAGCCCGATTGGCCGTGCGTATGCGCAGATCGGCCTCCAACGCGACAACGCCGGTCGACAGTCGTGCAAGAATCACCTCCAGGTTGGCTCGTTCGGCCTCGACCTGTGCCTGGCTGAGGCTCGCCTGACGTCGTGCCGTTGACAAGCGCTGTGTCATATCGTTGAAGGAATTCACCAGGAAACCGATTTCATCCCGCGATGGTGTCGGCAAGCGGGTATCGAAATCTCCCTTCGCAACCGCCCGTGTTCCGGCCACCAGATCCTGTATGGGCGCGACCAGGCGCCGGGAGAGAATAAGCGCACCGTAAATCGATGCAAGCAGGGAGATCATTAACACCACCGTCAGCGTCAATGAAAAGGTCCGCTTCAGCGGCTCACGCAGATACACAACACGCTTGTATTCGCTGTAGGAGATATCGACGTTGTTAACCATGCGGCCGATTCGCTCGTCAACGGGAAAGCGTATCCGGATAACACCGATAACCCGGGGTTGCCCGGGATCCGTCAGGGGTAACGCGGTGCGAATCTCATAACGGCCAAGTTCCAGAGGATCGAGGCTAACGTAAGTATGGTTTTGCCGTACGTGCAACAGCACTTCATCTTTCAGTGGCAGCGGTAACCGGTTCGCCGCCAGATCGGAGCTGGTCGCGATTATCTGACTATTGCGGCCAAACAGGGTAATTTCGACGGCGGCGCTTTCCTGTCGCAGCCTGCCGAGCGCCACAATTAACTCCCGACCGTTCTTGCCGCGCAGTCGTTCCGCGATCTGCACCGTCGCCCGCAGCTGATCGCGCATCTGCAACTCCAGCGCAGCCCGACTGAGCGCCAGAGCATCGTCGAGCCCCGCTTCGACCTCAACGTTGAACCAGGAATCGATACCACGATTGATGAATTGCATGGAAAAATAGAAAACAACCAACAACGGCACAACGGCCAGTCCGACAAACATTGCGACCATGCGTGCTTTTAATTTTGAACCCGGGACGTTGCGACGATAGTCACGAAAGAGCCGCGCCAGGTTACCAACCAGGAGCAATAGCAAGACAAAAACGCCGCCGATGTTGACCAGCAGAATTGTGTTACCGAGCCGATCGAATTCCGTGGAGTTTTGTGCCGTCTGACTCAACAAATACAACGCTGCCAGCGACAAACCGACGCCAATGACGCCGACAGTCCCGTAGAGCAGACGTCTTATCGTTCGAGTCGCCATTCGTACCAGTCACTCTTGAGTTGCCATTCATCGCGCCAGAAAAACAATAGGCGCAACGGCGCCGAGTATTGACGTGTGCTTAGGAGGGCCCGCAAACGGATGCGGTAGGTGCTGTCCGGTGACAGCAGTGAGTCGTCGATAATGGGCAGGCCCTGCACCCGACCCAGGTTATTTAATGCCGAAAACAGCGTAGCGAAAGAATCCTGATCGCCACTGTTCAGATTGCGCACGATATAGCGCTGGCTCAGCGGTCGGTATTCAAGTTCATACTGCAAATTCAGTTCGGCGACGACTGCATCGGTCATGAAACGCCGCACACGAATCACCTCAACGTCGAGTTCTATCGTCAATGGCACACCGCTGACAAGCGCGCCCAGGGCCTCCTCGCTAAGAATAAGCTGCAGCCGGGCATCGAGTTCCTGGACACCATTGACCAGCGACGTCGATGCCGAGCGCACATTAAAGTATCCGTGGCGTTCCGCCGCGTCGTTAGCCACGGCAATCGACACAAAGACGAGCATGCCGCTGAGCAACAGGCCAAAAAACCCGGTTTTCGATCGTCGTGTCGTCATTTTTCAGTCAGGATTTTTTTCCAGACAAGCGAAGTAAAAGCCGTCGAGCTCGTGCGTTCCCGGCAAAACCTGGAACCCCTGCGACGTTGCAACCATTAGATCGCGGATGTTGTTATTTGGCAACACAGCTGCCGCAGATACATCCCCGTGCCGCGCCTTGAATTGCCTCACGACAGCATCGTTTTCCTGCCGCAACACGGAACAAGTCACGTACAGAAGCCGGCCCCGTGCTGCCAGCAGCGGCCACAAACGCTCCAGCAAGCCCAGCTGCAATCGAGCCATTGCCTCAATATCGTCGGCTCGCCTCAAGAGCTTGATATCCGGATGCCGTCGAATAACCCCGCTCGCCGAGCAGGGCGCATCCAGCAAGATCCGATCGAAGCTCTCTCTATCCCACCATCTGTCCGCATCGCCGGCGTCCGCGGTCAGAACATTCGCGCTGAGACCCAGTCGGTCCAGGTTCTCCGTGATTCTGTCCACACGAGCCGGGTCCGAGTCGATAGCCGTTAGAGTGGCCGAGGGCTCGGCGAGTTCCAGCAAATGTCCGGTTTTTCCGCCGGGCGCGGCGCAGGCATCGAGCAGTCGGCGGCCGCCGTCCGTCAATAACCACGGCGCGGCGACCTGTGCCGCACCGTCTTGAACCGACACACGTCCGTCCCTGAAACCCGGCAGGTCGTCAACGGCCCATGGCCGAGTAAGACAGATGGCCTGATCGAAGCCGGTGGGTACCGTACCGACCTTTGTTTTCTCTACCCCCCTGGCGGCCGCAAGAACCTGCAGATACTGTTCGGCGGTGCCGTGATACCGATTGACGCGCAACCACATGGGTGCCCGCTGATTGTTGGCATTCAGTATCCGCTGCCAGTGATCCGGCCAGTCTTCGCGTACGCGCTCGACGAACCACGCCGGGTGGTTATACTGAATTTCGTTGCCATCGCTCTGCGGCAAGGATTTGTCGCTGCGCAGAAAATTTCGCAAGACGGCGTTAACCAGCGGCACCAGCTTGGGCCGACGCAGGATTCTCGCCGCTTCTGCCGTAAGCGATACGACCGCGTGATCCGATATGCGCGTGTCGCCCAGCTGAAAGATACCGATCCGCAACAAGGCGTCGATGACACTGTCGCGCTCCTTGAGCGGCCTTTTAAGAAATTTTGCGGCCTGGGCCGTCAGGCGCCAGTGAAAGCGTAACGCGCCGTAGCACAGTACCCGTAACAATGGGCGATCGGCCGGCGCAAGTTTGATCTCGGCTTTTGCGATCGCCGGGTCCAGCGAACGACCGCGACTAACAACCGCGTCCACGGCCTCCGCTGCTGCAGCCCGAATTCGTGCGCCTGTTTTCGATTGACTCATCGGTGACCTGCTTATTATCGGAGGTAAGAGGGTTCGGAACTCGTTTGAACAAGGGGGCTGGCCCTCATTCAAATCGGACCGGACCGTCTTTGCCTTCAGCCAAATCAAATTGCGCCGCGAATTCGGCGGCGGTTACACGCCGTCTGCCGGGTCTTTGCAATTGCGTTAGTCTCAGGCTGCCCTCGCCGCAGGCGACCACAATACCCTCTTTGTCTGCTGCCAGAATGCGGCCCGGCGGATGACCGCCACCCGCCACGACATCAGCTTGCCAGCATTTCACGACCTCACCCCGGTAACTGAATCTGGCGCCCGGTACCGGATTGTAGGCGCGCACGCTGCGGTGCAAATCGATCGCCGACTCACTCCACAGCAAACGGGCATCCGAGGTACGAATTTTTGCCGCATAGGTCGCCTCGTCATCGTTTTGCGGAATCGTCGACAACCTTCCGGCGAGGATCGCGCTGAGACAGTCCACCAGCAATTCTCCGCCCAGTATGGCGAGTCGGTCGTGCAACTCTCCTGCCGTTTCGTTCGCGCCGATGGGCAGCGGGGCGCGGGCAAAAACCGGACCGGTATCGAGACCCGCCTCCATTCGCATCAGGCTGACGCCGGATTCGACGTCGCCATGCGCGATGGCCGCCTGAATCGGTGCAGCTCCCCGCCAGCGCGGCAACAGCGACGCGTGCACATTCAGGCAACCCAGCCTCGGCACATCCAGAATGGCCTGCGGCAGCAGCAAGCCGTATGCAGCAACAATCAAGAGGTCGGGCTCAAGCTCGCTCAGCGCCGAAAATACATCGGCACCTTTAAGCGTCGCCGGTTGCCAAAGGCTAATATTCTGCGCGAGCGCAAACTGCTTGACGGGGCTGGCAGTCAGTTTCTTGCCGCGACCGGCCGGCCGATCCGGCTGCGTCAATACCGCCACGGGTGTGACGCCGGCATCGACGAGCGCCTGCAGCGAGGCAAGCGCGAAATCCGGTGTCCCGGCAAATACAACTGTGGCATTTGTCATCGTAGGGTCCGGTGCGACTAAACGGCCGCCTGCGAGCGACGATCTTTGATCAGTCGCTTGCGGATACGCTGCCGTTTGGTCTCGGACAGGTAGTCGACGAAAAGCCGGCCTTGCAGGTGGTCTATCTCATGCTGTACACAAACCGCCAGCATGCCCTCGAATTCCGTCTCAACAACAACGCCGTCGCGATCGAGAAAACAGACGCGGACACGTTCCGCCCGCTCCACTTCTTCGTAGAAGCCCGGCACCGACAGGCAGCCCTCCTCCGTCACCTGGACACCGTCCAGCTCGAGGATTTGTGGGTTGATTAATACGTGCGGCTCCGTCTTGTCGGCGGACACATCGGCCACCAGCAGACGTTGGTGAAAATTCACCTGGGTGGCGGCCAGACCGATGCCGGGCGCGGCATACATCGTCTCGAACAGATCGTCGATAAGCTGTCGCAGGGCGTCGTCTACCTTTTCGACAGGTCGGGCCTTGGTCCTGAGCCTGGGATCCGGGAATTCGAGTATTTTTAGTATGGTCATATTCAAAGGGTGCCGTACTGGCGGCATCTCGGCTCGATCAAATCGTTCGTCGTCGCTTCCTGGAAACCGAAAATCGTTTTAATTGCCAAAAATAGCCTCCAAATTTTTGACTTTATTCAATAAGATAGCGGACAATGCTGACTGAATTTGCCGCTTTCAAACGCCGCTTGGGACCGAAATTGTGACGCGTTTGGCAGCGAATGAGGCGTCAACACGACATATTACAGCAACGTCTGCCCCATGGCAGGCATGGATCACAATGATGGAGCGCGCGTCAATCATGTTTCCCAGCAGAAATAGCATCACATTCAGCCGTCGGTTGGCTGCCCTTGCGCTCGCCGCAACGCTGGCCGGTTGCTCGCTGAACCCGTTTGCGAGTGACGATCCACCACCACACGTGCCGGTATCGCGCAGCGGCGCCATGCAAAGCAATTCCGCCGCTGATCGCAGCGCCAATGCGGTCCGCTCCCAGGCAACAGCCACCGCACCGGTCGCACAACTGATATCGAGCCCCGTGCCGCTGGCCTCGGGACACCCGGATGAATACACCGTTCGAGAGGGAGACACCCTTTGGGACATCGCCGCGACCTTTCTCAAGGACCCCTGGTACTGGCCCGAAGTCTGGTACGTCAATCCGCAGGTTGAGAACCCGCACCTCATCTATCCGGGCGATGTGCTGGCGCTCGTAACCATTGACGGGCAGCAGCGCATCACCAACATTCGGGCATCGACCTACCGTCTGTCGCCGCAAGCGCGCGTTACGCCGATTGACGAATCGATTGCCAGCATCCCTTATGAAACCATCGCCGCGTTTCTTTCCAAGGGACTGGTGCTGGAAAAATCCGAAGTTGACGATCTCGCGTACATTCTTTCGATACGGGATGGTCGCATGATGGCGGCCGCCGGAAACGATGTATATGTTCGTGGCGGCGACGCCGCGGCAACCGGTACACGCTACAGCGTGGTGCATGTGAGCGACGCACTCATTGACCCGGACGATGGCAGAACCGTCGGTTACCAGGGGCTTTATGTCGGCGAGGGCGCATTGACCCGCGGTGGCGATCCGGCCACGATTTCACTGACGGATACGAGCCGCGAGGCTCTGCGGGGCGACCGCTTGATTCCTGAAAGTGTGGCGATCCCGCTCAATTTCTTCCCTAAAGCGCCTGATTACGATATTGATGGTCGAATCATTTCAGTAGTAGATGGTGTCACACTGATTGGACAGTACCAGGTCGTCGTCATGAATCGAGGCTCGAGCGACGGACTCGCTCCGGGTGACGTTCTGACGGTCTTCCAGACAGGCGATGTTGTCCGTGACCGTTATGCGTCCGGCTCCTTTCTTAGCAAGGCATCCCTGTCACGCGGCGAGAAAGTCAGATTGCCTGACGAAGAAGCCGGTACTGTCATGGTATTCAAGGTGTACGACCGTATTGGCTACGGACTCGTGATGGAAGCTTATGGCGACATTCACGTTCACGACGCCGTACGTAACCCGAATTAATTGACGCTCAGAACAAGCTGGCGCTCTTGATCGGGGTGCCGGCTTTTTTGTGTCTTTAATTTCGGGAATTTTGTGGCGAGCATTACACAGCAAGAATGGCTGACCGGGCCAAACCATCACGCCGTCAGCGTGGCAGGTGGAGACTATCCAGAACTGCTCGCGCAATTGCCGGATCATCCCGAGTCGTTATTTGTCAACGGCATCCTCGATACCCTGCATTTGCCGGCGATTGCTATCGTCGGTAGTCGCAATCCGACCAGAGGCGGCCTGCAGAATGCCTACGAATTTGCCCGCCATCTCGGCCGCTGTGGCTTTTGCGTGGTCAGCGGTCTTGCCCAGGGCATTGATACGGCCGCGCACCAGGGTGCGCTGGCGGCAAAAGCACCGACCATTGCGGTGCTCGGCCACGGTATCGATCGCGTATACCCCGCCGCCAACCGCGCACTTGCGCAGGACATCGCCGCGCACGGCGCACTCCTTTCGGAGTTTCCACTCGGCAGCTCGCCTCGCCGCGAACACTTTCCGCAGCGCAACCGCGTCATCAGCGGCCTGTCTCTGGGCACGCTCGTCATCGAAGCGGCGAAACGAAGCGGTTCACTCATCACGGCACGCCTGGCGGGTGAGCAAGGCCGCGAGGTATTCGCCATTCCGGGTTCGATTCACAACCCGATGGCACGCGGTTGTCACCACCTGATCCGGCAAGGCGCAAAACTCGTCGAGAGTGCCGATGACGTTCTGACCGAGCTCGCCCCATTGATTGATCGTCTTATGCAAAATCAGGTGACCGAAAAAATCGAGAAACCCGAAAGTGGCCACGATGCCGATTATCAAAGGCTGCTCAACGCGCTCGGATTCGATCCCGTCAGTATAGATCAGCTCGTCGAAGCATCCGGTTTGACCATTGACCAAGTTTCCTCCATGCTTCTTATCCTTGAGCTTGAGGGAGAGATTGAAGCAATGCAGGGCGGTCTTTTCTCAAGGTTGAATCACCGCTAACCCCTCCACAAGGAGCCAGTCCAGGCATGAAAGAAAATGTTCTCGACGTGCTGATGTACCTGTTTGAAACCTACGTCGACGCCGATGCAGAACCGGAAGCCAATCAGAGCGAATTGCGTGGAGAACTTGTGCGAGCCGGGTTTGGCGGCGTAGAGATCGATCGTGCACTCGACTGGCTCGACGGCCTGGCGGAAAGTAATGGCGGGCAAATCTTCAACCCGCAAACCGAGCATGGCACGCGCGTTTATAACGACATCGAAGTCGCGCGGCTCGATACCGGTTGTCGCGGATTTATTGCCTATCTGGAACAAATCGGAATTTTGTCGCCACCGCAACGCGAACTGTTAATCGACCGCTTGCTGGCACTGGAGACCACCGATATCGACGTAGAACAAATTCAGTGGGTCGTACTGATGGTGCTTTTCAGCCAACCCGGGCAGGAACGTGCGTACGCGCGTATGGAAGACCTGGTGTTCGAAGAGGAAAACGACTCTCTCCATTAACCCGTTCAAGCCGCAAATCCGCACACACTGCCGATCTTCCCGGCCTGCGTTTCGACGCTGAATTGATGAACAATCCCCGGGGTCCCTGCAATAATTTTCTTGACACTCGGTGATCAAGCCTGTAATTGAACCGCGGCGCAGTCTGCGGTTTTTTTTGCAGGCCCATTTGATCCACAAAGTATATGGAGTAAGGATGCCTGGAAATCTCGTCATCGTTGAGTCGCCCGCGAAAGCCACCACTATCAGCAAGTACCTGGGCAAAGACTTCCATGTATTGGCGTCCTATGGCCATGTTCGTGACCTGATACCCAAAGTCGGCGCCGTAGACACCGAGCACGGCTTCGATATGAAATACCAGATTATCGAGCGCAACGAGAAACACGTGAACGCCATCATCCGCGCACTCAAGAAGGCGGATGCGCTCTACCTCGCGACTGACCCGGATCGTGAGGGAGAAGCCATCGCCTGGCACCTGGTGGAGTTGTTAAAAGAAAAAGGCGCGTTGCAGGACAAGCCGGTGCATCGAGTGGTCTTCCACGAGATTACCAAGGGTGCTATCCAGGAAGCGATCAAGCAGCCGCGCGAAATTTCGGCCGAAATGGTCGGTGCCCAGCAAGCGCGACGAGCCCTTGACTACCTGGTTGGCTTCAACCTGTCGCCCCTGTTGTGGAAAAAGGTGCAACGCGGACTGTCCGCCGGACGCGTCCAAAGCCCCGCGCTGCGCATGATCGCGGAGCGCGAACTCGAAATCGAGGCATTCAAGGCGCGGGAATACTGGAGCATCGAGGCAGACGTCAGCAAGAATGACTCGCCTTTCGTCTCCCGACTGGTGCGCTACCGAGGGGAGAAAGTCGAGCAATTCAGTTTCGAGAACGAAATTTCGGCCAGAGAGGTCGAGAAGACGATTCTTGATGCCACCCAGGGCATCTTAACCACCGTCAAGGTCGATAAGAAACAACGCCGTCGCAATCCGGCTGCGCCGTTTACGACCTCGACGTTGCAGCAGGAAGCATCGCGAAAGCTGGGCTTCAATACCCAGTGGACGATGCGCGTCGCGCAGCGGCTTTATGAAGGCATCGAGCTCCCCGGTGAAGGCAACGTCGGTCTTATCAGTTACATGCGAACAGACTCCGTCACGCTCGCGGCGACCGCCGTTGAAGAGCTTCGTGACGTGATTGGCGAACGTTATGGCGCCGAGAACGTCCCTGATGAACCGCGTGCCTTCAAGACCAAGTCCAAGAATGCACAGGAAGCGCACGAAGCGATTCGTCCGACGTCCGCGGCAATAACGCCGGAGTTTCTGAAAGGAAAACTCGACGAAGAGCAATTGCGACTTTATACGTTGATCTGGCAAAGAACGATGGCCTGCCAGATGGTGCCGGCGGTGTTCGACACCGTCGCGCTGGAATTGTCGGCCGGCCCGGACAGCGATGACGGGCACCGCTTCAGGGCAAACGGTTCCGTGCTGGTAGAGCCCGGCTTCATGGCGGTCTACCAGGAAGGCAAGGACGATTCCAAAACCGATGACGGCGATCGCCTGTTGCCGGAAATCAGTGTCGGCGACACCATCAAAATCGAAGAACTGCGGACAGAACAGCATTTCACCGATCCACCGCCGCGCTTTACGGAAGCGAGCCTGGTGAAAACACTCGAAGAGTACGGCATCGGCCGACCTTCCACTTACGCAAGCATTATCGCGACGCTGAAAAATCGCGAATACGTCGAGATGGACGGGAAGCGTTTTCATCCGACTGACATCGGCAGAATCGTCAACGGTTTCCTGACAGAGCACTTCACCCAGTACGTGGATTACGACTTCACTGCGAAGCTCGAAGACGATCTCGACCTTATATCGCTTGGCCAAAAGGAGATGGTGCCGCTGCTTGAGAAATTCTGGAAGCCCTTCTCGAGCCTGGTGGAAGAGAAGGAAGAAAGCGTTACTCGTGAGCAGGTTGCGATGGCGCGCGAACTGGGAACCGATCCGAAGTCGGGCAAACCCGTTACGGTTCGCATGGGCCGCTATGGCCCGTTCGTGCAGATAGGCACTAAAGATGACGAGGACAAGCCTAAGTTTGCGGGTCTGCGTCCCGGCCAGAAGATGGCCGACATAGATCTCAAGACGGGCCTGGAGTTGTTCAAGTTACCGCGGAAACTTGGCCTGACGGCCGACGGCCTCGAAGTATCCGCGAGCGTCGGTCGATTCGGTCCGTACGTGCGTTACGGCGACAAGTTCGTGTCGATGAAGGAAGACGACCCCTACACCGTCGAGCTACCCCGCGCGCTCGAGCTGATCGAGGCCAAGAAAATCGAGGATGCCAATCGCCTCATCCAGGATTTTGAGGACGACGGGATTCAGGTTCTTAACGGTCGCTACGGCCCGTATATTACCGATAAAACCAAGAATGCCCGGGTACCGAAAGATCGTGAACCCAAATCGCTGACGCTGGAAGAATGCAAGGAACTATTGGCTGCGGCTCCGGTTCGTGGTCGACGCGGCAAGAAAAAGAAAACCACCAAGGCCGCCGCGAAAAAGACGGCAACGAAGAAAACAGCGAAGAAAAAGGCCAAAAAGAAGGCGAAGAAGAAAAAAGCCAGGACAAAGAAGAAAGCGGCGAAAAAGACCGCTGCAAAGAAAAAGAAGACCAGCCGCGGGGACGACTAAACCGCTTATCTCGGTGTACAACGAGTATTCATGAATTCGCTACCAATACAGCGGGCGGGACGGATTCTCCGCGAGGGCGGGGTCGTCGCCTATCCGACTGAAGGTGTGTTCGGTCTTGGTTGCCTGCCGGACGATGCGGGTGCCGTTGCAAGAATTCTTGCCATCAAACAACGGGACCCGGCGAAGGGGCTGATATTGATAGCATCGAAAGTGGCGCAACTGCAGGCGTGGATTGATTTACCTGACGCCGGCACTCGATTGAGCAACGACGCGGGTCCTCCGATCACCTGGATTGTTCCGCCGTCAGATGACCTGCCACTGTGGATCTGCGGCGAACATGCCGGCGTCGCGGTGCGCATCACGTCACACCCGGTCGCCATGGCGCTGTGCGATGCCGCCGATTCGGCACTGGTTTCCACGAGCGCGAATTTCTCCGGTCGTGCGCCCGCCAGAAATCGCCACGTTCTGCGCCGTTGCTTTCGGGATTTAGTAGACTGCATTGTGCCCGGTGAGTGCGGACCGATGCAGATGCCAAGCGAAATCCGGGAACTGACGAGTGGCGCCGTAATTCGTGCAGGAATGCTATGAGCAATGACGACATTTCGATGGGCCGGGTTGAAGATTACCTGCGCGCACTGCAGCAGCGTATTGTTGCAGCCTTGGAGGAGGTCGACGGAAAGGCGTCATTTCGCCAGGATCGCTGGGAGCGGCCCGGCGGGGGTGGTGGCGAAAGCAGGGTGCTGGTCGACGGCGGCGTATTCGAACAGGCCGGTGTGGGCTTTTCGCACGTATTCGGTAAACAGTTGCCGCCTTCAGCGACGAAAGCCAGACCGGAACTTGCGGGGCGCGGTTTCGAGGCGATGGGTGTGTCGCTCGTGTTGCATCCGCACAATCCCTACGTTCCAACAACCCATGCGAATTTTCGTTTTTTCCTGGCCGCAAATGAAACGGACACACCCGTCTGGTGGTTTGGCGGCGGCTTTGACCTGACACCGTACTACCCGTTCCGCGAGGACGTGGTCCAGTGGCACCAGCACGCTTACGATGCTTGTCGAAAATTCGGTGACGATCTCTATCCGCGCTTCAAGCAGTGGTGCGACGAATATTTTTTCCTCAAACACCGCAACGAAACCCGCGGCGTGGGCGGCCTCTTCTATGACGACTTCAATGAACTTGGTTTTGAACGCTGCTTCGAATTCACCCGGACACTGGGCGACCGGTTTCTTGACGCCTATTTGCCCATTGTCAGAGCGCGCAAAGACCATCCATTCGGCCAGCGGCAACGGGAATTTCAACTATACCGCCGCGGGCGCTACGTGGAATTCAACCTTTTGTACGACCGCGGCACCTTGTTTGGCCTGCAGTCGGGCGGGCGTACCGAATCGATTCTGATGTCGCTGCCGCCACGCGTGCGTTGGCAGTATGACTGGCAACCCGAGCCGGGATCGCCCGAAGCAAACCTGTACGACCAATTCCTCAAGCCACAGGACTGGCTCGACAACGCGGTTACCGCTGAATCACCCTGATATCCGGCGGTTGAATCCGCTGGCGGCTTTCCGCGAAATTATGGTAGGTTTCTTGTAATTCCGGAACTTGGACCGGTATCTTCCTTTGATCTTGCAGGAGTGTGTCAGCCCACCTCCGCATCAGGTTTGGTGTACCCGTGGCATTTATTCGTTTACTGATTCTTTGCAGCCTTGCAACAGCCGGCCCCGTAACGGCGCAACAGGACAGTGGTTTGCGCGAAGGTGGTTCACTGGCTGGTCTCAGCTTACCCGGCCAGGGCGAGAACGCCCTTGAGACAAAGGTCTATATCGTTCAGCTCAAGACACCCTCGGCGGCCGAATACCATGCCAAACTGACCCGGTCGACGCTCGGCAAGGTGACAAGCAGCCTTCGGACTGGCGTCCCCGGCTTTGACAAGAACAGTGCGGTGATTCAAAGCTATACCGGCCGACTCGCTGACGAACAGGACAAGGTGCTGGCGCGGGTCGCACCCGCCGCTGAAAAAATTTACAGTTACCGATTCGGCCTGAACGGTTTTGCTGTCCGCATGACCGAGGCGCAAGCCGTCAAGATGGAGCACACGCCGGCAGTGCTAAACATCTGGGAAGACGAAATTCGCCCGTTGACAACGAACCACAGCGGCAAGTTTCTCGGTTTGTTCGATGCTGAAACCGGTCTCCGCGGTGCCCCCGGACTGGATGGCGATGGCATCGTCATCGGTGTCATCGATTCCGGTGTTTTCCCGCAGCATCCCGCGCTCGCCGACACCAAAAAAGCCAGCAAACCGAAAGCCTGCAGCAGTGCCTGGGGCACGAGCAGCCTGCTCGGCCGATGGCTGTGCAGGCGCTTCACCAAGAAACCCGACCAGCTGTTGTTCGAGCCGCCCGAAAACTGGAATGGCAGTTGTGATGTTGGACCGCAATTCGCGGCCGAAGACTGCAACAACAAGCTGATCGGTGCGCGCTACTTTTCCGATGGTGCCGTTGCCAGCGGACCCATCGATAGCAAAGAGGTTTTTTCGGCTCGCGACGTCGATGGCCACGGCACCCACACCGCGACCACGGCGGCCGGCAATAAAGTCGATGCATCGATCTTCGGCACCCTGCTGGGGCGCGTCGAGGGTATGGCACCGCAGGCGCGAATCGCCGTGTATAAAGCCTGCTGGCTCCGTCCGGGCGAAACCCGTTCCAGTTGCAACACGTCGGATCTCGCGAACGCCATCGACATGGCGGTTGCCGATGGCGTCGATATTATCAATTATTCCGTTGGCAACACGCGGCGTGACCTGACGGCACCGGATGATATCGCGCTGCTGGCCGCCACCAAGGCCGGCATACTCACCGTCGTTGCGGCCGGCAATGAGGGTCCTGACCTCGGCACGATAGGGTCGCCCGCCGGCTCCCCCTGGATTATCACGGCGGCCGCGTCGAGTCGGGAAGGCAGTCATTCGCTTGAAGCCATGCAGGTCGATTCACCGGCTTCGGTCGCCGGAAAATACGGCGTCAAGGAAGCCGGTTTTACCGCTCCACTGATTGATCGCAGTCCACTGGCGGGCCAGCTCGTGTTAATCGATGACGGCGACGAGACGTTAACGGACGGCACCAGTGGCACCACGTTCGATGGCTGCGAACGACTGCAAAACGGCACCGCGATTAGCGGCAACATTGCCTATATTCAGCGCGGTGGTTGCAGCTTCGATATCAAAATCAGCAACGCCGAGGACGCCGGCGCCATCGCCGTCGTTGTGTTCAATATTGCGGGCGACCCCATTGTGATGACGGGACCATCGGGTAGCGCCAATATTCCGGCTCTGATGGTCGGGCAAGCCGATGGCAACCTGATTCTCGCTGAAATTAACGCCGGGGAGGTCGTCAACGTCGTCCTGGATAAAAGTCTCTTCCTGACGGTCAACGACACCGGCAATGTCATGGGCGCATTCTCGTCACGCGGCCCGGCGCCGGTGCAGGATATTTTGAAGCCCGACGTCACGGCACCGGGCATCAATATCCTGGCAGGGTTTACACCGGATTCTGCCAATTCCATGGCCGGTGAGAATTTCGCGTTCCTGACCGGTACCTCAATGTCCACGCCGCACGTCGCCGGCGTCGCGGCACTATTGAAACAAGCGCACCCGGAATGGTCCCCGGCCATTCTCCGCTCGGCGCTGATGACCACGGCCTACCAGGGCGTCAACCAGTCCGATGGCGAGACGCCGGCAAATCCGTTCGACTTCGGTGCCGGCCATATTGATCCAAACAAAGCCGTCGATCCGGGGCTCGTCTATGACATAACCGACGACGAATTCGATGCCTATGCCTGCGGTATCGCTTCGCCGGCGGTTGCCCAAACGCGATGCGACGCGCTTGCGAGCAGCGGATTATCATTCGAACCTGCCGCTCTGAATCAACCGTCAATCGCGCTATCGCGCTTGACCAGTGCGCGCACTGTCACGCGGCGTGTTACCAATGTCAGCGATATACAGGAGACCTACCAGGCCGAGATATCGGCGCCGGTTGGCATCGCCGTCTCCGTTGTACCGTCCAGTATCACCGTTGGCGCCGGCCAATCCGCATCGTTCGACGTCACCTTCGTTTACCAAAGCGGCCCGCTGGATTTGTGGCGGTTTGGCAGCCTTAACTGGGCTAACGACGACCACTCGGTACGCAGCGTTCTGGCCGTTCGCCCGACATCGATTACGGCGCCCTCGGAAATCGGCTCGTCCGGTGTGTCCGGCAGCCTGAGTTTCCCGGTCGAATTTGGCTACAACGGCGCGTACAACGCGCAGGTGCACGGCCTCAGGTTGCCCCTGGTTCTTCCTGGCTTTGTGGACAGCGACCCCACCAAGACCTTTACGCCTCGTAATGGAGGGGGGGTCACCAGCCATATTTACGCGATACCGGCAAACCAGGCCTACCTGCGTTTCGCACTCTTTGATTCGCTGACAGACGGCGACGATGATCTCGATTTGTATATTTATTACTGCCCGGACGACGTCAACTGCGAGAAAATCGGCGAGAGTGGCGGTGCAACGTCGCGGGAGCAATTCAGTATCTTGTTGCCGGGAGCGGGGACCTACATCGCCTTTGTGCACGGATTCGAAACGGATAACGTCAACGGGGGACCAGGAACGAATTACCAGATCGTGGCCTGGCAGTTCGGGCTCGACGACGATCAGGGGAACATGACGGTCACAGCGCCGGCCCTGGTCAACGCCGGAACGATCACGGATATCACTGTTGACTGGAGCGGGCTGTTGCCAGACACAATTTATCTCGGTGGTATCTCCCACAATACGCCGCAAGGTCTTTCGGGCATCACCATCATAAGCATCCAGAACTAGCTTCGATGAACACATCACCTGCACGTTTCTCAGGCGTATTGAGCCCGGTTGTTACCCCCTTCAACGAGGACCTGAGCCCCGATCCAAAGCGTTTACTCGCGCAGTGCAAGTGGTTGTTATCACAGAATGTGGGGCTCGCCGTTTTCGGCACGAACAGTGAAGCGAATTCGATGTCCGTCGAAGAAAAGGTGGCATTGCTTGATCAGCTCATCGAGGGTGGCATAGATCCACTACGCATGATGCCGGGCACGGGTTGTTGTGCTTTCACGGACACTGTACGCCTTACCGGACATGCGGTGAAACTCGGCTGTGCCGGCACGCTCATGTTGCCGCCGTTTTACTACAAGGGTGTCAGTGACGACGGTCTGTTTCGCAGTTATGCGGAGGTTATCGAACGCGTCGGCAGTAGTGACTTGCGAATTTATTTGTATCACATACCCCCGGTTGCTCAAGTCGGCATCAGCCTTGATCTGATTGAACGATTGATCCGTGCCTACCCGGAAACAGTTGTCGGCATCAAAGACAGCTCCGGGGACTGGGGCAATACGGAGAGCATGTTGCAACGTGGCTGGGACGACTTTCGAATCTTTGCCGGTGCCGAAAGTTTTCTTTTGCAGACGATGCGGCGCGGGGGTGCCGGGTGTATCTCGGCAACGGCGAATATAAATCCGGCCGCCATCCACAAGCTTTATAGGGAATGGGATTCCGATCACGCAGACCGTTTGCAACAGGAGGTCGATCAGATACGCGAGCTGGCTTTGTCGTATCCGATGATTCCGGCATTAAAGACGATCGTCGCAAGTTTTACCGGTGACCCCGAATGGGCCGTGGTACGGCCGCCGCTGGTTGCGCTTCCAGCGGCCGAGCGCCATGAGCTTCTCGACGGGTTGAGGCAACACGACTTTAGCATGCCCGGTCTTGGTGCTGAACCGGACCGCCAGCGAACCTTGCGATAAACGGGGTTCGGGGGACACCCTAACCACTGTCTATGTCGCAGGATATCTAAGACGATGGGAGAATGTTGACCGGATATCTATCGCACATCGGCATATTCGTTGAGAATTTCTTCTATGTCGTCACGGGGCGGCTCACCGAACCGGCCGATCTTCAGTTTTTCCCTGTTCGTGGCAACGCCGCGCAACACGCCTTCGATATAAGGTTTTTTCTCGTCACTCATGAACCGTAAAGCAACATGAAGTGAGCCAACTCCCGCTATGACGATGGTTCGCGCCGCCGCTTCGAAAGCATCAATTCGAGCCGCGCCTTCCTTGTCGTTGATCACGATCAGCGGCGGAATCACGCTGAGAACATTTTCGGCGAAGGCCGTCGCGATCGCATCGGTCTCATAGCGCATTTTTTCGGCCAGAACGAACAGCGCTCCGCCAAGCCCGCCGACTGTCAGGCCGGTGACGAAGCTCAGCGTGATCCAAAAGATGGTGATTTTCTTCATTTTTGCGCCCTCTCGATGGTCGAGGCACTGAAAACGTCCGCCCAGTGCATTGATTGGTGCGAATCGGATCGGTGTATTGCTCACTGATCTGCCACCGATTGGTGATCGGGAAACGCTCCCTCGAACGACAGTCAGCTCTCGCCGACAACCTCATAGTGGACGACAGATGGTTCGAATTCGAGCAAGAATCGCTCATCCTCCGGATAGTACTTTGCTTTCACCACGTCGTCACCGGCGAACGCCTTGATTCTATCAAGGCTTTCCCACGAGGTCATGGTAATGAAATGCGTCGCGTCACTCTCCTGTCTCTCCAGTATCTTCACGCTAAGATTCCCGGCCACTGATTGGTAGTCCGGGATCGCACGCTCGATAAGAAACTGTCGATACGCCTCTGCGTCGTCGTTTTTCACTCGACCGTGCCACATCCGAATAATCATCCGCTACTCCTCAATGCTCATCGCCGCCATAAATCCACATAGGCACAGTCTTGCCCGCTCGTTCGAAGCCGATTGCTTCGTAGAATGCGACGGAATCGCCATCGGCGGTGAGCATCTGTTGGTGGAAGTCGTCGTATCGACCCTGCATTGCAACCATGATGCGGCGACCGATTCCCTGTCCGTGATAGTCCGGATGCACCAGCAAGTGCGGGAAATAGACAACCAGGTGCCCGTCGGAAATCGCATTGGCGATGCCCACAAGTTTACCCCGAATGCGCGCCGTCACCAGCGAATGGGAGTTTCGCAGTGCGGCCAGCAACTCGTCGGGTTTCTCGGCGGACGACCAGTCATTGGCGGTGTACAGGGCAACCACCTCGGTTGTGTCGACAGTGTCGTCGACGGCGATTGCGATGGCCAGATTCGGTTCGGACATAGTGGGTTGAACATCAAGGGCGATCAACGAAATATATCATGAACTTTGCTGTTCGAAACAGCGCGACTGTCATGTTCAGTTACCTATCGGCAAAGCTATTTCCATCGGAGGTTTTTGGCCAGGCTTTTGCAGGGTCGATGTCGGAAACAATCGGTCACATGATCGTTCACCATGCCGGTCGCCTGCATGTGCGCATAGAGGATGGTGCTGCCCACGAATTTGAAACCGCGCTTTTTCATATCCTTGCTCATCGCATCGGATTCCGCTGATGTCGCCGGAACGTCTGCTCCGCTTCTAAAGCGGTTTTGTTTCGGTTTGTGATCGACAAAGCCCCAAATATAGTTACTGAAACCATCAAACTCCTCCTGAACCTTCAGGAACAACTTCGCGTTGGAGACGGCCGAGTGAACTTTGAGCTTGTTACGCACGATGCCCGAATCGAGAAGTATTTTGTCAATGCGTTTTTGCGTGAAACGAGCGACCTTCTCAGGATCGAATTCAGCGAAGCATTTTCGATAACCGGCGCGCTTGTTCAGAATCGTCGACCAGCTCAATCCGGCCTGAGCGCCTTCGAGAATCAAGAATTCAAACTGCGTACGATCGTTGTTAACCGGCACGCCCCACTCCGTATCGTGGTATTGAATGTAATCGAGGCTGGCACTCTCAGCCCAGCCGCATCGTTTTATTTTCCTGGTCATCGCAACCCCCCTCTTTGATCATCGATGAGCATATCAATTTGCGGGGTGCACGGGCGTCCATAAACGGTCGGTTTCGGATAGATTGGCAACACGCAGGCAAAAAAAAGCCCGCGGTCTCCCACGGGCTTTCTGGCTCAGGCCAGACTCAGGTTCTTCTACAAAACCGTCGTACTTGCCCTCAAGCGCCTTTGTCTTCTAGTTAGCCCTTGTCACCGCCACAAGAACCTTCGGCAGCCTTGTCACCCTTGTCGCCGCCACAAGAACCTTCTGCGGCCTTGTCGCCTTTGTCGCCGCCACAAGAACCTTCGGCAGCCTTGTCGCCTTTGTCGCCGCCACAAGAACCTTCGGCCGCCTTGTCGCCTTTGTCACCGCCACAAGAACCTTCAGCCGCCTTGTCGCCTTTGTCGCCGCCACAAGAACCTTCTGCTGACTTGTCGCCCTTATCACCGCCACAAGAGCCTTCTCCGCCCTTGTCGCCGTCAGAGCCACTGTCTTTATCGCCACCACACTTACCTTCGCCACAAGAACCTTCACCGGCACCCAGCATATAGCCGGCACTCAGCGTGGTCATTGCAAACGGGCTAGCACCAGTATCAGCGCTTGCAACGCTCGATACTGCAAACGATCCAGCCAATGCGGTACCTACTGCTGCTGCGACTGCTTTTGCTACTTGCTTGTCAGACATCTCTATCTCCTACCTCTGGTTTGCATGCCCAAGCCGGGCATTTTGATTTGCCTGTCGCCAGGCGTGAAATTCAATGACCTAAGTTAAGTACTCCACTTCACTGAGTCAATGATCTGTTGTTCGTATTGTTCGAGCACCTCGTCACGATCGCCGATAATCGCGATACTTCCATGGCCAATCGGCAGAATGACACCCTTGATTCCTTCGCCCTGCAAAGGCGTCGCAACGTCGATTGCCTCATCCGGCATTAGCAGCAGGGTGATCGGACCTCGCGCACCCTGGATAACCAGGTGTGGTACCGACCTGCCATTGATGACGCAAGTGCGTGCATAGGTAATCAAGCCGAAACCACCGACGTCGGCAATATCCGGGCTGACCACATTATTCAACGTCCGCGCTGACACCGGCGCCGTAAGGACGCGCAAAGCCTGCGGCTCGTGATCGAGATGTGCGACCACCTCTTCGGCCAGTGAAGCGAATTCCTCGCCACCGCCGAGCATCCGCGCAGAAAAAACGACAGCAATCGCAAGACTTGCCGCAATGCCCAGCCATGCGGGTGTCGTAAGACGGCCTTTGCCTCCGAACGGCAGGTTGACGACCTTCGAGTCCGCCTCGACTGGCGCCAGCTCCGGCATTTTCAGTTCCGGGGTCCCGATCGTCAACGCAAGCGCAATCTTGTCATCGAATGCGCGAATTTCATCGCGATACGAGCGGCAGGACGTACAAGCAGATGCGTGTGCGGCACCACCGTCGAAACACTCCGACGGCTCTGCTGCAATGGCTTGTTTGTAGTCGTTACAGTTCATACCCAATCCCGTAAAGTTCATACTTCCGCTTCATCTACCACCGCTTTCAGCTTGTGGCGTGCCCGGTGCAATCGTGTCAGCACGGCACCCGGCTTAATTCCCATCAACTCCGCGATCTCCCGGGTGCTGTGCCCCATCAGGACCTGTAACACCAGCGGTTCGCGATAATCGTCGTCGAGTCTGTAAATGGCCTCTCGAAGCAAATTCAGCTCCGCATCGTCCCCTTCGACGAGCATGGCCGCCTGTGCGGGCGTCAAACTGTCGATGTCCACCGTTTCGAGCCGTTTTCTCTCGAAATAGCGCGCATTTTCACGGCGAACAATCGTCATCAGCCATTGCTTGGCGGCGTCATCCTCCCGAAGTGCATCCAGCGACTTCCAGGCTCGCATTAACGCTTCCTGAACAACCTCTTCGGCGATACTCGGATCCCGGCTCAGCCAGGCCGCATAGCGGTACATATCCTTGTGTAGCACGCCAACGAGCCGGTTAAAGCGCCCGGTTCGAGCATCGTGCGCATAGCTGCTGTTCATACGAGAAGACCTACCCTCTGCGAAAATTATTACCCGATATTCGACTTTTTGTGATTCAGGCGTGGAAACCCTACCGAAATACAGCGAAAATCCAAGCTTTCTTATAGATAATGCACACTATGAGTGATTCCAGTACGCCACAGTTCCCTGCCATTCGCATGCGCCGTACCCGTCGCAGCGCGTCATTGCGTCGTCTGGTCGCCGAAACCGCGCTCAGCCCGAGTGATTTGATTTATCCCGTTTTCGTTCTTGAGGGCGAAGGACGCGCGGAATCGATCGATTCCATGCCCGGTATCCAGCGGCACAGCATCGACGGCCTACTCAAACAAGCGGGTGAGGCCGTCGCACTGGGCATTCCGGCGCTGGCGTTGTTTCCGGTCGTCGACGCCGACAGGAAAAGCCTGGATGCCGCGGAATGCTGCAACCCGGACGGCCTCGTGCAGCGTACGGTTAAGGCGCTCAAAGCGGAGTATCCGGAACTTACGGTAATAACCGACGTTGCACTCGACCCTTACACGACGCACGGACAAGATGGCATCATCGATGACGACGGTTATGTTCTCAATGATGTCACCGTAGCGATGCTGGTTCGCCAGGCGCTGTCGCATGCCGTGGCCGGCGCTGACGTAGTCGCTCCCTCGGACATGATGGACGGTCGTATCGGCGCGATTCGCAATGCGCTGGAAACACAGGGCTCGCACAACACGCTCATTCTTGCCTATGCGGCAAAATATGCCTCTTCTTTTTACGGGCCGTTTCGCGATGCGGTCGGTTCGGCCGGCAACCTGGGCGGCGGTGACAAACACAGCTACCAGATGGATCCCGCCAATTCCGACGAAGCACTGCGCGAAATAGCGCTCGACCTGGCCGAGGGCGCGGACATTGTGATGGTAAAACCGGCCATGCCGTACCTCGATATCGTTCGACGCGTGCGTGACCGCTTCGGCGTACCGACTTTTGCCTACCAGGTCAGCGGCGAGTATGCGATGCTGCGTGCGGCTGGCAGTAAAGGCTGGCTGGATGAAAGGGCCGTGGTGCTCGAATCGTTGGTCGCCATCAAACGAGCGGGTGCCAGCGCTATATTGACGTATTTTGCGCTGCAAGCGGCGCGCTGGATGCAGGAGTAAACAACGGATGGTGAGCAGCGTGGATCGCTACGGCGTGATGGGTTACCCCGTGTCCCACAGTCGCTCGCCCGTCATTCATCGGCTGTTCGCATTACAGACAGCGCAGAATATCCAATACGAATTGTTGCAGGTACCGCCCGAAAAACTCGAAAGTGCGGTGCGACAATTTCAGCGCACCGGCGGCAAGGGCCTCAACGTGACCGTGCCACACAAAGGTGAGGCCGCTCGCCTGGCCGATACACTCAGCGACCGCGCCAGCAGTGCGGGCGCGGTCAATACGCTCGTTTTCGATAACGATGCGATTTTTGGTGACAACACCGACGGTGTTGGACTAATGCGTGACCTGCAGCAAAACCTGGGCCTGCGGCTCGAAGAATCCAACATTCTGATTCTCGGCGCGGGCGGGGCGACGCGCGGCATTGTGCAGCCGTTGCTCACCGCCAAACCAGCGTCGATCACCATCGCCAACCGCACGCTATCGCGCGCAACGGGCCTGGCGGATCACTTTGGCGCCTGGGGACCCGTCACCGCCTGTCGCTTCGAAGACGATTTCAGTGGTACCGAATACCAATTGATCATCAACGCAACCTCCGCGGGACTTAAGGGGCAAATACCACCCTACCCCGAAGAGGCCGTAAGCGCGCTCACGCAGTGCTACGATTTGTCCTACGGCCTGAACCCGACGCCTTTTAGCCAGTGGGCGGCCGCCCACGGCGCCGCTCGTTCGGTGATGGGCTGGGGCATGCTGGTAGAGCAGGCCGCCGAATCGTTCAAGCTGTGGCGAGGGACAATGCCTGACACCGCGCCCGTGCTCAAACAGCTGACCATCACCGCATAGTAACAAGCTCTTCCGCGCTCGTCGGGTGAATGGCGACCGTGTCATCGAAGTCTTTTTTCGTCGCCCCCATACGCACCGCGACGGCAAAACCCTGCATCATTTCGTCGGCGCCGTCGCCGATCACATGACAGCCGACCACTCTTTCGTCGGCGCCCACCGTGATCAGCTTCATCGCCGAGGGCACTTTATGCTCGCCAAGTGCATACATCATTGGTGAGAAGCGGGATGTATAGACCGTCACCTCGTCGCCGTTTTGCTGCCGCGCTTCATCCTCGGTCAAGCCCACCGAACCGATGGGGGGATGGCTGAAAACCACTGACGGAATGGTGTGATATTCGAGCCGTCGATCTGTCATGCCGCCATACAGCCTGTCTGCGAGTCGGCGACCCGCCGCAATGGCAACCGGTGTCAACGCATCTTTACCGGTTACGTCACCCAGCGCGAAAATATTCTCCACGTTCGTCTGCTGGTAGTCATCCACCGGTATGAAACCGTAGCCATCGAGTTCGAGCAGCGCTCCCTCGGCGTTCAGATCCTCGGTGTTCGGTGCGCGACCGACCGCCCACACAATACAATCGTAAGCACCGAATTCACGGCCGTCCTCGGCATGCAAACGAAGGCCGTCGTCGGACTTTTCGATTGCATGCGGAACGACACCTGTTTCGAGCTGAATATTTTCGCGCACAAACGATTGCTGTAACTCCTCGCGCATCAGCGCATCGAAATTTCGCAGTACGCCGTCTTTGCGTACCAGGATCGTGACATCGGAACCCAGTGCCGAGAACATGCCCGCAAACTCGACAGCAATATAGCCGCTGCCAATGAGCGCAACACGTTTTGGGCGATCACCCAACTCGAAGAACCCATCGGACGTGATACCGAACTCGGCGCCGTGAATGTGTGGCACGATCGGTTTGCCACCGGTCGCTATCACGAGGCGGTCGGCCGTATGTTTCTGTTCGCCAACACGAACCGTGTGACGATCAACGATCTGGCCATAGCCACGAATCAAGGTGACGCCGCGCTTGTCCAGGTTGGTTTCATAAATACCATTCAGGCGCTTTACGTAAGCATCGCGCCGCTGTTTCAAAGCGGCCCAGTCGTGACGAGTGACCGCGATGTCGAAGCCGAAGTCCTCTGCAAGCTTTGCGTGGTGCGCGTGACCTGCGGCGTACCACATGATTTTTTTCGGCACGCAACCAACGTTGACGCAAGTACCGCCCAGCGGGGCACTTTCGATTACCGCCGCCTTTGCACCGTACTCCGCTGCGCGTTGAGCATGAGCGAGACCGCCGCTGCCGCCGCCAATGACAATCAGATCAAAACGTTCACCCACCAATCTGTCCTCTCCTGTTTGCCCGGGCCGAATCTGGTCCGATAGGCCCGTTTCCTGTGATACTATCCTGCAGCGCAAGGAGGGCCGCCAACATTATGACCAACCCATTACTGGACACATCCGCGTTACCTCGCTTTGCAGAACTGACACCCGAGCACGCGGAGCCAGCACTGCGAAAGCTTATCGCAGAGCACCGTCAAAAGCTCGCGGCACTCCTTGATAGTCCAGACGCCACAAGTTTTGATTCCCTGGTCACGCCACTCGAAGAGATGGACCATGAACTCTGCAGGGTATGGTCGCCCGTCGGCCACTTGCAAAGCGTGCTTGGCGACCCTGGCTGGCGTGATGCCTACAATGCCTGTCTGCCATTATTGACCGCACATGGCACTGAGTTATCACAAAACTCAAAACTACAACGGGCCTTCGAAAAAATTTCGGAATCGATGCCGGACGATGCGACGTCCGCGAGCCAGGCGGTGGTTAGCAATGCCCTGCGCGATTTTCGTCTTGCCGGCGTTGAGCTTTCCACAGAAAAGAAACAGGCGTTCCGCGCAGCCAGACAACAACTCGCACTGACGCAGGCGCTCTTTGAGCAAAATGTGCAGGACTCGACTGACGCGTGGCATCTGCATGTCGATGATGAGCGCGTGCTTGCGGGCCTGCCAGCATCCGTTCTGAACCGCGCCAAAACCGATGCCGCCGCGCAGGAACACGCGGGCTGGTGGCTAACGCTCGATTACCCTACCTACCAGGCGGTTGTAACCCACGCAGACGATCGCGAGTTGCGCAAGACTTTCTACACCGCGTGGGCTACGCGGGCATCGAACCGCGCTACAAAGCCGGAATGGGACAACCACGAGAACATCGAAACGATTCTGTCACTTCGACATAAGCTGGCCCGGCTGGTGGGCTTCGACAATTATGCCGACTACTCCCTGGCCACCAAAATGGCGTCGACGACCGGCGAGGTGCTCGAGTTCCTGACGAATCTTGTCGACAGAACACGGCCCGGCGCCGAAGCAGAACTGGAAGCGCTGCGGGAAATGGCCGACGAACCGCTGCAGGCATGGGATACGTCCTACTATCTCGAGAAACTGAAGTGTGAACGTTTTTCGGTATCCGATGAGTTGCTGCGTCGGTATTTTCCGGTCGATCACGTGCAGAAGGGTCTGTTTGATCTTGCGAATCAGCTTTATGGTGTCACGCTCCGGGTCGTTGAATCCGTGCCTGGCTGGCACGAGACCGTTCAATACTTCGAAGTGCATGACAGCGAGGAAATGCTCATCGGCGGCTTCTACACCGACCTGTTTGCCCGCAGCGGCAAAAGAAGCGGTGCCTGGATTGACGAATGCGTCGTTCGCAAGAACCTTTCGGGTGAGAAAATCGAACCCGTAGGTTATCTCGTGTGCAATTTTCCACCCCCGGACAGTGACGGCGTGTCACTGCTGACCCACGTTGATGTCATTACCTTGTTCCATGAATTCGGACACATGCTGCATCATCTGCTAACGCGCGTGGATTACCCCAGTGTCGCCGGCATCAACGGTGTGCCCTGGGATGCCGTCGAGTTACCGAGCCAGTTTATGGAAAACTTTGCATGGAGCTACGAGGTTCTCAGTAAGACATCCCGGCATGTCGAAACCGGGGAGCCCCTGCCCGAAGATATTTTTGACCGACTTCTGGATAGCCGCAAGTGTGGTGCCGCGCTCGCTATGTTCAGGCAACTGGAATTTGCTTTGTTCGATTTCCGTATCCACGCGGACTATCAGGCGGATCAGGGAGCGCGCACGATGGAAGTGTTGCAACGGGTACGCGATGATGTCGCACTGATCCAACACCCTGAGTTCAACCGCTTTCCGATGAGCTTTTCGCACATATTTGCCGGTGGATATGCCGCCGGATATTACAGTTACAAATGGGCCGAGGTCCTGGCGGCCGATGCTTTCTCGGCGTTTGAGGAAAGCGGCTTGTTCGATTCGAATACGGCGACGAGGTTTCGCGAAGAAATCCTGGAAATCGGCGGCAGTCGCGACATCATGGATGCCTTTGTCGCCTTCCGCGGCCGCAAGCCGCAGCTTGATGCGCTGCTTCGACACAGCGGGATCGGCAAGGCCGCGTGAAAATCGCGACATGGAACGTCAACTCGCTGAATGTTCGGCTTGGCCACGTACGCGAGTGGCTCCGCAGCGCCTCCCCGGACGTTCTGGTACTGCAGGAGATCAAGCAGGTTACCGAGGCTTTCGATAGCGAGGCGTTCGCCGAAGACGGCTATCAATCCATCGCCAGCGGTCAGAAAACGTACAACGGTGTCGCCATCGCCAGCCGCCAGCCACCGACGGATCCGCTGACCGATTTCCCGGGTTTCGACGATCCGCAACGCCGTATCCTGGCGACCACCATCGATGGCGTACGCGTAATCAACCTGTATATTCCGAATGGTCAGAGCGTCGGCTCCGAAAAGTACCAGTACAAACTCGAGTGGCTTGCGGCCCTGAAGGAGTTTCTGACCACCGAACTCAAAGCGCATGAGTATCTTGTCGTCCTCGGCGACTTCAATATCGCCCCCGACGATCGCGACGTGCATAACCCCGAACAGTGGGGGGAAGGTATTCTCTGCAGCCCGGCCGAGCGCAGGGCCCTGCGCGACATCATCGGCTTGGGACTGGTCGATGTTTTTCGGCAGTTCGATCAGAAAGAGAAAGTATTCAGCTGGTGGGATTATCGCGCCGCGGGATTTCGGCGCAATGCCGGACTGCGCATCGATCTGATTCTGGCCAGTACGGCGTTAGCGGAAAAGTGTAGCGCGTGCTACGTCGACCGCGAACCAAGAACCTGGGAGCGGCCGTCAGACCACACACCCGTTATCGCGGAATTCGATCTTTAGGGAACCCTCTGGATGATGGTGGTCGAACGTCAGCAGGGCCCCTTGCTGGAGCGTCTCCCGCGGTGCGGGCGCCACGACCTGGCAGGAACCGACAGATTTTTGCAGGCTTATTGTTGAATTGGCAGCGAAGCCGGGGGGCATTGCGGTGTATCATGTTTATCCGATGTTCCGGCGCAACGCGGTGAATCGGCGAAATGCAGGCTCGTGGTGAATAACGAGAACCAGCGGAGATATGCCGTTGCCAACCTGCGTGCGTTGAGCACCTACAAAAATAAGAAGAAGACGCGCATTATGTCGCAGGATCGACGCAACGATTTCGACGTCACCGATACCGTACAGGTCAGCAGTCCTGCCGCCGTCCGCGAGGCTGTGCGCGAATTGTTTGACGCCTCGTTTGCCGGTGCCTCGTTTGATTCGTTGTGGCTCGCCTTCTACGATTTTGAGCGCCTGTTTACCGGTCGCTATCCCGGCTACGTGGGTTGCGATACGACGTATCATGACATGCAGCACACGCTCGATATGGCGCTGGCACTGGCACGCCTGGTCGCCGGGTACGAGAGATCGGTCGAACCCGACGATCGATTGGGCGCTCAGCGCGCGCAAATGGTCATCATTACGGCACTGTTTCACGATTCCGGTTACATCCGACATGCAGAGCGGGACAAGGGCTTCCAGAACGGAGCGGTGTTTACGTTACAGCACGTGTCACGAAGTGCGGACTTCCTGCGCGGTTATCTGCCGGATCTCGGTCTGGCGAGGGATATTGCTGTCGCCAGTATCATCGTGCATTTCACCGGCTACGAAGTCGACCTCGATAGCATCGAGCTGGACGATCCGCGCGATGCCATTTGCGGACACCTGCTGGGAACGGCCGATTTGATTGCGCAGCTCGCAGATCGCTGTTATCTTGAAAAATGTCGTGATCGACTTTACAAGGAGTTTGTTCTGGGCGGCATTGCGATTGAACAGGCGAAACCAGGGCAATTCACCGTCCGATATGAGTCGGGAATCGATCTACTGAAACAGACGCCCTCGTTTTACGAACAAGTATCTCGAGAACGTCTACAGAAAAAATTTAATCGCGCGTACCGATATATAGAAACGTTATATGACGGGCAGAATCCCTATGTCGATTCGATCAGGAATAACCTGGCGCATTTGATGAGAGTGCTTAAGTCCGGGGACTGGGGCCTGCTGCGGCGAAACCCGCCGGTTTTTGTCAGCGACAGTGATACAACCATCGAGGTTGACGAACTGGTTGCCTCGCAACTCGCTGCCTTACCGGAAAATTATACCGACACTCGAAAAGCACTAACGGCCTGAAGACCGGCTCAGTAGCGGGCCATCAATCGTCACGTTGCAGTGCTTCCTGAATAAACTCCAGTCGGTCATTGCCAAAAAACATTTCGTCGCCCACAAAGAACGTCGGCGCTCCGAATGTACCCCGGCGAATGGCTTCTTCCGTGTTTTTCTTGAGCTCGTCTTTTATCGATTCGCTCTCGATATCGCTCATCAATACCCCTGCATCGAGTCCCGCGTCTGAAATAATCTTTGCCAGGACATCCGAGTCGCTCAAATCCAGGTCATGTACGAACATCGCCTCGAAAAATGCCGGATGAATTTCATGGAATACACCGCGTCTTTGTGCCGCGATGGAAAGCCGAAGTGCTTTCATCGTGTTTTGTGGAAAAACCGAATTGAAGCGAAGTGGAATGCCGTAACGTTTCGCCCACCGCTTCAGATCCGCTAGCAGGTACTTGCCCTTGACCGCGACGGCACCCGGCGGGCGATTGCCCGTAGCCTGCATAACCGCGCCCAGCAACATCGGGCGATAGATCACCTTTGCTCCCTCAAGCTTTTCAACCTGTCCGTTGACCAGGTAGGAATAGGCACTCACGTAGTCAAAAAAATAGTCGACTTGTCCGGAATTCATTCGTCGTTTTCCTCATTAGCGGGCATTTCTGCATGTAGTGGTACGAAATTTCGTGACCGGTTTTGTGCTTCGCTCAAGCGCAGCTTGCGGCCCTGCAAATCGGTTTGGCCCAACGCCACGATGGCTGCTTCGGCCTCACCGCGGCTCGCCATTTCCACGAAGCCGAAACCCCGCGAGCGACCGCTGACCTGATCATAAATGATTCGTGCCGATTCTACGTCACCAAACGGTGTGAACACTGCGCGCAAATCTGCGTCTGTCAGTCCATAGGCGAGATTGGCAACGTAGATATTCACGCGGTAAACAATGCCTGCGTTTCGATATTGGCGGTCATTTCGGGTTTCTTCCTTGCCTTTTTCGCAGCGCCACTTCGGCGTACTGATCGAGCCGCCGATTGGCGAAAAAAGCCGCCAGCACAGCAGCGGTCAGCGCGTAGATAAGACCGACCCGGCCAAAGTCTCGCGTCATGAACGTTTCGATCGTATACCACGATACCTCGTTGACCAGCGCAAAGGCGCTGGTGCTGAATTCGCGTGCCGTCAGGTTAAGCGAAACGACGAAACTGCCGATTAATGCTCCGGCAAAGGCAAAGACGGCGGCGAGCAGCGGGAATCGCCAATTGATGCCTTTGCCGAAATGGCGCACGGCCCTTCCGATCATGAAGCCCTGAATAATCGACCCCCAAGGGTAGAATCGATCGAAGAGCAGGGAAAAATAGACCCACAAAGCGTTCACGATTACGAGGGCAAACAGGGCGCCGAGCGTAGCGCGCGATAGCGATTGTTCGTCGAGCAGCGCTTGTGCGTCAATTTTCGCCACGGACTGCTGAGGATCGGCCGCGTGCTTTTTTCTTAGCCGTAGTATCGATTTTGTTTCGTTCATCTATTTCTGCGGGTTCTTGTGGACGGCGGTTGATTCCAGTGCGGGGATTCTTCACGTTTTAGGATTGAAGGTCTAGCGACCTGTTGAAAAACTCGTTTTTTTGACTGGCTGTGAGCACATCGAACACCACGTTTTTTTGAAGCACGGTGTCGAAAATACCCTGGATGGTTTTTTCAACAGACTGCTCGTGCCCGATATCCGTAAGATGCCGTAGCGTCATCTGTTTCGAAGAACCAGTTCGGCAGCGGCAAGATCTTCCAGTGCCGTGCCCACGGACTTGAACAAGGTGATGTCATCTTCGGTTTCGCGACCTGCAGCGCTGCCTTGAACGAGCTCGGCAAGATCGGCAACGATATCGGAGCGACTCAGGAAGCCCTTCTCGATCGCCTGTATGACTTCGCCGGACTCTGCTAACGCACCGGCATAAGTATCCACAAATACTCGGGCGCGTCTCAGAGCCTCGCCATCTGCCTCACGCATGTTGGGTGTATAAGCACCGACAAGATCGAGGTGCTGGCCCGCACTGAGCCACTCACCGCGAATTAGCGGTTCGGAAGCCAGTGTTGCACACGAGACGATATCGGCCTGGTGCACCGCCGCTTCGAGATTCGTCACCACGTGAACCTCCTGATGGCCCGCCTGAACGGTGCTGGCAAGCTCATGTGCAGCCTCTTCGCGGCGCGCCCAGATCAGGATCCGTTCAAGCGGTCGCTCCGTTGAGTGGGCGGCGATGAGGTGGGGTGCCAGATTGCCAGCACCAACCATAAGCAGGACCCTTGAGTCTTTGCGGGCAAGGTAACGGGCGGCCAGTGCCGAGGCACAGGCCGTACGGCGTAGCGTGAGTTCAGCGCCATCCAGCAGCGCTCGAGGCGATCCGGTGACGGCGTCCAGCAGGAAATAGCTGGCCTGAACGGTAGCTTGATTCTTACCGGCATTGTCCGGGAATACGGTTGCGATCTTGACGCCCACATGTCGGCCGGGCCGCCAGGCTGGCATCAGCAGCAGCGTGCCATCCTGGCCACCTTCCGTCTCGATGGTGTGGCGTGTGCGATGCGGCGTGACTGCACCGTCGCGGAACGCATCGGCGAGCGCGCCAATCAGCTGATCGTAGGGTAACCCGGCCGCTACCTGGCGGGCATCGATGGTTTGCATGTCCATAGTGATTCAAAGATTTCCGGTTTTTCTTGAAGTATACCGTTGCGCTGGCGGGTTCGTTGCGCGTGCTTTCGCTCCCTCAAGCACGGAGTCTGTATAATGGCAAGGCCGGTATCCTCTAATAAGAACAAGGATAGCAACGATGATATGGCTAGTATGTGGGATAGTACTTTGGGCGGCGATACATTTCGTGCCAACCATCTTGCCGGGATTGCGTAGCAGATTGATTGCCGCGATCGGGGAAAAACCGTACCGGGGCGTATTTGCGCTGGTGGTGCTTGCCGCACTCATCATGATTATCGCCGGCTGGCGTTCCTCAGTGCCGGTGGTGCTTTATGTGCCGCGCAGCTGGGGGTCCAATTTCGCCTTTCTCTTGATGTTTGTCGCCGTCGTATTGTTCGGCGCCGCTCATGCGAGAACGAACATCAAGCGGGTCATCCGTCATCCACAGTTGACCGGCATGCTTTTCTGGGCAATCGCGCATATTGCGGCCAATGGTGATTCACGCTCGCTGGTATTGTTTGGCGGTCTTGGTTTGTGGGCCGCGATCCAAATGTCCCTTATTAACCACCGCGAGGGTGTGTGGATCAAACCCGAGCGAGCGTCGCTCAAGAATGAGGCCATCGGTGCAACCATCGGCGCGGTCGTCTTTCTGGTTTTAATCGCCCTGCACCCCTACTTCGCCGGCGTCTCGCCGCTGCCTGCATAGGGGGCCTGCCTTCGGTTCGAAACCGGGCAGCACAGTGGTTTCTGTGGCGTTACAAAGAAGACTTGGACTGTTTACCGTTCTTGCCATTGTGATGGGCGACATGATCGGCTCGGGTATCTTCTTCACCCCCGGGGAACTTGCCGCAGTGGCAACGGCGGAATGGCAGGTGTACGTCTTCTGGTCACTGTGCGGCATCATCACCCTTTGCGGCGCTTTGACACTGGCCGAATTGGCGGGGTTATTACCCCGCTCCGGCGTCGGCTATCACGCGCTGACCGAAGCTTACGGTCCGTTCGCCGGCTTTATGCAAGCCTGGATGATGGTGCTGGTCAGTGGTCCTGGCGCGATTGCCGGTGTCGCGGTTCTTTTCGGGGAATTGGCCAACCAGGTATTCGGCAGCGGCTCACCCGGCATGCAGATGGTCTGGGCGGTAGCGGCCATCGGTTTTTTTGCGCTCGTCAATCTGCGGGGTGTCGAATGGGGAGGCCGCGTGCAAATTACCTTGACCGCGATAAAAGTTGTCGGTCTGTCAGCATTGATCGCGGGCGGATTGTTCCTCGCTGCGCCTGCCGAAAATACTATGCCAATCGCGAACACTGTGAGCGGCGATGGCTTGTTCGATTTCTTGCGCCTCGTCGGGCTCGGCGTAGCAATCGTCCTGTTTACCTACGATGGCTGGATTGATGCATCGAATGTTGCCGGCGAAGTCCAGAATCCGACACGCAATTTCCCGCTTGCCATGGGCCTCGGTGTCGTTTTCATTACGATTATCTATCTGTTAGTCAACTACACGTTTCTTCGCGTGATGCCTTTGGACGCAATGCGTGCCAACCCGACCCTCGTTGCCAGCACGGTGGCAAATGCAGCCTTCGGGCACGCTGGCGGGAATGCGCTGAGTGTATTGATGTGGGTGTCCATATTTGGGGCGCTCGGCGGTCTGATTATGACGTTGCCACGTCTTTTTTATGCGGCCGCTTCGGAATACGTACCGCATGCGGCCACGACGCGCATGGCACCTTTTTTTAACGTACTGGGAAAACTGTCAGAACGAGGCTCCGTTCCTTCAGGCGCGATCCTGTTTGCCTGTGTCTTCGCGATTGCGGCACTGTTTCTGTTCGGTTCGTTTTCGCGCATCGTCAGTTTTTTCGTGGTGCCGTTTCAGTTTATGAATATCCTGATGGTTTCCTCCATATTTCGACTGCGCCCGAAATTATCGGGACCGGGTGCCTGGCGCATGCCGCTGTTCCCATTGCTTCCAGGCGTTTTTATTGCCGTCATGACGCTTTTCTTGATCGCCGCCGTTGTCTACAACCCGCTTGACAGCCTCATTGGCGTCGCCCTGACTTTAGCCGGCGTTCCCGTTTACCGTGTACTGATGAAGCATGCGCCGGAGAAAAACGGTTGAGTCGTTTTTCCGAATTATTCACCGGCCGGAAAATTATCCTTGGCCTGAGCCACCTGCCGCCGCTGCCCGACTATCCGGACTCACCCGGCATCGATGCATTATGTGCGCACGCGCTGGACGATCTGTGCGTACTACAGGGCGGTGGTGTCGATGGCATCCTGATCGAGAACGAATATGACCGACCGCATCGCGTGCTGGCGAAAGCTGTAACAATAGATGCAATGACAACGATCACGAGCCATGTTTCGCAGGCGGCCGAAGGCTTCGTTGTGGGGTGCGAAATCCTGTTGAACGACCCGAAGGCTTCCCTTGATGTAGCCAGATCCTGTGGCGCCCGTTTTATTCGCACGGACTATTTCGTCGACCGGATGATGCGACCGCAATATGGCGAATTTGCGATCGACGCGGAGGGGCTGATCCGGTACCGGCAGGCAATCGACGCCACTGACGTTCTGATCCTGGCCGACGTTCAGGTAAAATATGCAACGATGCTTGAAAAACGCTCGCTGCAGGACTCCGCACAACTGGCGTGCCTCAAAGGGGCCGATGCGATCATCGTTACCGGCGACGAAACCGGTGATGCACCAACGATTGAGGCGTTACGCCAGGCGCGGGAGGGCGTCACCGCCAGCGGTCTCGATGTGCCGGTACTCATTGGCAGTGGCCTGGCCGCCAGCAATGCGGCGACGCTTCTAAGGGGGTGTGAAGGCGCGATAGTAGGAACGGCTCTGATGGAGAATCGGCGAGTCGACCGAACCGCGCTGCAACGGCTTATGGCTGAAGTAGAGAGGGCGCGAGCGTGAACATTGTTTGTGTCGGCGATTGCGGTATCGATCACTACGTTTCGTCTGACGAGCGGCGAGTGGGCGGCATCACCGCCAACTTCGCGCTGCAGGCACGAACCTGCTTCGCTCACGAAGACAGGCTGCAACTTATCGCGCCGCTGGGAGACGATGCCGCCGCCGACCAGGTTCGCAAGCGCCTTGAAGGACACGATATTGAGTGCCGCTTCACGATCATATCCGGAAATACGCCGGTGCAGTCGATCGAGATTGACACAAACGGTGAGCGGCGATTCGTCGCTTACGATGAAGGTGTGTTACGGCAGTTTCGTATCGAAGGTGAGGATGTGGCCTATGTCCAGTGCGCGGACCTGATAGTCGCTCCGGTATTCGAGCAAAACC
>JAADHU010000030.1 GCA_013151645.1 Gammaproteobacteria bacterium | reverse complement strand
CCAGTGGACGATACTGATCTCGACAGGATCGCCAGCGCACTGCAGATAGACCGCGACATCATCGTCGATTCGCGATGGGTGGACAACGGCCCGGGCTGGGTCGCCGTGTTGCTCGACAGCGCCCAGACCGTGCTCGACATCGAACCACGGCGTGACTTTCCGACGCAGATCGACATCGGTGTCGTAGGCCCGTATAGCAAAGACGAAGACGCAGCATTTGAGTTGCGCGCTATCTACTCGGATCACCAGGGCGCCATGCGCGAAGATCCGGTGACGGGCAGCCTGAATGCTTCGATTGGCCAGTGGTTGCTCGAGACCGGACGCGCAACCGCCCCGTACACCGCAACGCAGGGTGCTTGTGTGGGACACGCGGGCCGCATCGAAATCAGCCAGGACGGCAGTGGGACTGTATGGGTTGGCGGCGCAACAAAAACCCTGATCAATGGCGATTTTGTCGCCCGGTCGGGCGCGGGACATTTGTAAATCTTCGAATTCGCCAACGCGATCAGGAGATCGTAATCAATGAAACAATCCATTGGACATATTGCCCTCGTCGTCAGGGACTACGACGAAGCGATAGCGTTCTACACGCAGAAACTCCGGTTCAGGCTTGTCGAAGATACCTATCAACCAGAGCAAGACAAGCGCTGGGTGGTGGTGGCTCCACCCGATTCCGACGGCACCACGCTGTTGCTTGCGCGCGCGTCATCCAGACGACAGGAAGCGTTTATCGGCGATCAGTCAGGCGGTAGAGTTTTTCTATTCCTTGCCACGGACGACTTTTGGCGCGACTACAAGAATATGCTCGCGCAAGGAATCGAATTTGTCAGAGAGCCCACTGAAGCGGTATACGGCACCGTCGCGGTATTCGCCGATCTGTACGGCAATTTATGGGACCTGGTGGAGTATGCTGCCGAGCATCCACAATCAGTGAAAAAGACGGCGACAGGAGTTCAGTCAAAGTGAGCAGATTACGAATTGAATGTGATCGTTTTGGTGACCCGATTCAGGACAGCCATCAAGATTGAAACAGTTTCTGCGTGAAAAGACGAGACAGTAGCCACAATTCGATGGGTATCCTCAATTCCCACTCATAACGCCTCGCATCGCCTGGTTACAGGGCTCGGTAAACACTCTTTCGATCACCAATTTTGACGACATAGACAATCAGCTGCTGTTCTTCAATGGCATAGACTATACGATAGGGACCCTGGCGAATTCGATAACGCTCAGAGCCAGATAGTTTCTTGCACCCGGCAGGTCTCGGGTTGTCCGCTAACGCCTTAATCCGAGCGACGATTCGTTGCCGGTCAGCCTTGCGAGAAATAGCTTCCAGTTCTTTTGCCGCTGATGTTTTTATCCTGAGCTTATATTTTTCCACGTCGTTTCAAATCTTTTACGACATCTTCAAATATCAGCTCAGGTTCTTTACTACGATCTTCGAATGCGGCCAGATCATCGGCATCCTCTGCCAAAGCTTCCCGAACAGCGTCATTCACAAGCTCGGAAACACTGCTGTCGGTCTCCGCCGCTTTCAAACGCAGTGCTCTATGAAGGTAGGGGTCAAAATAAACAGTTGCCCGCTTTTGTGTGGATTCAGTCATATTGGAATGTTAGCGATATAACGCTATAACGTCAAGACGTCACCTAGCATATTCTGACGCAAAGTGAACACCCATTCCGGTTCAATATGAACACCTGTTCTGGACGAACGTGAACACTGATTCTGGTTTTAAGTGAACACTTTTCCGAATTTTCCGGAATGGCTGTTAGCACAATTCAGGACACCCCTCAAGATTGAAACAGTTTCTGCATGAAAAGACGAGAAAGTAGCCACAAATCGATGGGTGTCCTCAACTCCCTCGCCTGACGATTTCAATCGTAGTTTCAATCACCGATACGCCTATGGCCGGCAATCGACCAGATTCATCGGGAATGGTTGCTCGTTCGGCCGTGATCACAAATTGTGCCTGTCCTTATCTTCGTTCTAATAACCTGCATTTTGCAATCGAAAATCCCCTAAACAAATTTAAGTCGTCACCCGACAAATCAAAAGTCGGAGCCGTGGCTGTATACACAAACTTTTGATGCGGTGCTTGTGCTAACGAAAACAGGATTCCTTCATGCTCGACTGGCTCAACAGTTCCGGTTGAAGGCGATAGTGCGAACAGGGATATCGTTTTTCGCTCGGGTAACTCGCGCAAGAACAATATCGTATCGTCATTACGCCAAACTGGAAAGGTATCAGGCGAATCACGAGTTAGTCTTACAAGCTGGCCGGAATCAAGATTTGCAATCCAAATCCCGAAACTAGATCGTAAATATTGATCATCATAGTCGCGAGTATCAATACTAAACGCGATCAAAGTACCGACTGAATCAGCGGCCAAATGCTGAGGTTCCTCTGGTAACGATTGGTTCCTTACAGATGTCTTCTTTGGGGAACCGCCTTCGGCATCAATCGTATAGAATGCATCTGCCGTTGCGAAAACAACTTCGTTTCTGGCGGTCCAACTTGTGTACTCACCCACACTGCCCGAAATCGTCCAGCCATCTACCAATCGAATCTTTTCGCGTGTGTGTATGTTAATTTTGTAGATGCTCTTCTTGACAAGCATCGATTCAGCACTCTTTTTCTCAAAAACGGTATAGCTTATCCAATTGCTATCCGGCGACCAACTTGCGCCTCCATAAAACTCCCCCGCTTTCAACAGGGCGGTTGATTTTGCAGGTTGTTCAAGACGAGACAAGTGAAGTTCGCCAATTACCGGACTTTCATCTGTCATTCGGCGATAGGCAACATACCGGCCATCTAGCGAAGGTACAGGATCGATATCACCGCGCGCGTTTTTAGTGATGAGATCACATGCTAAATTCAATTCTTTTCGGGGTACTGACGATCGCATCTCAGCACAAGCCGACAAGCAAAGAGCGATGCCAATAAGAATTGCATAATACTTCAATGAATTTCCACCACCAAAATCGCTCAGTCGTCCTAAAGAGGGAAGTGCCTCGTCGGGAACGGAACAAATCCCTTCTTTGCAGATCCATCAATGCCACCGTCCACCGCTGTTATCTTTTTCACGCTAACTTTCACACCTTTTCCTGCAGTTATACCCTTGATCTTGCGAATCGAGGGATTACCGTCGGTGCTTCCGACCAGAAAAGACACTTCGTCTTGGATAATCACTGTATCGCCATCATTACCTACACTAATTTCTGTAACCTGTGAGCTTGAGATCTCAACTTTCGACCCTGACTTCGAAATCGACTCAATTCTTCCAATGATTTCACTTGTCGTCCCATCAAGTTTTTGCCCCGCATTGGCCAATCCGTCCTGAATCGTACTCCCAGTCACTGCTGCAGTGTCCGGCAATGAAGTGAATACATCAATCGCTGTGCCTACCTTTTCCGAAGAGCTGGCCTGGTTCACTTTGTCAATGGCTGTTGCAACCTCATCTGGTGTGAGGAAGCATTTCCCATCCTTTTCTTTACACAACCCCGTTGGGTCGGTCCCATTTATCGGATCATTTCCGACATAAGCGTACTGGTTTATTTGGTCCCGATATCCAATCGGATCCGTCTGTAAAAAGCGCCCAATGATGGGATCGTAGTAACGTGCCTGCATATAGCAAGCCCGGTGGCTGAATCGGCGATATGCCCTGTGAACCCACGATCATCATCGTTGCCAGCAGGGCTGAGCATTGTCTCGCCAAAGGGCATGTAGGTTTCACGCCATAGCAAGCCGCCGGAAGTATTCGTAGCAGCAACAGGGGATCCAAGATGATCTCGATGAACATAGGTTGGAGAACCGTTCACGAGACGTATCCCGAGCGGTCCTGCCGAGGCATACTCGCTGACTTTGTTGGCGGTTGATTCGTCCTTCAGGATTATTGTTCCGTCCAGCGCCGAATAGACATAGTACGTCGTCGAGTCATCGACTACTGACTTGACGCGCTTCTTTGTTCCGTCATAAGTGTGGGACGCGGATACGCCGGAACCCGATAGTGAGGTTGGTTGATTATTCCAGTCGTAAGTAAACGTATATCTGCCGTCGTTGGTGACGTTCCCGCGTGAATCGTGCGAGAAAGCTCGCGTCGGTTTGCCGGTGTCCGACACTGATGACACTTGATTTTTTGCAGCGCTGTAACCGATATTGACGATTCGCGACGGGAGCGTACGCTTCCGCAGATTATCGAGCGCGTCGTACGTATAGAGCTCGTTTCCCCAGGGCCCGCTTGCGGAGAACAATCGGCCATCCAGGTCATAGAACACAATTCAGCACACCCATCTAAATCGAAACAGTTTCTGCATGAAAAGACGAGAAAGCCACCACAAATCGATGGGTGTCCTCAACTCCGACCGATATTGACGATTCGCGACGGGAGCGTACGCTTCCGCAGATTATCGAGTGCGTCGTACGTATAGAGCTCGTTTCCCCAGGGCCCGCTTGCGGAGAACAATCGGCCATCCAGATCATAGAACACAATTCAGCACACCCATCTAAATCGAAACAGTTTCTGCATGAAAAGACGAGAAAGCAGTCACAGATCAATGGGTGTCCTCAACTCCCGCTCAGCCACAAATCGATGGGTGTCCTCAACTCCCGCTGCGATGTGCCCTGTGAATCCACGATCATTGTCGTTGCCAGCAGGCCTGAGCATTGTCTCGCCAGAGGGCATGTAGGTTTCACGCCATAGCAAGCCGCCGGAAGTATTCGTAGCGGTGGAAGACGGACAGCTGGGATTTCCTGGTTCAACACGTATGGAGAACTCGTTCTATCCATCAGCAGCCAAGCCGTCGTGTCAAATTTCCTTCCGGCACCTGGTGGTATACTGCCCAGCATCCGCAGTCTGGTGAAGAAGACGGCGAAAGGAGTTCAGTCAAAGTGAGCAGAATACAAATCGAATGTGATCGTTGTGGAACGCGAATCAATCTTCCGGTCCGACAGAATTACGAAGCGCGTCAGATCCTTGTCGAGAAAGGCTGGACGCAGCGGGATACGAGTTCACGGTACGGCCGCAAGAAAGAGGATTACTGCCCGGAGTGTCGCGACTAGTCCGGGCTAGCGGCGTCGCTTCTTCCCCTTATCTCTTCCCGCCTTGCTGCTGTCTTTCTTGCTCAGCGATAATTTCGACTTAGCCTTTTTCGTTTCCGCTCCGCCAGACCTGCCACTACCTTTGACTTTTGATGTCGTGGCTGGCTTGCCTTTCCTGGCGGGTGAGCCGGCCGGTTTGCTCCTTCCCTTGCCCGCTGGCTGCTCCTTTCTATGCGGCTCCTTTCTATGCGGCTCCTTTTTATGCGGCTCTTTTTTATGCTGTTCTTTCTTATAGTGGGAAATTTTTATCGCCTCACCGCATACTCTTACCTTCTTGAGCTCCATGAAAATATCACGTGGCATTCCGACGGGTAGATCCACCAGGCTAAAGTCGGTGTCGATTTCAATATGGCCGATATGCTCGCCGTCCAATCCGGATTCATTGGCGATCGCACCGACGATGTTGCCCGGCTTGACGCCGTGTTTGTGACCCACCTCAATGCGATAGCGTTCTTTGTCTTTATCCACTTCCGGTCGTGGCTTGTCGCGACGTTTCTGACTGCGCGGAGGTTTGCCGCTTTCCGAGCGTGATTTCGCCTCGTCTCGCCGCCGTGCGGGCCGGTTCGCATCTTCACTCAGCAACATAGGCTTGTCACCGATCGACATTTTTGCCAGTGCGGCGGCGATCTCTACCGCCGGCACATCGTGTTCCTGCCGATATTGTTCAACCAGGCCTTGCGTGAATGCCAGCTCACCGGCAGCCAGTGTGTCGGTAATCTTTTGTTTGAAGTCTGCAATACGCTTGTTGTTGACCGTCTCCGTGGTAGGCAACACCAATTGTTCGATTTTCTGTCGCGTCGCTTTTTCGATGGCGTAGAGCATGCGCCGTTCGCGCGGTGCCACAAACAATATCGCGTCGCCTTTTCGGCCGGCACGACCCGTACGACCGATTCGATGGATATAGGCTTCCGTGTCATAAGGAATGTCGTAATTGATCACATGACTGATACGCTCGACATCGAGTCCGCGCGCTGCAACGTCGGTCGCGACAAGAATGTCCAGCGAACCTTTCTTCAATCGTTCGACTGTCTGCTCGCGGTGGTTCTGCGCCATGTCACCGTTCATCGCCGCGGCGGCATAACCTCTGGCCTCCAGGCGCTCGGCAAGTTCAGTCGTCGCCGTTTTGGTCCGAACGAACATCAAAATAGCATCGAACTGTTCGACTTCCAGAATTCGCGTGAGTGCATCAAGCTTGTGCACGCCGCTGACCTGCCAGTAGCGCTGCCGGATGGTTTCGGCGGTGGCCGTTCGTGCCTTGATCGAAATTTCCTGCGGATCATTCAGATAGCGACGCGCGATGCGCTCGATTTGCTTGGGCATCGTCGCGGAGAACAAGGCCATCTGCCGATCCTGCGGCGTCTGTTCCAGGATCCACTCGACCTCATCGATGAATCCCATGCGCAGCATTTCATCGGCCTCGTCCAGCACCAGCGCCTGCAAGCCACCCAGCTTTAATGTCCCCTTTCGCATATGGTCCATCAAGCGGCCTGGCGTACCGACCACCACATGGACACCGCGCTTCAATTGGTGAATCTGTCCCGTGTAAGGCTGGCCACCGTAGATCGGCAGTACATGGAATCCCTTGATATGCGATGCGTAACGCTGAAAAGCCTCGGCCACCTGAATGGCCAGCTCCCGGGTCGGGGTTAACGTCAGTATTTGCACGGCCTTGTTTTTTACGTCAATGCGCGACAACAACGGCAGTGCGAATGCGGCCGTTTTACCGGTGCCGGTCGGTGCGTGGCCCAGCAAATCCAGTCCTTGCAGCAGCTGCGGGATCGCCTGGCTCTGAATGGGCGTTGGTACTTCGTAGCCAACATCATCCAGCGCTTTCGTGATCGAAGGAGAGAGATTTAGCTCGCTAAAACTGGCTGTACCGGAGCTGGCGGTGGAGTTAGACATTGTGTGGCTCTTGAGTCGGGGGAGGTTCCGGCCGGAAAGCACACCGGCTGGCGCTGCATCATACCTCGCCGAACGGGGCCGTGTTGCCGAAACATTCGCCATGGCTCCCTGTGCAACGAGGCCTTTTTTGTTATCATGCGCCCGCCCGAACGGCCGCCCGGCTCTGCAGCCCCCCGACACGTCCAGTCTCCTGGCCTGATGTAAGGGCACGCACAGCCTGCCGATCCATCTCTCTTACCCGGTACTCACTTGTGATTTCTACAGCGAATTTGTCGATTCAGTTCGGCGCCAAACCCTTGTTTGAAAACGTTTCCGTGAAATTCGGCAATGGCAACCGCTATGGCCTGATCGGCGCGAATGGCTGCGGCAAGTCAACCTTGATGAAAATCCTGTCCGGAGAACTGGAGCCGACCGCGGGCAATGTATCTACCGACCCGAATATTCGCGTCGGCCAACTCTCCCAGGACCAGTTCGCGTATGAGGACTACCGCGTACTCGATGCCGTGATCATGGGTTACGAACGGCTGTGGGAGGTGAAACAGGAACGCGAGAGACTCTATTCGCTCGCCGCAATGAGTGATGCCGAAGGCATGCTCGTCGCTGACCTTGAGGTCGAATTCGCCGAGCTGGATGGCTACTCCGCGGAATCACGCGCCGGCGAACTGCTGGAAGGAATCGGTATCCCCGTCGAGCAGCACGAAGGGCCCATGAGCGCCATCGCGCCCGGCTGGAAATTACGGGTGTTGTTGGCACAGGCGCTGTTTTCTGACCCGGACGTATTGCTCCTGGACGAACCGACCAACAACCTCGACATCAATACCATTCGCTGGCTGGAGGAATTCCTCGACGGCAGCAAGGCCACCATGGTGATCATTTCGCATGATCGTCACTTTCTGAACAGTGTATGCACGCACATGGCGGATCTCGACTACGGCAAACTGCAGCTCTTTCCGGGAAACTACGATGAATACATGACCGCTGCGACCCAGGCACGTGAACGCATGCATACGGACAATGCAAAGAAAAAGGTCAAAATGGCTGAATTGCAGTCATTCGTCAGCCGCTTCTCAGCCAATGCCTCGAAAGCGCGGCAGGCCACCTCGCGCGCCCGGCAGCTCGAGAAAATCAAGCTGGAGGACATCAAGCCGTCAAGCCGGGTGAGTCCGTTTATTCGCTTTGAACAGGACAAGCCACTGCGCCGCATCGCCGTGGAAGCGACAGAAATCAGCAAACGTTTCGATGAGGGACCGTTATTCGAGAAGCTTGACCTGACCGTCGAAGCCGGCTCTCGCGTGGCAATTCTTGGACCGAACGGCATCGGCAAGAGCACCCTCGCCCGCTGTCTGTTGCAACAACTCGACGTCGATGATGGCGAAATCAAGTGGTCGGAGAATGCCAGAACGGGATACTTCGCCCAGGACAATTCGGCGGAATTCGAACAGGATATGTCGCTGTTTGACTGGATTACCCAGTGGCAACCGAAGGGCGCGGATGAACAACTGCTTCGCGCCACACTCGGGCGCATGCTCTTCTCCAGAGACGACAGCGAAAAATCGGTGAAGATCGTCTCGGGTGGCGAACAACGTCGCCTGATGTTCGGCAAACTGACCTTGCAAAAACCCAACGTACTGGTCATGGACGAGCCAACCAATCACCTCGACATGGAGTCCATTGAGGCACTAAATCTGGCGCTCGAAAACTACCCTGGCACGCTGATTTTCATCAGTCATGATCGGGATTTCGTAGCATCGCTGGCTACTCGTGTGATTGAAATGACTACTGAGGGAATCGTCGATTTTCGGGGAAGCTACGATGAGTATCTGCAGGCCCGGCAGACCGGAAAGACGACGCAGCTTGCCTGCGCCAATGCCGGTTGACTCACTCGCTTTCGTATCGTTGAATACACACAGTCGCTGACTGGCCGGAGTCCTTACCCTCAAGGATAAAACATGCCCAAGCAAGCACAGGTTTCGCTTCGACTCCAGGCAACCGTACTGGAAACGATCGCCTGCGGCGGCAGCGTTGAGCAAGCGCTCAGCCAGATTTGTGACCTGATTGAAGACGTCATTCAAGGGGGTATTTGTTCAGTGATGCTACTGGATGAATCATCCGGCGAATTGAATGTTTCTGTTGCGCCCCGGGCTTCCCGCGAACTCGTTAACAGACTCAACGGGTTGGTCCCGTCAGACATGGCCGGATCCTGTGGCACTGCAGTTTTCCAGCAACAACCCGTGTTTGTCCGGGACACTCTGCAGGATCCCCGTTGGGCCGAACTCCGACCCGTTGCCCGGGATTTCAAAATTGCGGCATGTTGGTCCATTCCGATACGTTCCTCAGACGGGACTTCCATCGGTTCGTTCGCCATTTCGCATTCAAAGGCATGCGAACCGACGGCCACCGAGGAGCAGCTCTTGCTCACAGCGAGTCATATCGCGGGAATCGCCATTGAGCACCATAAAATGGTTCACGCGCTACAGGTTTCCGATAAGAAATTTCGCGATTTGTACGATAGTGCGCCGTACATGTTCGCATCGGTAGACGCCACGAACGCGATTATTCTGGATTGCAATCGAGCGCTGACTGAGACTCTTGGCCGCCCCAAAGAGAAAATTATCGGCAAAACAATTTTCGATATTTATCATCCGGATTGTCATGAACACGTTAAACGTTGCTTTCAATCGTTCCAGGAGACCGGGCGATTGCGGGAAAAGGAATTTCAGTTGCTTGGCAAGAACGGGAATTTGGTCGACGTGAGCATCACCGTCTCGGCGATTCGTGACAACGACGGTCGGATTGTCCGGAGTCGTTCGATACTGAGAGATATTACACAACGCAAAAAGACTGCCCGAGAAATGCAACGACGCGCAAGAAACCAGGCATTGCTGGTCGAACTGTCGACGGACCTCATTCGCACGCCGCCAGAAATGATTAGTGGCAAACTGAATCATATCCTCGAAAAAATCTGCACTCAGTTTGAGTTGGATGCCATTAGTGTGTGGTGGCTGAGTGACAACCGTACTGTTTTGCGAAGCACCCATCGATGGGAGCGCATTGAGACCCGAAATCCGCCGATGCAACGACTTGCGAGTGACTACCCGTGGTACGTCAGGCATCTGCAAACCGGTAAACCGCTGGCTATCGATGATGTAGACAAGATGCCGGAGCAAGCGAGGCTTGAACGAACTTCGCTGCGACGCTTTGGAACGAAATCACTCCTCGTGATCCCCCTGTTAATCGATGGAAATCTCGAGGGCATATATCTCTTTTCGACACGAAATGAAAAACGGCAGTGGTCCGAGCAAAATGTCGCCGAACTCAAGCTAATTTCGGAAAATTTGGCGAACGCGTATACGCGCTCTCAGGCGATGAAAGAAATCGAACAACTCAAGAACGAGTTGCAGCTGGAAAACACCTATCTCCGGGAAGAGGTCAGAGTCGCACACGGTTTCGACGAAATCATCGGCGAAAACGCCGAGCTCCGACGCAGCCTGCAGGCGGTGGAAAAAGTCGCACCAACAGAAGTTGCCGTGCTAATCCTCGGTGAAACAGGAACGGGCAAAGAGCTCGTCGCCCGTGCACTGCACGATCTGAGTGCCCGAAGGGATAAACCCATGGTGTGCGTCAATTGCCCCGCGCTACCAGCCGAGTTGATCGAAAGCGAATTATTCGGACATGAAAAGGGTGCTTTTACCGGAGCGCAGTCGCGTAGAGTCGGTCGTTTCGAGGCGGCAAGCGGCGGCACGATATTCCTGGACGAATTGGGTGAATTGCCACTGAAACTGCAAAGCAAGTTGCTGCGCGTACTGCAAACCGGTGAATTCCAGCGACTGGGTGGTTCGGAAACGCTGCATGCGAACGTTCGGCTGATCGCAGCGACCAATCGCGACCTGGCGGAGGCCGTGGAGAGAAGCGAGTTTCGTGCCGACCTTTATTATCGCATCAGCACGTTTCCAATCCATCTGCCGGCATTGCGTGATCGCAAAGAAGACGTTCCTATGCTTGCCGAACATTTCGTACGCAAGCACGCGGAACGCCTTAACAAGGAGATCACGGCAATATCTCCATCCATGATCAAGGAGTTAATGGCGTATTCCTGGCCAGGCAACGTTCGCGAACTTGAGAGCATTGTCGAGCGAGCCCTGATTTCATCCATTAGTCCGGCTCTCTTGAAACTCTCCGGCCCGCTTAATCCGGCCGCTGGCACTTCCGTTACGAAGCCCGAACTCTCCTCCGCGCGGAACGTCGACCTTGCCGCTGTCAATCGCTCGCACATACTTAAGGTACTCGAGCAGACTGACTGGATGGTTTCGGGGCACAATGGAGCCGCTTCCGTTCTCGGTATGCCACCGAGTACTCTGCGCTCCAAGATGAAGCGCCTGAATATTTCACGGCAGACAGTCTGAGACTGATCCGACTCCGGGCGCGCACAATGCTTTGTCAGATCACGCTTGCGATCGATACAGCAGAATCGAAAAACCGGACTCTGAATCGCCTCATCAAGGAACCCGATTGACCGACACAAATTACCCACGCCTTCTCGCTCCTCTCGATCTCGGTTTTACCGAATTGAAGAACAGGGTACTCATGGGATCCATGCACACGGGTCTTGAGGATGGCAATAAGCACGAACGCCTTGCTGCCTATTTTGCGGAACGCGCTCGAGGTGGCGTCGGCCTGATAGTAACCGGCGGCTATGCACCCAATCGTGTCGGCGGCGTAAAACCCTTCGCCGGCAAGTTGACGACACAGAAAGAGGTTTCCCGACATCGGCTGATAACCAGGGCCGTGCATGCCGAAGATGGCAAGATTGCAATGCAAATACTGCACGCAGGACGTTATGCCTATCATCCGTTGTCGGTCGCACCCTCACGAATACGTTCACCCATTACACCATTCACTCCAAGGGCGTTGTCGACCTCGGGCGTTGAAAAACAGATTGCGGCTTTTGTTCGATGCGCTCGACTGGCACGCGACGCAGGCTATGACGGTGTCGAGATCATGGGCTCAGAAGGCTACTTCATCAACGAATTTCTGGTCACCCACACGAATCAGCGAACGGATGAATGGGGTGGCGACTTCTCACAGCGTATGCGCTTGCCGGTCGAGATCGTCGAACGAACCCGCGAAGCCGTGGGCACGGATTTCATAATTATTTACCGGCTGTCGATGATCGACCTGATTCCTGATGGCAACCGTTGGGCTGAGACCGTTATGCTCGCGAAAGCAATCGAGAGTGCTGGTGCCACAATCATCAATACAGGCATCGGCTGGCACGAAGCGCGCGTCCCAACAATCGCAACCTCGGTGCCGCGCGGTGCTTTCGCGTGGGTGACAAAAAAGATGAAACAGGAAGTGACAATTCCACTGATCACCTCCAATCGTATTAACCTGCCGGCCACGGCAGAGCAGATCTTGTCCGAAGGTTGTGCCGACATGGTTTCGCTGGCACGCCCCATGCTCGCTGACCCGGACTTCGTCAAGAAAGCACAGGAGTCGCGGGCTGACGAAATCAATGTGTGTATTGCCTGTAACCAGGCTTGCCTGGATCACACCTTTGCCAACAAGATGAGTACTTGTCTCGTGAATCCGCGCGCTTGCAACGAGACGGAACTGAACTACATTGCCACGAAATCTCCACTACGATTCGCGGTCGTCGGCTCAGGTCCGGCGGGTATGTCAGCGGCCCTGGTGCTGTCTGAACGCGGCCACGAAGTGGATCTGTTCGAAGCCGCAGCGGAGCTCGGTGGCCAGTTGAATATGGCCAAGGTGATTCCGGGCAAGGAAGAGTTCCATGAGATGCTGCGCTACTTCCGGCGACAAATCGAATTGAAGTCGGTGGCCATTCACTTGAACAAACGCGTTGCCGCTAACGATTTGATTTCGGCAACATACGACGGTGTCGTCATCGCGACCGGCGTTGTACCTCGAGATCCTGATATCGAGGGGCAGGAACACCCGAAAGTGCTTAGCTATATCGATGTTCTCCGCGAGCGGGTACCGGTCGGCAAGCGCGTGGCAATCATTGGGGCCGGGGGCATTGGTTTCGATGTCGCAGAGTTCCTGCTGCAGGATGGTGAATCACCAACGCTGCATCTCGACCAGTGGCTTGCGGAATGGGGTGTGGTCGATCCATCGGAGGAACGCGGCGGCATCGCAGCCAATCGGATGCAGCCAAGGGTGCCGGCCAGAGAGATTACGTTACTGCAGCGCAAGATCGGCAAACTCGGAGCCGGGCTGGGCAAGACCACTGGCTGGATTCATCGTGCCATATTGCAGATGAACGATGTTCGCATGATCGGCGGCGTTAACTATGAACGTATCGGCGATGAGGGACTATTGGTCAGTTATGGGGAAAAACGTAAGGACCCACACTGGATCGATGTCGACAACATCATCCTGTGTGCCGGGCAACTTCCTTTGCGTGACCTGCAAGAACCGCTGGCGTCCGCTGGTATTCCCGTTTACGTTGTCGGTGGTGCGGATGTGGCGACTGAGCTGGATGCGAAGCGCGCTATCGATCAGGGCAGCCGCCTTGCCGCGCGACTGTAGAGAACCCGTGCCGTCTTTCTTCTCACCAGCAATACGGGAGACATGACATGGGACGTTGGCGCCCACCGGCACCAAAGTCTTCCCCGTACATCACGCCGGCGGGCTTCGCCGCATTGCAAACGGAGCTGAAGGGTATCTGGTTGCGGCGCCGCGATGTTGTGCGGGCGTTAGCAGAAGCTGCCGCCGAGGGCGACCGCTCGGAGAATGCCGAATACATTTATCGAAAAAAGGAACTTGGCGGACTGGACTGGCGGATTCGTTACCTGCAAAAGCGCCTGCCCGCATTGAACGTGGTCAGGGAGTCACCGAATGGCAACGCGATCTATTTCGGCGCGACTATAGTGTTGTCTGGCAAAGCTGGTTCGACGCACACTTATCGTATCGTAGGACCCGACGAGACCGATGCCAAAACAGCTGCAATCAGCATCGATTCGCCGTTTGCCAGAGCATTGCTGGGAAAGCGCGTCGACGATGAGGTCACGGTGACCACCGGCGACAAAACTGCAACAATGAGCGTGGTATCCATTCAATACGAACAGACATGAAAAACTGACCGTTAACTCAGTTCCCGTTCGAACAGGTCGAGCATCCGAGTCCACGCCCGCTCGGCCTGGGCTTCGTTGTAAACCGCCGAATCCGGCGGACACCATCCGTGCAGAGTGTCCTTGTATACCTCGATCTCAGCGGACACACCATTTGCATCAAACGCCTCTCGCAAAAGTACTTTTGCATCAGGGTCTCGTTTGTCGTCGTTCGCTGCAATCGCAATCAAGAACCCCGCTTTCATCTTCGACGCCAGCAAATGCGGGCTGTCTTCCTTGTCCGTCGCCAGCGCTCCGCCATGAAAGGAGCCGCCGGCGCCGATTCGATCCGGCATCGCCGCAGCAAGTCGCATTGTGTACGAACCGGTCATGCAATAACCGGTCGTGCCGATCTTGCGCCCGGTATCGACCGATTCCTGCTGGTCGAGATACTCGACAAAAGCACGACCGTCGGTCACGCATGTTTCCGGCGATAAGGAACGTGCATGTGGCATCAGCAGCTCACGTATTCCCGGGTCGCGAAATCCTTTACCCTCAGGGACCGCGGCGCCCTTAATCGTCCGATAATATGGATTGACCACCAGCACCGAATAGCCCGACTCCGCGAGACGCCTGCCCATATCTCGAAATGCCTGCCGTATGCCGACAATATCGGGCCAGACGATCACGGCCGCATGACTGCCACTGGCCGGGTGCACGAAATAGCAATCGGCGTTTCCGTCCGGCGTTGTCACCATGACATCTTCTTCAACAACATCCAGCGCGTTCGCGACTGGCGGCAACATCATCGCCAGGGCGACGCCCGCCCCGCGCTTGCCAAATTCCCGGCGGGTTAACGCATTTCGGCGTAAATATTCCTCGACATCTTTTGCGGTCTGTTCATCACACACGATTTTCTCCTGGTTCGGGGCGGCAGACTCCGTATCCGGTCGCCGGTGCGGCAGCAACCGCTGTCGCACGCATTCCGTTCAATAACTCGCCTGATTGGATCAGGCCACCGCCCCTATTTCCGACGTGTGACCTGGATTGATCTATTGCTGTCACCGGACAATCGGTAACCCGTGAACGTTCCTTTCTTGATGTTAACCGTTTCGCCAATACGCAGCTTGAAACGACGATCGAGTTGATCCTGTTCCCAGACCTGGTCGTTGTCGAGCCATATCAGCAACTCGCCATATGGTTGCTTGCGAATTTTCACCACGGTCGCAGAAATGTTTTCCACGCGCGGATCGAATCCAAAGCCGTTTTTCGCTTCGGCTTGCGATTTGGGTGCAGGTTCGACACGTGCGACCGGAGCGAGAACCGCGGCCGCGGCGTCAGGCGGGAGCGTAGCAGAAACCGTCTGACGAACCGCAGGCGAAGAAACGGTGGCCGGTTCGGGCGACAGCGCAACCAGCGCCGCCACTTCGCGGTCATAGCATGACAGTCTGACCATGACGTCCCGTTCACTCGCGCATGCTGCGATTTGCGGTGGCAATGACTCTGCGGCGGCCTGTGCAACCGCTACAAACAAGATCGGGCCGACACCAAACAGGGCCATTATGCCAAGCGTTATTGTCGTTCTTCTCATTGGTAGTATTCCTCTCGGCCCACACGGACATGACACCTGCAGATCGCCCGATTGTACCCGTGTTCCGGCGGTATTTCCCGACGATCAGGCGGCGAACCGGTCGTCAATTCCTGCCGCACTATCGTCGGCAGTGACGGCGGTCGGCACGGTATCGCTCCCGGATACGCCCGTATTCCCGTAGTCTGCTAGTATCCGAACAACCGAAACGAGTACCCGGAACGAGGTCTACCGATGTCAATCAGATTTCATGTTGTAGCGCGCACGCTCTTGTTTTTCATTTTTTCCTGCTTGTTTTCTTTTGCCAGCGCCGACGATCGCGCTGCACAAAAGGCCGTTCTTGTCACCGGTGCAACCAGCGGAATCGGCTTGCGCATTACGGAGGAGCTTGCAGACAACGGTTACTTCGTTTACGCAGGCGCAAGAAAGCAAAAGGATATGGACCGTCTCAATGCGATGGATAACGTCGAAGCTATCAGGCTCGATGTAACCGTGCAGGACGATATCGACGCGGCCGTTGCACGAATCCGTGCTGGCGGTCACGGACTCTATGGACTGGTCAACAATGCAGGTGTCTTCATTGGTGGCCCGATCACCGAGGTGAGCGTTGAAGAGACGCAATGGTTGTTCGATGTAAACGTATTCGGAGTTTACCGCGTCACTCAGGCATTCGCGCCACTGATCATCGAACAAAAAGGGCGCATCACGACCATCGGATCGATTTCGGGCATTGGATCGGATATGTTTTTCAGTCAATACAGCATGAGTAAACATGCGATGGAGGCATTTACCGATTCACTGGCCCGGGAGATGGCACGATTTGACGTCGATGTCAGTGTTATTGAACCGGGCAACTACGATTCCAAAATTGTTGCTACGGCCTACGAACGGATGATCGACAAAGGCTACATCGAGGAAGGTTCGCCGTACGCTGAGGATCTGCAGAAGTTCATGGAGTGGCCGGCCGACCGTAGTATTTACAAGGCGCCAGACGAGGTCGCGGCAGCGGCGATGCATGCGTTGTTCGATGAACACCCGTTACGCCGCTATATGGTGGTACCGGCTGAAGGCGAAGCGCGTTGGGTGATTGGTACGGCAATAGAGGAGCTTGCTCAACTCAATCGGTGGCAAGCCTATTCTTACACCCGCGAAGAACTCATCGCGATGCTTGATGCCGCGATGGTCAGGCAGGCCCCACAACACTAGCCGCCGCCAGCGCAGGCGGAGGATGAAGAATACATAGCTCGGCATCCAGAGCCTGGCCGTTCCGCCTGTCGGGCCGGGTTGTATGGGTGTGTCCGGGTTCTACGGTGCGTCGGTTGAGCCGCTCCCTCTCGCATCGATTCGTTGCACCGTTGTTCGGATATCCATTAGAACAATGAATGCCCCGAAAATCAGTGCGCAAAACACGCCAGCGAAAACTGTGGCCAAAATGGCCGAAAAGATGCTGCCGAAAAAACCACTCCCGTAACCCCAGCCCGCGGTGAATGCAGACAGCAATGTAAGCCAGATACCGATTTCGATGATCCATTCCAGCCACTTTACGATGATTTTAGACATGATCATGTCGCTCTCCCTGTATGTTTTTCTTCTTTTGGCAACGGCACAACGCCAGCGAGCCAGCAATAGTTACGTTTCAGTATACGCGCCACCTGACAAAAATCGAATGCGTCCGCGTCGCTTGGTGTCGCCGAGTTGTTACTAATGAATGATCACTTGCGGCTTCCGGATCTGGCATTGCCGCTGATTCAGAAAAATCGAGCGACCTGTACCTGAATATAATCGTCCTGACGAAAGGCATATGCGCCTACCCCCGCCCTGCCACCGGCGATGGCCCGGACACGTAACTCGAGGACGACGTCGTTGCCGAATCGCCTCTCCGCCTCGATGTTGAAAAACGCTTCCGCCGTATGCATATCTACAACAACACCCGCCAACAAGGCGGTGTTCTGTCGGTCGTTCAGCGCCAGTCGAGCACCGATGAACAGGTCATCATCCGCCAGTGTAAACGGCGCATTCGTCGATCTGTCGTCGTATTGATATTCCATCAGGAAACCGACATCCGCCGAACTTTCGGCCACTTGATAATAGGTGTACTCGAAACCACCGACCGCCGCCAGGATCAATTCGTCGACGCCGTCTCTTACCATTGCCTCCAGTTTCCAAAGCCACGCGTTTCGGGTGTACTGCAGGTCCAGTCCCATCTGGTTGATCAAACCGTAGCGGGGAATCAGGCGCTGTCCGTTTCCCGAAACCTGTAGCAGCGGCTCGCGACCAATACCCCGGAAGTAATATAGGCCGACATCGATATCGCCAAAATAGTGGCTGTACCGTAACGCGAAATCGGTCCGCTTTCCGTCCGCCCGTGGTTCATAGACGGCGCTCTTCGTATCAACCGGCAGCGGCGTCCGAAATCTCCCGTTCACACCCGGGAATGTTCGCTCACGGAAATAAGGCAGCAGATAGACGTTAATCAGCCCCCACTCCCGCTGCAATGCCAGATTAATCATTGGCTGCCCAAGCTTGTCCTCCTGGTCGATGTCTTCAACAAGGTCCGTCTGATTAATGACGTCAACAAGGTGTAGCGATTCGGCTACTCCCCAGAATACTTTGTCGATGCCGATAAGAATTTCGAAATCGCTGCCCTGATGCGCCCAGTAGGCCTCTCGCAGATCGGCATGAGTGCGCTCATCGTCGGTACCGTCCCATCGACCGAAAGGAATGAACGAAGCTCGCTGATCGCCACTGTCACTGCGCCAACGCATATCCAGCGATCCCGATAACGAAAACTGCCCACCACTGGTGCCTTGATCCGGCCAAAGACCGTCCTGCGCGAATACCCGTGTCTGCAACGCGCCGCTACCCGATATTTCCCAGGCGGAGCCGTCAGCCGACGCCGTTACGACCAAAGTCATCATCGTCCAAAAGACAGCTAATGCCCGGAAGCGTCTGGGATTCATCACCACTACCTCAGACGCGATAGCCGACCCTTGACGAAATCCTTGTCGGTCAGGCCGGTGCCGAACGAAAACTCGTCATAGATGAGAACCGTGCTTTTTCTCGTCTGATAATTGGTCATGGTGAGACGATGTGCACGCCAGTATTTGCCCGCGTACTTCCGGTAGTCGTTGAGCTCAAGTACTTTTTTGAGGTCACCACGCTGATTGTAGAATTCGATCTTGCGTATCTGGTAGGTGGCTGTATCAATCCATGAAATCTGCTTCGTGTAGCCGGAGTTCTCGTAGCGCGGGATGCGTTCTACGACATCGCACTGCAGTTCGTCGCAAGCTTCTTCGTGCAAATAGCGGTAAGCGAATTTATTCAACTCGATCGCTGTAAAGTCCTCAAAGGCGAACTCCGAACCAACGAACGGACCGGATTTGTTCGTCGATGAAATACGCTTGACGCGTTTAAGCGCCGGCAAGAACAACCACTGATCGTCCGGGTCAAGAATTTTGGCGTGAGACAGCAGTGCGGTGCCCTGAATATCCCTGGGGGTCGAAAAAAGTACGAGGCTTTTGTCGCCTACCGATTCGTCCGGCATTTCCAGTGTCATTATTCGCAGGGATCGACCGGACTCCATGCCGGCGGCATTGCGCAATGCCATGGTCAGCTCGACATCGCTGTCGCCGAAACCGCGGTCGGATCGATCTGAGCGCGCCGCGATCGCGAAACCTTTTTCCTCCGGAGTCGTCGCTAACGACGGCACAGCGAGCATCAGGCCGGATGCTACCAATAGTGAAATAACGGGATTTTCAAATTTCTTCATAGTATTTACCGTGGTGAAGGCATCTGTGGGGCCAGACCGGTTACGCCGATACCGGAACGACTTTTGCATTGCCGATTGACGATGCGTTTCCTTCTCTGCTGCCGATCAATAACAACGCGGGCAGCAACAAGAAGTCGAGGATCAGCGCGAATACGATCGCCAGAATGGTCATCATCCCCATGTCGGCATTTAGCTTGAAGGCCGATGCCGTCAGGATCGAAAACCCAACGACGAGAATAATCGTATTCACAACGATCGCTATACCCACGTTTCGAAAGGCATAGCGGATGGAATCCTCGATAGAGAGTTTTTTCTCGTTGCGTGCTCGAACAAATTTGGCCAGAAAATGCACCGTGTCATCAACGATAATTCCCAGTGAAATCGACGCGACCGTCGCGACCGAAAATCCGACTTCACCGACCAGAATTGCCCACGCACCGAACGTGGCCAGGATGGGCATACCGTTGGGAATCATGCTGAGGAGTCCAAGCTTGAAGCTCTGTAGTGCGAACATCATGATCAGGGCGATCGCTACGACAGCTGCGATAGTTCCGAATACCATGTTGTTTACATTGCGGTCGGTTATGTAAGTAAACATCACTTGAGCGCTGGTCGGGCGTGCTTGCATATATTCCGGCCAATTGTCTTGCATCCAGGCTCGTGTCAGATTGAGAAACTGCTTGGTTTCGCTGGTGGTCGCATTATTCAGCGTTGCTGTTACGCGACTCGCCGATTTGTCGATATCAATGCGATCGTTTAAATCGAGACCGTCTGGCAACGAAAGTTCGTACAGCAACAAATATTGCGCTGACAGCTCGCGGTTGTCTGGAATGCGATAATAGACAGGGTCGTCCGCATGCATGTTCTTGTTCAAACGCTTCATGATGTCCGCGATCGTATAGACGTGGGCGACTTCCGGCTGTGAACGAAGGAATTCCGCGAATCTTTCGAGATTGGCCAGATACTCCGGCTCGCCGACACCACCGGCATTGACTGCGGGCACCGAGAATTCGATCGGGTACATACCAAAGTGTTCCAGCGCCCTGTCGGAGTCCGTACGAAATTCAATACTTTCGTCAAAGTATTCGACCCATTGGTCATTGATTTGGGTTGTCGGGATAAAGGCTGTTAGCAGCACGGCCGCCGCGCCGACGCCGACAAGTAGCTTTCCATGGTTTGCTATCACGGTATCCGCGAGGCGATCCATGGCCTTTTTGGTCCAATCCGGACCGTCCGCCTGTCTTATCTTAAGTGGCAGCAAGCTCAACATGGCCGGCAGGAGTGTTAGCGAAAACACCCACGCTGCAGTGATGCCAATCGCGGTGATATTGCCAAGATGCCAGAACGGCGGCGAATCCGAGAAGTTGAGCGCGAGAAATCCGACCACCGTCGTAAATGACGTAATGGTCACCGGCATCAGGTTCAGGCGGACGGTCTCCGGTATCGCGTCGCGTTTCGACACGCCCTCTTGCATAAGGCTACGCAGTGAGATCAGAATGTGAATGGAGTCTGCAACGGCCAGGGTTAGTATGACGATCATGGCGCTCATGGATATTGGCGTTAGTTTGATGCCCGCGAAGCCGGCAACTCCCATGGCGACCAGGGTCGATAGCGCGATCAGCAACAGCGTCGAGATTGTCGCTGCGAGAGAGCGAACGATAATCCATGTCATGGCGAAGATGGCAAGAAACATGATCGGCATCAGTGACGCGGCATCTTGCTGTCCTACTTCGGAGAACGCGTTGTTCAGCATGGATACACCGGTTAGCGAGATTTCGACAGCACCGAACTCCGATTCGATTTGATCGCGAAGCTCACGCGCCGCGTCGACTGCGCGGGGCACTTCCGTCGGACTTATTTCGGGATACTGCAAGACGACGTTGACTGCCGTTGCCGCCGCCGACTCCGCAACCAGCTGATTGCGCAATAGCGGTTCGGCGAGTGAGGTCGTTTTGCGACCTTCGAGTTCCTCGATGGAGAGATCCCTGGCGTTCCGAACAAGGTCTTCGACGATAAGATCGTCGCCGGTTGCCCGTGTGTGCTGAAAATTGCTTATCGAGTCGACTCGAATCGCGTACGGAATCTTCCAGGCTTCCGCTGTCAGTTTCTCGACCGCCGCCAACGTTGAAGCGGTAAATACTCTATGGTCCGTCGGCTCAAGGACGAACAGGATATTATCGTTCTTCGTATAGGTCGCCTGCAGATTTTCGAAGGCGGTCAACTCGGGGTTTTCATTCGAAAAGAAGGTTCGATAGTTCGCCGAGAATTGCAGTTTCGATACTCCGGAACCGATACCGACCGCCAACGCGATAGCGGCCAGTATCACCAGCCATCGATATCGAACGATTATCCTGGTCAGTTCTACGGCAAAGCGGTCTACGTTCTCGAAATACGTGCCCATGCTTGTTCTCCGTTTCGTTGATGGTTCGTTTGCTCTTCCATTGGCAAAGCAACTGATGCGACATACTTTTTCGGTCGACTACGACCTTCCTAGCCGTGACAGGCAGGGCTTGCGAATATCTCTGCCATCTTGTCGGTAATTCCGTGCGTCGGTACCGCGTGCGCACAAGCAGACTTCTTGCGACCGGTTATCCATAGATTTCGTACAACCTGCTGATCAGCATTTTTTCGGAAGTGCTTTTTAGTGAATAGAAGATGTTTCTTTCACTCCGGCGGGTTTGGACGAGTCCCTCCCGTTTCAACACAGCCAGGTGCTGCGAACAACCGGAGGGTGACAAGCCGAGCCTGGCGTTAATATGTCCGACAGGAAATTCGTGTTCCAGAAGCAGGAACAAGATTAGGAGGCGATGACGATTGCTCATCGCCTTACTCAGCCGGGACGCACGTTCGGCCGCATTGCACAATGGTGTCGCTTTTGTGCACGCGTTTCTGCTCGGCTTTTCTTGCATCAGCGATCTCAAGAGTGCCGAATGTTTTTCTGTTCTGTATTCACGGCGCCGTCAGACCTCATTGTTGCGGGCGGCTGCCGCAATGTGTTCTGCAGCCCGGAACGCGAGCGCCATAATGGTCATTGTGGGTTGCCCGCGTCCGGATGAAACAAGGCTCGAACCATCACAAAGAAACAGATTGCTTACGTCGTGACTGCGATGAAACTTGTCGATCACTGAGGTTTTGGCGTCGTTTCCCATACGACACGTACCCAGAAGATGGACGCCTCCATTCTGCTGTTCTATCGGAGCTCGCCACGATTTCAGCGCTCCGGCCGCATCGAAGAGTTCCATGGATCGGTCCTGCAGGAAAGCCGCCATGGCCATGTCATCTTCGTGATCCTTATACGTCACACGGATGGATGGTCTTCCCCAATTGTCTTTGTGGGTCGGGTCAATCGTTATGTTGTTGCTGTCTTGCGGCAGCGAGGTTGTGCCACAAAACAGCGACATGCTGCGCACGAAGTCCTGCTCAAGGTGCGCCTTGAATTCGGCACCCCAGGTTGGTGCTCCGGGGACTCCACCAATGGCCGCATAAGCAAGCGGCATTGCTGCAACGAAGGGGCGTACATCGATTCCGCCGCCACCGTAGAAGCCTCGCGCAGGATCGGACTCGTAGAAGTCGTGAATCATGCGGGTAACCTGTACGCCTTTGAAATCATTCAGAGGGTGCTCGAAAAGACCGCTTGATCTGGCATGTCCGTTGAACATCAGGTTTCGCCCGACGAAACCGCTTGAATTGGCAAGACCGTCCGGAAATGCGTCACTCGACGAGTTCAATAGTAGGCGCGGAGTCTCGGCGCCGTTCGCACACACGATGACCGCACGTGCTTTCTGGGCTCGTTCGTTTTTGTCGGCATCGTAGTAGAAGACTTTGTCGACTTTTCCGTTGCCGTTGGTTCCAATCCTGAACACCGCGCTTTCGGCACGGATCTCGCAGTTCCCGCTCGCCAGCGCGAGCGGGATCATCGCGGCCAACGTGGATGATTTCGCGCCCACTTCACAACCGAAACCCATGCAAAAACCGCATCCGATGCACGGAGGACGATTGTTATGGGGTCTGGAAAGTATCGCCAACGGCTCGACCTGGGCAGTCAATCCCAGTTTTCTGGCACCTCGCTCGAGCAGTACACCGGATGATTTGACCGCGATGGGCGGCATTGGAAAGGGTTTCGATCTGAATGAGTCGTGCGGTCCCGGTGCGCCCGAGACGCCAATCTCCCAATCGACTTTGGTGTAATAGGGCTCAAGCTCCCGGTAGGTGATCGGCCAGTCTGTGAAGTTCGTGCCGTTTATGGCCCCGAACAGGCTACGTTCTTTGAAGTCGCTTTCCCTGAAACGCCAGAAATTGGCGGTAAAATGGACACTGCTTCCGCCAACGGTTTGTGCGTAGCCCGCCGGCTGGCGCGACGGAACGATCGCGATTTTGTCGGGATCGCTACGAAACGTCTGCTGTGCCGCCTTGTTACCACCGCCTCCCAGTTCGTTGAATACGAGCACCGCTAATTCGTCGTGGGTAAAATCTGCAGCTTGACGATACGGACCCTGCTCCAGTAGTACGACACTGAAACCTGCCGTCGATAGTTCCTTTGCGAGAATTCCGCCCGCTGAACCGGAGCCAACGATCACGAAGTCCACCGGTTTCGCGAGCGGAAACCGGACTGACGCTTCAAACGTCATCGGTTTGCTCCGAAAGGTACTGTGCGTCGTAGTAGCCGAAGGGTACTGTCCACGCGTGGGGCGGCCCGTCCATACCGACCAGTCGCCAACCCGTTTCCTTCTTGTTGCCGCCCCAGGAAGACATGCCGAACACGCCGGCAATCGTCAGGAAGCGTGCACCTGAAAAGAAAGCAGTGTCCTCGATAGATCTCAGGTATTTGTCCTGGGCTGCTGCTTCCAGTTCGGAAAAGAGGCCAACGGACGGCAGGGAGGTCGCGACAGCGGCCTGAAATTCCGCTAACTGCGCGTGCACGAAATCGCTGCTATCGGCGAGAAAAGTATTCAACGCACTGTCGACGAAATAGACAACACCCGCTTCGGTTGCACCCGGTGTATTGGTTGTAGGCACAATGCGCGCCGCGATAGCGATGACCTCGCGGGCCTCGGCCTCCGTCAGGTTGGTAAACGCCGCGCGCTCGTCTCTCGCGGAGCACGCGGACTGAAGTACTGCCAATATCGCGGGCGCGCCCGCCCGCGCCAAGGCATGCCCCATGATCGTGCCGGAACCCTGCAGGAAAAAGCGCCGGGTCAATTCTGATTTTGTCACTGCCGGTCTCCGTGTCGGGAACAGGGGGGCGGAACAGGTCGGGAAATTGCCCCCATCCGACCAGGTCCCGTGGCTAAAAGCAGCCGTCGCGACGAGATACGCATTGAGAAACTGCCTCGGGGCGCCGCAAGTGATTGGCGCTCTTTATCGGTTTTTTCAGAATATTCGTTCTGTTTTACTCGCATTTTCGCCTTCTTCCATCCGTAAATTACCACTATTTCCTGTCGGCCCTATCGCCTCAACGTCGCACGCTCAGTCTGACCTCAGGGCCTTCAACGCTACATCCAAGTAAGCCGAAATCTCACTATAAGATTCTCCGCTGCGGGCCATCACCGCGATCACGCGAAATTGAGTGGCCAGGTATCGCCCGAGAACGGCAGTGTCCGCCGAAGCAGGTAACTCGTTGCGTGCAACGGCCTGATCGAGAAGTTTGGCAAACACTCGACCCAGAGAATCGAAAAATGATCGGACCAATTTGCCGATTTCCTCGTCGTGCGGTGCCATCTCAATGCCGGCGTTGCAGATCATGCAGCCTAGTCTGGGGTCCGATGAAGTTGCCGCTTTGCATACTGCGTCGAAAAACTCGCGTATGGATTCCAGCGACGCATCCTGCGATCGTATTCGCGACTGAATATCCCCGGCCCGGTCGTTCGCGAACTGTTTCAGAGCGGCGATAAACAAATCGCGTTTCGACCCGAACGTACTATAAAGACCGTACTTCGCAACACCGCTGCACTCTACGACATCATCGACCGAGGCTTCACAGAAACCTTTCTCCCAGAAGACGCGAATCGCTCCTTGCAGAGCGCTGCGCGGGTCGTATTCTCTCGTTCTCGCCATACGTCGAGTGGCCGGCCTGAGGGTGGATTATTTTCAGAATAAGCAGTCTGGTTTATAGAGTCAACCCAAATCTCCAATCCTCGGCGTCGACGACAGGATTGCCAAAGGATCGGATCCGTAACTCGCGACACTGCGTAACGGTCGGTTTTCAGTCAGTGACGGACAGAGATCACAAGATTCAGGATCCCCGCTTGACCTGGAGTGAACTCCAGGTCTTAGAATGGCCCTTATTCTCGCTATTGCCGGCCGGGATAAATGGAACAGAAATGAGCATGCATATCGAATGAGAACGACGTGACGACCAACGAAGACAATCTGGGCGTAAAACAAACGAGCCTTGGCTGGCTGACTCTGTTCGCGTCCAGCGGTACGCTGATTTGTTGTGCGCTGCCCATCATCCTCGTAACGCTGGGCTTCGGCGCCACGGTCGCGGCGCTGACCAGTAACTTCCCGATGCTGATCACCATCGCACAGCACAAAGTCTGGGTATTCGGCGGCTCCGGTGCGCTGCTGCTCTTGACGGGCTGGTTGATGTATCGCCCGGGGCGGGCCTGCCCGGTGGACCCGCAACCGGCACAGCTTTGTAGTCGCACACAACGCTGGAACCGCCGTATTTACTGGAGTTCGGTGACAATGTGGTGCATTGGGTTTTTCGCCGCCTATCTTGCATTGCCGCTGCGCATGTTTTTCGATCTGTAACACAGAAACCAGCTCGGGTTTTCAAAGGAGGTTCTCATGAAAACTATTTTTGGATTTTTCGCCGCTGTCATCAGCGTTACGTTGCTGTTCACCGGTGCCGTGCTCGCCGATGAGACCCACTACCGAGTGGATGTTGAAGGAATGAACTGTCCGTTTTGCGCCTACGGTATCGAGAAAAAACTCAAGCGACTGGACGGTGTGGAGCAAGTGGAAGTCGATTTGACGCACGGTCAGTTCTGGCTGAAAGTCGACGACGCGATCACGATGTCGGAAGAAACGGTGAGCACCATCGTGAGAGACGCCGGATTTACGTTCAAAGGCCTGACGCGACACGATGAACCGCATAGCCAGAGTGACGATAGCGAGTGAGTAGTGTTCGTTGTTCGATCCGGTTCGCGCTGTTGTTACTGTTTGCAAACGGCACCTCTGCGGCGCCGATTACATTCAACACGGCGCTACCTGTCGCCAAAGGCGAATTCATCAACCGCGAGTTATTGATACTGGTTCGTTCCGATGATGCGGTGCGCAACCTCGACGTTACCGCGCTCGCGTCAGTACTTGGCTATGGTATCAACGGGGACCTCGCCATATTCGGCATGCTTCCCTACGTGAACAAGGAGATGCAGGTAACCGTCGGTGGCGCGCGCGTCAGGCGTTCGAGCAAAGGCTTTGGCGATGCGTCAATGTTCGCCCGTTATACTTTTTTCAAACAAAACGCGAGTAACCACACTTTTCGCATTGCAGCCTTCGGCGGGGTAAAAGCGCCGACTGGCGATGATAATGAGACCGATACCCTGGGGCGTCTGCCGACGCCGTTGCAATCCGGTAGCGGCTCATGGGATGGTTTCGGCGGCGTGGTCTCAACCTACCAGACGCTCGCCTTCGAAATCGACGCACAACTTTCCTACACGGCCAAAGGTAAGGCGAACGATTTCGAGGGCGGTAACGAGCTACGCCTTGACGGATCGTTCCAGTATCGACTGCTGCCACGCACACTCAGTCGCGGTACACCGGCTTTTGTGTACGCGGTCATTGAGGCCAATGTACTGCATGGCAGCAGGAACCGCCGCTTCGGCAACCCCGATCAGAATTCAGGTGGCACGAGCATTTTCCTCAGCCCCGGTTTGCAATACGTTAACAAGCGACTCATTCTCGAAGGCTCCATACAACTACCGGTCTCCCAGGACCTCAACGGTACCGCATTGGAAAACGACTATGTTGCCCGACTCGGCTTTCGCTGGAATTTTTGAACCATGAGCAGGCCACCGATTCAAATTGAAGTATTTTCCTCTCCGGGTTGTGACCGGTGTGGACGGGCATCCGAATTGCTGCGAGAAATCATGCACGAACTGCCCAGTGATCGGATACAGTGGCGTGAAGTAGACGTTGTGGAAGAGCTCGACTACGCCGTGAAACTCGGTGTACTTTCCATGCCATCGATCGCGATCGATGGTGAACTTGTGTTCAAGAGCCAGCCGTCCATGAAAGAACTCCGTGAGACCCTCGAGGCGCGACTGCAGACCGGTGATGCGTGACTCAATGTTGATGCCTGTCCTTACTACCGAATCGCCAACGCGTACGCGACCATGAACGGCATGCACATCGGAGAAGTTTCGACCTTGCTCGGCATAAGTGCAGACACGCTGCGATACTACGAGAAAATTCAACTCGTACCCACTATCGCCCGCACCGGCGCGGGAATCCGCGTTTACGTTGAGCGTGATTTGTCCCGATTGCGCTTCATCAAACGCGCGCAGAAAATGCAATTCAGTCTCAGGGAAATCGCCGCGCTTCTCAAGATGCGAGAGGACCCGCAACACGCTCGGGATGAAGTCCGTTTGCTCACGGGGAACAAGCTCGACGAGATAGAAGAACGTCTGCAGGACCTGCAGGTTCTTCGCAACGAGTTACGGCTGTTATTGAACCTTTGTTCTGCAAGCAAGGACGGTTGCCCTATCATCGAAAGAATTGACAGTAAGGAATGTTAGCGCGTACAGGTTGACGAACCGCTCCTGTAAGCGGGCTTTACCCTAGCGGGTATCGTCGACCCTCGACTGAATCGGATCGGCCGGTCGTTGTGCTGGTGGCACGGGAACAGCGAACCGCTGATACGTCTCCGCGACCATCGGCTTTCCCCATGCCGTATAGAGTTGTACGGCGGCTACATAGGCTTCCTGCGTAGCCTCATGATTCTTACCCCATTGTTCAGCAATCGTATCGATGCCTGACAAGATCAAAGACTCTGCCTCCGCGTAAGCACCGGCCTCGGTGAGGCAGCGGCCCAGCCGCCATTCAACTTCACCCAGGAACCAATGATCCGGAAGGCGACTCTGCAGAATGGCAAGTGCCTCACGATAGACTGGTAGCGCCAGATCATAGTTCTCACTAAGCATGTAGACACTACCCAGGTTTGCCTTGGCACGACCAAGATTCGGACTCTCCGGAGTGTGCAGCATCAAGAGACGAATCGCTTCCTTGTATCGAGTTATCGCCGTCTCAAAATCACCGAGATCCGTCGCAACTTTCCCGAGGCCATTAACAATATACAAATTGTACGAATTATCAGGACCGAACAATCGGTCGTTCATGGACATCGTCCTTTCATAAACAGCAATCGCTTCATCGGGGCGGTTTAGCTTGTTCAGGGTCGTGCCCAGCGCGAGCAAGACACCCGGGTTATCTGGATTGTCACCCTGATAAAATTTCTCTCGTGTTGCCAATATACCCTCCAATATTGGCAACGCATCTTCGTACCGCCCCCGGTGCATTAGCAAGGTTGCTCGATGTGCGTTGACTTCAGCCACCTCCAGACTTTCGTCTCCGAATTGGTCCTGGTAGATTGCCAGCGCTTTGCTATAACCGGAATCGGCGCCTTCTAAATCACCTTGCAGGTGCAGAATCCTCCCAACACGGACCTGACCGGCGGCCTCGCCCAGTGGATCACCCAGCTTCTGGCTCAAAGCCAGCCCCTCGACGGCGTGCTCCTGCGACAATTCATAGCTGCCGTCGAGATCTTCGGCCTCCGACAGGCGGAGCAGTACGTCCGCATATTCACTGCTTTCGACACCGTTGAGATCGATACGTAACTGGCGCTCCCTTTCGATCGCTTGACGCCACTCCGACGTAAGCCCCATCACCCCGTAGACCTCGCCTATCGTTGCCAGCAGATCCGCACGTACCTGCGGTTGATCCAAAAGCTCTACACCAATTCGCTCCCGGCCGGCGTCCAGTATTTCCCGCGCGGTCATGTCCGCCGCGGCCCGCGTCGGATCGGCCGAATCGAAAATACCGATGAGAAAGTTCTTCGTTTCTTCTGCGCGGTCTCGTTCGAGCTCAATGATGTGTAACTGACGTTCAGTGGTCACCACGGAATACATCGCAAGCAGTGCGAAGGCAACGAGTGCCAACACTGCAGATCCCGCGAACAACGCACCGACCCGGTGCCGGCTAAGGAACTTTCTGGTGCGATACCAGGCCGAGGGAGCTTTGGCTGTGACCGGCAGGCCGTTCATCTGATTGCGGATGTCGTTCGCCAGGCTATCAACCGATTGGTAGCGTTCAGTGGGCAATTTTGCCAGCGCCTTGCCGACGATTGCATCAATATCTTCGTCGACAGCGGAGTTAAACTGACTGACAGGCGGCGGTACCGTCGTCGCCGCATGCACGTGCATCTCCGCCAGAGTGAGCCCATCGTAGTCCAGTGGTAATCGGCCGGCCAGCAACAGATACATTATTACACCGACGGAATAGACATCGGTCGTGACGTCGACAGCATCGCCGCTGAGCATCTCCGGACTCGCAAACCGCGGCGTCACCGGACGCTGTGAAATCTGTGTCAGGCCGGCTTGATCTGTCGTTGGTTCCAGAACTTTGGCAATACCGAAATCAAGCAGGCGTGCGCGTCCACCCTCTTCCACCAACACATTGCCTGGCTTCAGATCACGGTGAATAACAAGATTGCGATGCGCGAACTGCACGCCTCGAGCGACATCCAGAACCAGACCCAGGCGCTGCTCGATCGTCAGTTTGTGCTGCGCGCAATACTGGTCAATCGGCATGCCTTCCACATAGTCCATGACGAAGAAAGGCGTACCATCTTCCGTCACACCGCCATCGAGCAGACGAGCGATATTGTCGTGAACCAGCCGCGCAAGAATCTGACGTTCCGTCAGGAAACGTGCCCGTGACTCGTCATCGTTCATACCCATTGGCAGAATCTTCAGCGCCGCGCGTTTTTCAAACTGGCCATCCGCGCGTTCGGCGAGATACACCGCCCCCATCCCACCGCGTCCGATGAGACGCTTTAGCCGCCATCGCCCGACCGCCCTGTTTTCAGGCAACGAATCCTCGCCGTCGGCAAGCGCCGCCAGTCCAACGTGCCCGGTCAGGCGGTCGAAGTAATCCTCGGAATCATTAGCAGCCACGAGCAACGAGCTGACTTCGTCGTGTAGCTGCTGGTCAGACCCGCAGGTTTTGGTGACGTATTCAGCGCGCGTATCCGGATCAAGCGCATGCGCGTGTGCAAAAATTTCTTTAGCGTGTCGTGATATCAGCATGTGTGGATGACGGCCTATCGTTCCCGGCCGTCGTTTATCTCCCGGTAAACCCAGGCACTCAGCAATATCCAGTCGCGCTTCACGGTCGCAGGAGATACGCCAAGCGCGGTGGCCGTTTCCTCGATTGTCATACCGCCGAAAACTCTGCACTCAAACAGACGGCAGTGTCGTACGTTGTCCCGTTCCAGTCGTTCAAGAACGTTATTGATGACCAGCAGGTCCTCGAACGTCTGTTCGTTTTCCCGCGCCAGCCCGGATAAAGTAACGCGTATTGCATGACCGCCTCGCTTGGCTGTCGCGACACGCTCCGCGTAACCGATCAGGATCTGCCGCATTGCCTTCGATGCAGTGGCAAAGAAATGTGCTCTGTCCTGATAGCTGGCCAACGTCTTATTGGCAAGTTTGATGTAGGCTTCGTTGATCAAGGACGTCGTGTTCAGCGTGTCGTTCCCTTTCCAGCGCCGCCGATGCGCGCGAGCGATCATGCGCAACTCTTGGTAGACGGCCGTGAACAACGCGTCGCCCGCGCTCCGATCCCCCGCGGCGGCAGACTGCAGCATCTGCGTGATGTCCTGGTCTTGTTTCAGACGCGTACCCCACAATCCTCGCAGCCGTCGTCCGGGTGGTCGCGGCACCGAGGTGAGGTAAGAATTATACAGCACTTATCGCGAGTGTTGACTCGCCGCGTTTATGAGCGCCGGCAATCTCAATGCAACATAATATTTAGCGGACAAGTCTGTTTCCGGGATTTTTTCTCTAACCCTGAATATCCTGGACAGTTTCGGACCGCATCACTGATGATCATATCGATCTGAATCCTGCAAAGTCATTCACGGGAGTAAGGTTGAGCCGCGTTGAACCATCAATGTTAATGGCGTATTTATCGGATTCTCCACTACGCTCACTGGTAAAAGCGAGTGTGGGACCATCCGGTCACCAAAGCGGATCTATGGGCGCGCCGGCAGCAGAAAAAAATCGCCCGCTTCATGACCGGCCCTGGCAATTGGTGCGTACTGAGGTATCTGCTCAAATTCATAGGTAGAAGCGGCGTAAGCGACTCGCGCAGCCACTGCCTGATACAGCGACCTCCCTGCCAGCAACTCGGTATTGTTGGCTAGCACCGTGATCAAAGCCTTGGCAAACACCGAATGTTTACCCCCTCCGGCGTCCAGTACGGGGGCAAGTCCGCCGGACGTTAATACAACCCGGGCGCGTTTTTCCGCGAGCACCTTGAGCCACGTCTCTCGCTCTGCATCTGTTAGAGCACCGTCTATCCGGGAAATACTTGAGCGAGTCAGCGTACCCGAATAGCAGCTGTCCACGATCAGCATGACCTGTCGTGCATTCATCACGTTGACGATATCCGTAATGGCGACGTTAGACACCCAGTTAGCGGTACTCTCGGGCTCAGCGTCGACAGGCAGCCAGTGACCACGCATGTTGCCTTTATCCAGATCGCCATGGCCGGCATAGAAGATAAGAAGGTTGTCGTCAGTTGTCAGACGAGCGCGAAAATCGTTTAGGGCGGATAGAATCTCGTAGCGGGTCGCATTTTCCAGGACAGTGACCCGAAATCCGTAACGGTTTTCGAGTATATCGCGAAGTCGCTCCACATCATTGCCCGGCGTCGATAATTGCGGAAGATTCTGGTACCGACTGTTACCTATTAGCAGTGCATGGTATTCACCCAGGTTGAGATCCGGATGATCCTGCTCCTCTGGTGCGGATGGCGAGGGTTGTTTTAAAATCTGAAAGTTCAGTTTTGCCTGTTTACCCTGGGCATCGATGGCGGTGACAGTGACATCTGTTACCGCGTTGTTGGTTGGCAAGTCGTAGGTGAATACGCCCGCCGTGTTTACTTCAGTCGGTACGCTATTGACTGCAAGCGCCAGCAATCCGGCGGGTGCGCTCACTCGACCGATCAGTTTCTGCGTTGCGCCGGGAGTGGCGACCGTCACCTTTACGAGCCCTCGCGTGGCCGGCAACTGAGGGTCGACCAAAGAGATTGACGGGCCAACCACACTGCGCTGTGCAAGTGCGACACTATCCTGGGTCGGTTGAACGGATGCGCGCTCAAGTTCCGCGATCTCACCTGTTAAAACATCTGCCTCTGCGATGCGCGCGGCTAGTTCTGTTTCCCGTATTTTAATAACATCGAGTTGCCTTTCGATGGTTTGTTCCAGTTTATGGCGCGCTGCCGCTTCATGCTGAGCCGCCTGCAGTTGCTTCTCGAGCGCCTCAGCGTTCAGCCGTGCAATCTGCTCGTCTCTGTTGTCTATATTGCTGGATAACTCGTCTATCGTCTGTTGCGCGTCCGCAAGAGCGTTCTTGTCCTGGTTGCGCTTCGCGAGTTGTACTCGGGACTGCTCAAGATCAAGACCCAACTGCCGTTTCTCGGCCTGCATTTCATCAATGGTGGAACGCAGTCGCATCAATTCGTTCGCCAGTGATGATTCGATCGGTGCGACATCCGGCGTAAATTCGTTGGCAACGGCTCCTGCTAACCCGGACGCTCGCCGATAAAGTTGCAGCGCTTTCTGTGAATCCCGCTCCACACCTAAACCTGCTTCGTATAAGTAACCGAGGTTGACCAACGCGCGAGTATAGTTCTGATCTGCCGCTTTCTCGTACCAACTCGCCGCCAGGGTATAGTCGGGTTCAACACCGAGGCCCTGCTCGAAAATTTCACCGAGCGTAGTTTGCGCCTCCTTGTCGCCGCCTTTACCGGCTTCCAGCCAGACGCCGAGCGCGGTTTTCATACTACTCCGGTCTCGCAGGACGTATTCGCCACCCCGAACGCGGCAGTCCAGCGCCGTCGTCCGAACCGGTCGGCGCGGTGATACGTAGGTTGTCCGCTGGCCCAGTTGCCTGATCTGTCCCGGGAGCGAACAATTCACAACAACAAGATCATCGGCCGGCGAGGGCGATGCCGCAGCCACTACCGAGTTCGCCAAGGCGATTCCGGCGAGTGCCGCTGCGAAGATGACAGTTGATCGCATCGCCTGGGTCGGACTATTCGTGGTTAAACCAGCGTGTAACGACCACCTCGCCGGAAAGTTCTTTGCTGGAAAAAAGAGTAGGTGTCACCGATTGGCTGCTCCCGGATTGTGTTGGTATCGAAATCGGTGCGCCCTTAACCTTGACTAATCCACGAGTGACGGGAATAACGGCGGGCTCGGCAACCGGACGATACGAGTCCCGCGTAACGGAACGAGGTACACCGGCCATCTCCCGCAACAAAGTTTCGACGTCGTCCCGGGCGGTAAAGGATGCGAGAAAGTATATCTGCTCGATTCCCTTGTATTCGTCCAGCGCCCACCAGTCACTGTCGCCTGGCAGCAGGTACGTTTCACCGGCACGTACCGGCTTCGTCTTCTGCCCCATAGCTTCCGGGTAGATCTGTGCAACGTAGCCGGTAGCATCGATACCGATTACGTATACATAACAGGCACAGTTAACCTGAAAAGTTACTTTTAGCATATCGCCTGACGCAGGGTCGTTGCCACCGTCAAATAACACCGCCCCGTCATCTATCGGCTGCAGGTTTTCCTGTCCCGCTCTGCGAGCCAGCAGCGCGACATTTAGTTGAATCGGTGCGATGCCGCGCGTGCTGTTTAATCGGCCAGCGGTCTTACCGGGAATGGTTTCTTCACGATAGACGTCATTGGCATACGCATCATCCGCGTAATTTCCGTCGTCGTAGGCACCATCGGCATACGTATCGTCCGCGTAACTTCCATCGTCGTAAGTATCGTCGGCATACCCGTCGTCCACGTAGCTTCCGTCATCGTAGGCATCATCGGCATACGTATCGTCCGCGTAACTTCCATCGTCGTAAGCATCGTCGGCGTATGGATCGTCTGCGTAGCCCCCGTCATCGTATGTTTCAAAATCGTCGACATCGGTCTGATCCGGGTAGTTGTTCGAATATACGCCATCCTGTGCGGGCTCATCGCCGTAGGGGTTTCCGTATCCTGAAGCGTTTTCGCCAGGGTATTGCCCATAGGTCGACTGACCCTGGTAATAGGGATCGTTCCGCCCCGCGACCTGCTGCTCCGTATATCGCGGCAACGGTGCCTGGTAACCCGTTTGCGCAAGTTGCGCCTGAAGCTCAAAGCCGGTTGCCTGCCGAGTAAGTGCGATCAACAGGGCCTCCATCTGCGTCGCGTAACGCGGCGCATAGTTAACGGCCGACGTCGCAATCAAGTCCTGGCCAAAGGCCTGTGCCAATGACGTTAGCGCCGGCCCGATGGCCTCGCAAGCGATGAAAAAGGGTAAAACCATACTCAGGACGAGTGCGCGCCAGGTATTTGAGATCCGTTTCATTACAACTCCACCCTGATTCCGGCGGCGATTCTATAACGGTCAAAATTATCCCCGGCGGTTGTAATCTGATACTCGACGTAGGGTATCCAGCCATTGCGAAACACGCCGGCCAGGCCGATCGCCAGGTCTATTCTGTCTGCATCCGGGTTGTCGCCGAGTAACCGAAACCGGTTCGCACTGGCATCGTTCACGAAGCGTACTTCTGATTCGCTGCGCTCATTGTCAAGCTCGCGGATGTACTCAATTCGTGCCTGGGGAAGCAGAACCCAACCATTCATCGAAATAGCCCGGTTGACGCTCACACCCAGTTGGCCGATGAGTACGGTTCTGCTGGAGTCGGCCACCGTCAAAGACAATCCGGAGCCACTCAGGTCCTGCTCAGTGTAGGCGTCCGATTCGCTGCCGATATAAGTCAGACCGGCTATCGGCGTCACACTCCATGCACCGACGCCGGTGGTACGTCCGAAGTTAAGCGTAGCCGCAAGTACCTGACCACTGGTTTCACCACGCACCCGAACATTTGTCTGTGCGACCGTACGAGTCGACTCCTGAAACACAGAGTTACGTGAATATACATAATCGTTGCTGGTGTATCCGATGCTGCCATCAACGTAGGCATTCCCACCCAGCTGCGCGCTCAAATACACGGTTACACCCAATCCATCGCTGTCGATATTGCCGGCATCTCCGAGTGGCGCGAAATTAACGCCCTGGTCTTCGGAGTCGAACCTGAGGTCCGAAGATTCCCATTGCAGCCATCCACCGACAGTGATGGCGTCGCTCGCCCGAAAATCGAGACCAAGCTCGGCGCCGGTCTGGTCCATCTGATAACTTCGCTCAGAATCGAGGTCAACGATTCTGGTCGCTTCAGTGGAACTGCGGCGACCGTTAATAAGCAGGCTGAACGGGCCGATCGAAACGCGCTCCTCGTCGGCATCGTCTTCAGCGTTTCGCTGTAGATGCTCCCGAACCTCCTGTCCTCGCTGCAAAGCCGAGACCAGCGCAGCGTCACTGCCTGACAGACTCTGGCTCGGATTAAGAGACGATTCACTGTCTCCGGAAAGATCGCCGAACCCGCCTTGTGTTTCTGCGCAGCGGACGGCCAGACCGCCGACCGCATTCACGCAGGCATTGAAGAAAAAGTCCTGAAACTCCTGGTTGGCAGCATTCCCCGCAAGGCTGTAGCCGGCCAACAGCACAATAGTGGTGGTTCGTATTCGCTTATCCACGTTTTTCTCCTTCTGTCTTCTCACATTCCGAAACGATCTCCCGTCGGCAGACTCCGACTGAAAAGTCGATAAACCCGGTGGGTTCGTAAAACCAGCGAACTCGTATTGAAATGCGCCTGCCTGCATCCTGACAAGCCACTTACTTGCGACCTGGTCTCGGTGCGCCTTTTCGGGGAGTGCGCACATCCTCTTTTGTCTTTGGGTTCACTGCCGCGCGACTCAGATTCAATACTGCGCTGTGATAGGCAAAGAGATCTTTCCTGATGCGCTCGAATTCAGGCGACACGTAGGCCAAGAGCTCTTTCTCCGTCGGAAACTCCCGCAGCAGCGGTGCAAACGGCCCGCCCTGGGTCGCGTAGTCGCTTGGCGCATTGCCTGATCGAATCGCTTGTTTAGCCTGCTCCATCACCCCGTCCAACGAGGAATGTGCGAGCGCTATCATGGCAATTCTCATCGCTGGTTGGCTTACATCCAACAGGAGCCCTATTGTTCCGGAAACACTTTCACCGATAGCGCTGGCGGGTTGCCAGGCCAGGGACACAGCCCCTGTTACCACGTTTATGATCAGATTTTTGACCGCCTGGACTGCGGTGAATCCCTTGTCGACAATTTCTTTTCCGTTAGCGTCAATCAACGCGTGCCCATAGCGGCGCATGGTTTCTATCGCGACCTCTACTGCCGCCTTGTCACTAAAAGTCGTCAGCGCACGCATCTGTCTTTCTACGTTAGCGAGTTGAGTTCTTGCGCGGGACTGGTCGCCTCGACTTACGGCGCTGGCCAGAAGTTCGATCTCCGACTTTATTTCCTGCATTCTCCTGGAGTTGAGAATGTAGTCCTGCGCGACGCTTAGTACGATATTCCTCGCGTACTCCGGGACCTGAGCAGCCGCAAGACGCGCCGCACCGCGAACAGCCGCACCGCCGCTACGTGCCGCCTGCTTGCGCCCTTGCCGCACGGCAGAGCTACTCCTGGCCCGGAACTCCCGGATCATCGGTGCAAGCAACTCGACCATCGCCCGGTTGACCGCCGGCTTTACGACATCGTCGATCGCCGCTTGGTACTGCGCTCTGATCTGCGGTTCGATTTGAATCGCAACCTGTCTAATTTGATTCCGGGACGGTCCTGACAACGACCACAGGCACGCGGTCACGGGGCTCTGGGCGGCCAGGCGGCCTGTGATGCTGTCGGCCCGCCTGATCAATCGGCGTGTGTTCATTGGGCGACCCTTTGCGTTCCCGAATTGAGTAGGGTCACCAACCAGTGTCTGCACAGAGCCAATCCCTGTGGCCCACATATCGACGAGTGTATCTCTGCCGAACGCGACCGGATCGGTTGCGGCGCCGTTAAGCAATGCTGAAATACTGGTGCCTTTGCCAAGCAGACAGCTATTGAGTGTCTCCATCGGCACCAGGTTTAAAGCGGCGGCAAATGGATTGACTACGGTTTGCGAGTAGTAGTCCGCAACAAGCGCTGCCAATTGCGGCAACTGCAGGTTCTGCAGTTGCGACGGGTTAACCAGGTTCAGGCGGACGAACTCCGCCAACATCTCGTCGTTTTTGTTGTTCAGGCTTTCGATATCATCCCGAAGCTCGCCAATGGTGTTATTGAGCGCAGTAGCGGCCGTTGCTGCAGCGGCCTGACCCTGGGAATATCCTTCACTCAAGACACACTGGCCGAATGTGTCGTTCAGCGGAAATGGCACGCTACAGCCCAAGACTCTTGGCGGGACGACACTGGTGTCCAACAACAAAGGATCGGCGGCAAAGCTCTGGTTTGCACTCCATAGCAGGATGGTTGCAACGATAGTTCTTGCGTACATCAGGATCTCCTATTGACGCGGTTGCCGCGAGGTTTTTTTCCTCGCGGGCGTGATTGCTGAGGTTTCAAATCTTTCTTGTCTTCCCGAACTGCGGGGTACCGTTCCGCGGGGTTGTTGCAACCGTGCTGTTTGGCGAGGTCGCGTTTCCTCTGACGGATTAATCTGTCGCAGATGCCCTGACTTAGTGGCCCCTTGAATATTTTGTTGAAAATCGTCGCTCGCAGATTCTTGTCCTGCCACAAACGAAACCCTCCTTTGATGCCGCTTGCCCGTTGATAAATTGCGTAGTCCTCGAACCGCCTGCAGTCCACATACGACGGTGGTGGTTCGAATGTCCAGAAGCTGCGCTCGAAGATCGGATAGTTTTTCCCGGCAGGGTAGCCAAAGCGCCGGCATTTTTGTTCGGTGATACGAGGATCGCGAACGTTGTAGCGGTTGCGAGGAAGGTCCGGGGAAACAGGCAGCCATTGATGGTTCCCGTCAATATCGCGTATCGCGCCAATCAGAACCTCACCGCCCCTTCTGGACTTCATGTAGAGAGGTGCACCGCCAAAAGGCCCGTTCGTGTAAATCGTGTCTGTCTCTCCCAAAGCCTTCACCATGCCGTTCAATGCATCGGCATCCAGCAAGGTCAGCTTGGAAAGCATCACCGCATTGTGAATCGGTGCAAACGCCAGCATTTGCTCATAGGTGGCAGGCGCCGACTGTCCGATCGGCAACCCGTCACGAACAAGTGCGGCGCGGATCTCCGAGGCATTCGCGGAACGCCCCGGCTTAAAGATCGGCAGGTTGCGCGCCGACTCGTCGAAACTGTATTCCCGAATGACATCGTCCAGACTGACCTCCGAATCCCACAATCGCGCAACCAGTGTGGCGCTGGCCGCGACTGACGGTTCGTCAATGATTGTTGCAACCAGCTGCCCGACCTTGGGCATCGCGATCAAAACTTCATCCTTGATTCTGTTGTTCAGCGCGTCGATCTGATCTTTCAGAAACTGTGGAATAAAGGCATCGTTCACCATTGTCTGAAGTTTGGTCGTTGCCTCATTGAAGGCATTGGCCGACTGACCGCAAAGTCGTGCAGCTTGCGGCGCAACACTTCCGCCAACACCAAAAACCGGCCCCCAGCACATGGCCCACTCCTTCATCGGCCAGGTTGGGTCAGGGTTCGGTCCGAAGCGACTGCCTTTGGGCCGGATGATCTCGCGAATGGTTTCTTCCGATGCGCGCACGTAAGCATCCACGCCGAGCTCGATATTCCGGGTCCAGTCGACGGTAAGTCGGTCGAGTGGTTTCCACGCCTGGCTCAGGCCGAATTTCAGCGATGCCCGGACTTGCGACCCGACGGCCGCTCCGCTGTTATTGGCGGCCGCCGAGACGCCGGCGATCGCCACGTCCCAGGCTGCCCTGGCCGCGGTCAAGTTCAACTGCAGCGGTTTCAGATCGAGTTGATATTTCGACACGCTCCCGAGCGCGGCAACGTATGCGTTCTTCAGACTTAACGGTTCGCCACCGACGAAACCAATATTCTCATAGACTTGCGCAATCACGCCGTCCGCCAGGGCGAGTGCACTGTTGAGAATCGGATTCTGCTGAATCGCGGTCAGCAGCGCACTTCGAGCGATGTTCGAAGCGACCTCGGCATCCTGCAGCAGACCGTTCACACGAGTCACTTCGGCGTCCGCCGCGATCCATGCCGTTTCTGCCTGGCGTTCGGCAATTTCTGCCGCAACAATGAGCGGGTTGTTGTCGATGATCGCCTGAACCCATTCGTCAATCCGGTTATCGAATGTTGTTCTGGTTTGACGAATTTCGTCAGAGACCTGCTTCGAATACTCCCACCAGAACCACATCGCCCACACATGCAACGCACCCTTTTCCCGCGCGTACTGGGTAGCTGCACTTCTGTTTAATATCAGCGTACGGCGAACGAACTCCGTTGGTGCCCGGAGTTCGGTCAGTCGGTCCGTTCCGGGCGTGACGAAGTTAATTGCAGCTGCCACGGGCGTTGATGCGGCCCGCTTTTCCCGCTGTGCAGTCCCGGATTGCCGCTTGCTGCTTGCGGGTCGCTGGGGTTTTCTTGTTTCAGTGCTGCGAGGTTGCTTCTTGCTGCTCGCGACCTGCTCTCTTTTCGCCGGCTGTGGGCGTTCGCTCCGCTTCTGGCTAGCCGGTTTTCGTGCGGGGCTCCTTAGCGGTTGGCTACCGGCCTTGTCCCGATTCGCCCGGGCCGCCCCGCATAACTGTTGCTGGCGTGTTTGCTGTTTTGACGAACCTTTGTCGATCCTTTTTTCGTAGAACGATTCGTGCAGGTGATTGATGTAGCCCTCAAGCACCACGTGGCGTGCCGCCGACTGTTGATTGGCGCCAATACTGAAGATGTCACCGGAATAGCTGTTCACGTATGAATGCGCCCAGGTATCCATCGCCGCATGCAGCATGTAACCGTAGGCGAACGCGAGTTCCGCAGTAGGTTGCCCACGCTTTGCGCGTTTGACGCGTAGCGCTTCGTCGCGCACATGCTTCAGCCAATCGTCGGTTTGCCAGCCGGGTTTCGTTTCGTCCAGAAACGATCCACCGACGGTTTCCAGAATCGACAACACACTGGTGTGCACTGAATCCCCGTCGTATTTCAGCGTCAGGCCCGGGTGCGTTGTCATTTGCCCTGCAACCATATCCGGATATACGTCCGGGCCGAGCGTGCCGGCGATAAACGCGTTCTTGAAGTTCAGTACGGCATCTCGAATATCACGGGGGACTGGCACTGAAATCAGGGCCTTGTCGGGAAGAAGCCCCAGGCAGACTTCGTTCGTGTCCCTGATCTCCTGCCAGATCTCTTCCGCCAGCCAGGTGTGAGTGTCGACCTTAAAGGCATTCGCGGTCGGCGAAAAGGTGATCCACAGCACGGTCATGGCAACTGTCAATATTCGCATGGTTGAGTTCTCCTCTATTTCGAGTCGTTATTGCGAGACAGGTTTTTCAACAGCCCGGAGCCGGTGGTTCGGCATTTGCCTCCGACGACATTCGGCACCAATACCCCATGTGATCAACCGTTACGTTTTGAATGAATGTAGTCGGAGGGGTGTTGAGCGGGTATCGAAGGTTCGGGCCATCTATGTCCGTGCTGCCTGGAAACAGATTGTTTGCGAAGCCAACGTGATGAAAGGGCTGCAGAGAGTCCGGCAAAAGCGGCAAAAGCAAGATTGCGGGCAGCGGATCGGCGGCGATGTTCCAGCGATGGGTATTCTGGATGCGATTCTCGTATTCGAGTTTCCAGATATTGTTTCCGACTGGCGGTGCGCCAAAAGTATGCACACCATCGACGACGATGCTTTCGTCTTTCTCGAGGTGAAATGCGGTAATAAATGCTACGGCACCACCCAGGCTGTGCCCGGTCAGCCAAAGTTTGCGCTGGCCTCGATAATTCCTGATGGCCGTGGTGACGGCATCGAAACTGATTTGTGCCGCATCGTAAAACCCGTCGTGAAGAATCATGCCCTTCTTCCACTGGAACATCGGACGAGGAGTCAAATCCAGGTCATTATCAATCCAGTCCTGGCCAAGGTCTTCCGCCGTAATCGTGGATCCGCGAAAAGCGACAAACAACGCATCGTCGGTGCGGGCAATGATTGCCTGCGTCGATCCGGAGCCGGCACTGACAATGCTCGTCTCTTCATCAATCCACTCGACGAATTCCACCCCCCACTCGTCGAGTTTAGAGTCGAGTAACGCCTCGTTGATCGGCGAAGGGGAAACCACACCGGGGTAACTCGCCTGCGAAAGCAATGCGAGAAGATGTGCATTCCAGTAGTGATCGCCAGCCGTTGATGTCGCGACGAACGCATCGAATTTTTTGCTGACAGCCGCTTCCGTCTCAATCACCCTGAATTGTTCCGCCAGCCGGATGACGTTCTCTCCACCGGAGTAGCTCAACCGTAGCGGACCGGTCATTGCCCGATTCGGCAGGACCGCCGTAATTCGTGTTGAAGTAACTTCGGTCGTCATCAGCGGGCTATCGCCCAGCAACAACAGGGAGCCGTAGGTTGGAAGTCCGACACCATTGATCGTCAACGAGCCGCCCGCCAGACCCTCAGTGGATGGTGAGAAACTCGTCACGTACGCCGGCGATATGATCAGGCTTATTGTTGCAACCGTGCCGATCGTCTGCATGTCGTTTCGCCTGGGCGATGGTACGGACAAGCGCTGGAACGTTTGAACCTCACTGATGCGAGTAGTTGCCGGAATATACGTTGACCGCTTCGGACTTGTGAGATCTCTCCGACTTTGCAGAACGCGGGTTCTCATGCCACGAGCGGAAGCCCGTACACGAATCACCACCGGCAGACGTCTGGCCGATTTGCCTGCAGACTTCGCGGTAAGCAGGTAGTCACCCAAAGGCAGGTTTTTTGGCAACCTGATCGATAGCCACCTGGAAGATTGCCGATTCGGTCCGAGTCGAGCAGCAATGGCACGCCCGCTCTTGCGCGGCGGCTGTTTTTGCGGCGTCTTGCGGTCGGCCGGTTTGACGCGCTCGATCATCGTGACCGATCGCAGTTTCGCATACTCCTTTCCGTCAAGTTGTAACGAAAGCGTCTGGCCGCGTACGGCGTCGATTACTGTCAGTGAATCGGCCGCCTGAGACGGTGTCGCGAACGTCAACAGAGCTGCGACCGATGCGGAGAAAACGAACGTGATTGATGCAATTCGGTTTTCCATACATAAACCCCTTAAAGTTTTTTCGGTCCTATCGTTCTAACCGGAATGTGGCACGAGTGTTCCCGCAGGTTTCGATGCCCGCTATTCACGGCGAGATGTAGGAGAGTTCGTTATTGGCTTCGATCGACTCGGCAATCCGATTGCCTGCATCAACGCGAACGGTAATTCCGTTGTCACGCGTATCGACGGCGAGTGCATCGAGCGTCCAGCAGCTTCTGGCGTCGCGACCGACTCGGTGTACCCTGACATTTCGTTGTTTTCTAGGCGTCGAAAACTCGACGCGTCCGGTTCGGTCTAGCTGGGCCGGGCTAACGAAACGTTCATCGATGACCCTGCCACCCCTGATCAATTGCACACTGAATGGTTCTTGCAGACGCCCTCCGCTGGCCACTGCTCCCCACCGATAGTCTTCGAGAACCACGGACAAGCCAGGCGAAACGCGATTCGCGTTACCCAGGGTGCCAGGTGCGCGCAGCGCACCGCACAGCGTTGACGGCGCTACGCGGACGAACGCATTGATCGCCACACGTCCCCCCCGATCCTTAACAACACCGGTGGTCGTATTAGTACTGTGGACAGAATAGACAGCGCTCAGACGGCGTGTCGATCTTGCGCCTGTGATGGGTTGAAGATCGATACCGGGAACCCGCCCCGATTGCACGGCTGGTCGTAGCAGGGTTCGGGCCCGCGCTTGCCGGGCTGTCGGCGGCAGGCAAGTCGCCCGTAACAAGGCTATCGGGTTACGGTAGCCATCTGTGCGCGGATCACGCTCATCTTCCAGAAGCACGAGTTGGTCGACACCTGTTGGCAGCTTCACCTCGAAGCGCACAGCATGTGGACGCAGATTTCTCATCCAGATAACGCCTGACCGGGTGATTTCTACGGTTGCACCCATGTCGATACGTTGAAATGCAGAAAAGCTCCTGCCGGAGTCTCCTTGATCCGCCAGATAACCGAATTGAATACGACATTCGTTGGCTGCGTAGCTCGTCACGGGCTCAATGAGCATAAGCACCAGAATTAGCTTCCAGGGCGTCACGGATTGGTCCGTACTGCCAGACGCGCGACAACGTAATCGCTCCACAAGCAGATCTCTATCCGTCGATCCGGCGATGCAGGACAGGCGGTGACGACCGGCACGATTTTCGCGACACCTTTAATGAGCATATCGATCCCCTTTTCACCTACATACGGGATACAGGCCGAAATCAGCTCACTTTCTGACAAAAAAGCCGAAAAGAGAAAGCCGAAAAGAGGACACCCATCATTCGGCGGGGAGTGAAAAAAGAAAAATCGGGACACCCATCATTCGAAGAAAGAATGGGGAAAGAATGGAGACACCCATAAATTGCGGTAGAATTTCTATCTATTGACTCCACATCAGCACGTAATCCAACTATCTTGCCCAAGTCCAGCTTCCCGATTTACCGATGGTTTACGCCGCTCCTGCTCGCAGCCGGGCTGGCGCTGAGCGGTTGTGCCACTGAGGCGCCGCTGCTCATCGAAGACACGAAGTACTTCGAGGGCGAAATGCCCGCTGACTTCAGTGGATTCTGGGTTCGTGACTACGCACGCAGTGAAGATATCAATAAGGTATGGCGGAATGCCTATTACGAGTTGGCCAGAAAACGGGGTCACGCCGGTCCGGCGGGATTGACGACATCGGAAAGAGATGTCTCACAGCTCATGCCGCTTGCTCGACTGCTCGAACTTATTACGAGAACAGACGAACTGACGATTTCGCAAACGGAGTATGAAATTCTCGTCGAACGGGAAGATGACTTCGCGCTCTTGTGCGCCTTCTTCGATGGCGTTGCGAAACCCACAGACACCACGTTCGGCAAGGAGACCTGCGGCTGGGATGGCAATCGCCTTATCTCGCTCAACGAATTTGCGGATGGGTTGCGGGTCGTAAATCGATTTGAGACGTCCGAAGATCGAAAGCAACTACGCGTCATTACCACTGTGACATCGAAAACTGCTCCGATACCCATCACACTGAGCCACTATTACTGGCGCACTAAGAAGATTGCTGGCAAATACGAATGTATCGAAACGCTCAGCATGAAGAGAGTCTGCAGCACAGGAACGCTGGCGCGATGATGGTGCGCGTCAAACATCGAATGGTGACAGCAATATTTGCAATTTTCGTCATCGCAACGGCTTCGTTCACCGTACGCGCTCAATCCAACGCGGGTTTGGCCACCGCGACCAGCGACGGTACGGCGTTGAACGTGACGATCCCGGTCTTCGACCCGGGTATACCCACCGACCCTTCGGTGTTTCGCGACCTGCAGGTATTTCCCCGTATCCGGCAGATCGAAGCGAAGTTGATGCCGTTTCTATTGCGCGAGACGCTGGTGGAGTCAGCGCAATGGGGTGCCGTGCGGGTGGTGACGAAACCCGAAGCCGCTGCTGAACTGCAGTTGTTTGGAACAATCGTCCGCTCAGACGGTGACCGGCTGGACCTGCGGATCCGTGCCGTCGACGCTACAGGAGTAGTCTGGCTAAACAAGATTTTTTCAGCCCGGGCGAACGACGTGCCAATTGCGGATCAGAGTGATAAAGGCACGCCTGAATTTCAGGCGATCTATGACGAGATCGCCAGCGCGCTTTCGGCAGAGCGTACTCGTAAAGGTGACGCGGCAGTTTCTAATATCAAGGGTGTATCGTTAATTCAGTACGCCAGCGAACTTGCCCCGAGCACATTCAACGGCTACCTCGAACAAGGCGACGATGGAATACTTCGTTTACTGCGATTGCCGGCACGCAACGATCCCATGCTCGTGCGCATCGAAACCATCCGCAATACCGAGTTTCTGATTACCGACACGGTCGACACGAAGTTCAGAGAGTTCAATGCGAACCTCGCACGCACCTATCGGGAGTGGAGGAAATACCGTCGTAAACTGGTCGACTACGAAGCCGAGAACATCAGGTTTGCGGAAGCCAAGGCGGACGACACCGAAGCAGGTACCTGGAAGTCCATCAAGCATCAATATGACTCTTATAAATACGCCCGTGTTACCACTCAGGAACAGGATCGCCTCGCCGTAGCCTTCAACACCGAAGTCGCCGCCACCGTTGAGGCGATGGAAACGCGCGTCGCGGAACTCGACGGCTGGGTTGAGCGAGGATACCTCGAATGGCGCGGCCTGCTGGAAGAACTGTTTGAGGTTGAGGTAATCTTGCAGGAGCGAGAGAAATAGACGCACTGTTATCGTTGGAGCTTCCGCAGGGTTGGCTCGCGCTCGAAAGGACCGGAATCTTTCACTCATTGCTATCTTGCGATCATCGCAGCGGTGCCCGGTATCATGAATAGACTAAGCAATATCTGTCGGGAAATTTATTATGGCGATACGCCGCGCGCGGTACGGGCGCGGTTTCTATTCGTCGTCTTTGATGTAGTCATCGTCGGCTATTTTGTCGCTACAACATTCCTCGACGCTTACACCTGGATCGTCTACCTGGACATGCTGATTGGCATCGTGCTGATCGCCGACTTCATCGGGCGTTTGCTGGCGGATGCCGATCGCGGGGCATTTCTCGTCAAATCCATGACCATTGTGGATTTTGTGATTATTGCTTCGCTATTCGTACCCGCACTGGTCGGTAATTTTACGTTTCTGCGCCTGGTGCGCTCATTGAGATTGTTGCGCTCCTACGTCGTAGCCCGGCATTTGCGTGCTCAATCGAGGTTCTTCGCACGAAACGAAGAAGTCATTTTCAGCACGCTCAATCTGCTGGTTTTCGTATTCATCGTGACGGCCGCTGTGTTTGTATTGCAGGTCCAGGTTAACGACTCGATCAACAACTACATCGATGCCCTGTATTTCACCATTACGACGCTCACGACAACCGGCTTCGGGGATGTCATTCTGGTCGGCAGCGCCGGACGTCTGCTCGCCGTGGTCATCATGATTGTTGGTGTTGCGCTGTTTATCCGCCTGGTACAAACCATCTTTCGCCCAAACAAAATCCACTATGAATGCCCGGACTGCGGCCTGACCCGCCATGACCTGGATGCTGTGCACTGCAAGCATTGCGGCCGACAGTTGCATATCCAGACCGAGGGTATGGCGTCCTGATCGCCCCCCCGGCGACCCCTGGGCACAGCAGCCGCGTGGAACCGCGATCAGGCGGCCCGGAGCGAGTATGCGGCTGACTACAGGCGCTGCGTCTCCTTGCCTGCAGTACAATTGTCTGTTGTAACCGAAAAAATTATTTGGTGAAGCCTTGTTTTCTCTGTATTAAAGGCTACATAGGGCTTACCTAACTAATAATCCATCTCTGGAGACAATGCTATGAAGCAGTCATTCAGCTCTGTCTTGCTCATTACGTTTTTCCTGCTGCCCGTATACGCCGGTGCCACCGACGGCGGTATCGACAGCCTTCGCGAAAGCAGCAAAGCTTTTGCCCACGTGGCCGAATCCACCTCCCCGTCGGTAGCCTTGCTGCGGGTTGAAGGGAGTGCCCAGCCACAAGCTGCGCCACCCTCACGGTCGCCGTTCGATGACGATTTCCTGCGGCGCTTCTTCGGTGGTCAGTTGCCGCCCGGAACTCAGCCCAGACAATCGCCCCAGAGCCGGCGAGTGGTTGGACAGGGATCCGGTTTCGTTTTCGCTGTTGACGACGGCCTGGTCAAGGATACGACCTACCTGTTAACCAATAACCACGTCGTTGAGAACGCGGACAAGATCACCGTCACTTTTCCCGATGGCCGTGAGTTTGACGCCAAGGTTACGGGCCGCGACCCAAAATCGGACGTCGCTGTCGTTGAGATAGCCACGGCCGATATTCCAGCCCTGCCAATGGCAGATTCGTCGGAACTCGTTGTCGGCGAATGGGTGGTGGCGATTGGTAATCCTTTCGGCCTCAGCCACACATTGACGGTCGGTGTCGTCAGCGCCAAAGGGCGAACCGGCATTGGCATCAATGATTACGAAGACTTCATTCAGACAGACGCCGCAATCAATCCTGGCAATTCAGGTGGGCCGCTCGTCAATCTGGACGGCGACGTCGTCGGTATCAACACCGCCATCTTCAGCCGCAGCGGCGGCAGCATGGGCATCGGTTTCGCCATACCCAGCACGCTGGCGAAGGGTATTGCCGAACAATTGATTGAAAACGGATCGGTCACGCGTGGCCATCTCGGCGTCGTTATTCAGCCGCTGACGGCCGACCTTGCGGAATCTTTCGATATTGAGCCCGGCAAGGGAATCCTTGTCGGCCAGGTCAGCCCGGATTCCCCTGCGGACAAAGGCGGGATCGAGGCCGGCGACATCATTGTGGCTTATGACGGAAAACCGGTTAGTGATATCGGTGCCTTTCGCAATCGGGTCGCTGCAACGAAGCCAGGGGCACGCCAGAAACTGACCGTGTTGCGCGAGGGCAAAACACTCAACCTTTCGATCAGGATTGGGCAACTTGATGAAGAAGCTCAGGTTGCGAGCAATGATACCGCCAGTGCAAGCGATCTTGGTCTGACCGTCCAGACGCTGACGCCGGCCATCGCCGAGGAACTCGGCGTGGAAGCCGGAACCGGCGTCGTCGTCAGTAATGTTGTACCTGGATCCGCCGCCGCGACGACCGGTTTGCGCCGTGGCGCCGTCATCCTCGAAGTCAACCGAAAGGCCGTTGCAAGCCCGCGCGACTTTGAGCGGGCAGTCGATGCGGCAGGAACGAGTAAACGGATACTACTGCTGGTTAGCCAGAACGGTACGCAGCGTTTTGTCGCTTTGAGCTGGTGAACCCCACCCGACCGGCGTGCTTCGTTGCACGCCGGTCGAAGTGGCTGCTATCAGGGTTCGTTAAAACAATTCTGAAAGTGAAGGATGTTGTCGTTTCAAGTGATCGAGTATGCGGTCATAGTGATGTAGTTGCAGCGCTGCGCGCACAATCAGATAGCCCGCAAACAATACCAGAAAGCCCGCCAGCGACAGCAGTGGAGCGATCAGGTAGCTCACGTGGAGAGCGTCATACATTCGCGACGTTGCAACCAAGAAACTGACCACGCTCATCGGTAATACGAGTACCGCAATACCGGTTCGCAGCATCGCCATCGACGTGCGTTTTTCACTAAGAATAACCTGCAAGGCACTGGTCAGATCTGCGCGTGTATCCTTGTTGTCGATTTTTTCCATCTTGAGCCCACCTTCCGGTTAAGTCCTCTATCTTACGACAACACCGTCCTTCATCACGAACGTCACTCGTTCCATCGCCCGTATGTCGACCAGCGGATTACCGTCCACCGCCACGATATCCGCCAGCTTACCGGGCTTGAGTTCGGCCCGATCAGTAACACCCAATAGATCGGCCGCATTGATAGTCGCCGTCTGCAGCGCATGCAATGGCGACATGCCACGTCGCACCATCGCATGAAACTCTTTACCGATTTCATCATGGCGCATCACGCCTGAATCCGTGCCGAACGCGATATTGATGCCGCCCTTAACGGCCATCTGAAAACTTTTTTCGATAAACGGTGCGAGATAATTGCTCTTATCGATCGTATCCTGCGGCGTATTCTCTGGAAGGGGAATGTCCGATAGGTAGATCGTCGGAACATAGTAAGTGCCTCTCTTCTTCATCTCCCTGACGATCGTCGACGTCAGCATTGAACCGTGTTCAATCGATGCAACGCCTGCTTTCACCGCCGCCATGATTCCCTCACTGCCGTGTGCATGCGCCATAACTTTCAGATCGTGACGCGCTGCCTCCTCCACAATCGCCTGCAATTCAGAATCGGAGTATTGCTGGGCACCGGCTTGTTTGCCCGCTGAAAAGACGCCGGCAGTCGCGCAAACCTTAATCACTTTGACGCCGTGTTTCGCCTGATAGCGAACAGCACGCAAAATCTCATCAACTCCGTTCGCGATTCCCTCATTAGGACCCAGTTCCATAATGCCCGGCGCGAAACCCGTGACGTCGCAATGACCGCCGGTAATTGAAAGGTAGTGACCTGCCGGGTAGATCCGCGGCCCCGGAATATGTCCGGCGTCCACCGCACGCATTAGTGCAACATCGGGGAAGCCGGGCCACGCGCCAGCGTCGCGAACGGTCGTAAACCCTGCTTCCAGTGTTTGCCGACCGAAACGTGCTCCATGCAAAGCCCAGTCGGCTGGCGTTTCACGAACCGCCGCTGTGGTCCAGTGATTGCCGGAAAAAAAATCAAGGGTCAAGTGGGAGTGCATATCGAATAAGCCTGGCAACAAGGTTCGATCGCCAAGCTCGATGACCGTCGCACCGGCGGGTAACTCATCCGGATTCACTGCCACGATCTTGTTGCCGTCGACAACGATCGTCGCGGGTGCACTGATTTCACCGCTTGCCACGTCAATCATGCGGCTCGCATGAATAACCACCGTATCGGCCAGCGCTTGACCAGTGACACATATAAAGAACAGCACGAGGCTGTATATTTTTCCTGACGTTCTCATTGAGTTTCCTTTGTATCCCGATCCAGCGGGAAAAAATTGCTCGCGTCCTCGTCAAACTCCTGCCGTCGATAGGACTCGGGATTGAATCCGGAGAAGTTCCTGAACTCTCGAATAAAATGAGACTGATCTGAATAGCCACAACGATGCGCAATGTCGGACCAGTTCAGGGGTTGCTCGGCTTGAATCTGCACGAATACGTCGTTGAATCGCAAGATGCGCTGATATTGTTTCGGCGTAATGCCGACGAACTTCTTGAATTGAGAGATCAGATGCTTCTGCGAGCCTTCATAATGATCGATAACTTCTTTAAGCTTCGAGGCCGGCTGTGCCTGCAACAACTCGACAATGTCTACGATCGACTTCGGTGCTGTCAATGCCTCCTGATAGTGCGATGTCATCCACGCATCAGCCACCGCGAATTTCGTAATCGGGGTTTCAGCCTGCGCCAACTCCTCTCGAAACTCCAACAGACCGGCATTCGGAAATTCGTTGCATGGAACGACTCTATCGGCCAGATGCTGCATGGATAGATGCAGGAAAGGGTATGCGCCGTATGGCTTGAACTGAATCACGAACATCTCGGAATTCCGGTGAGCCGAAATTGACAGGTAATTTCGGTGCACGCCGGATACCCACGCATTTCGAAAACCCGCATTGGGTTTCAGCGTCTTCTTTTCGAAGGTGTTGCGCTCGATGCCGTCCAGTTCGAAGATAACGAACGTATGTCCAGTCGGTACTACTCGCTCAATGGAGTGATCCGGCTGAAAGTCCCTGTAGTAAAAAATACTTTCGATCAGGCTGTCGAACGGCGCAGCCGGTTGGTGGGTTTCGAAAATCAATTGCCGTCCCCGCTTCCGTTTTGTGACTCGGACTCTATACGGTGAAATGATCGTTTTCCAGCGGTCATGCGGGATTGAGGTGCACAGCTCATGATTGACCGACCCCCGTCTGGCAAGCGGGAGCTTCGTACTGTTTGTCGACCGGCGTCACGCCAATTGACGTCCAATCGGTCTATTATCACGGCGTGAACACTCCAATCGTCAAAATAGTCGCATTTTTGCTGATGGTCTGCGCGTTTCTTGCGGGCTGTGGTGGATCGTCAACGAGCGAAAATACGCTGACGCCACCACCACCGCCACCCGTGCAAACACGCAGTTTCTACATGGGATTTACCCCGTGGCCCTGGGACGCGACGCAGACTGCGGTCGATGACGTAAATCAACGCATCCAGGACAACGGCGACATTGTTGACCATCATATTATGGTCGGTGTTCCCTGGGAGGCGGCACTGCAGGGTTTGCCCTATCCCGCCGAAGTTGATGCGGATTTGAATGATCGCGTACAGATGTTGCAGCCGGGTAAAGAGGTCTTTCTCGCCATCGACTCGCTAAACGGTGTGCGCGATGCAATGGCGGCCAATTGGGGCGTGAACTTCAATGAGCCGCGACCGCCGCCCTGGGACACCCGCAGTTTCGCCGATGTTGAAGTTACCACGGCCTATCTGAATTTTGCCCTGGATCTCATCGCACGCTTTGACCCTGTGTATTTTAACTACGGCACGGAAATCAGCGAACTCATGTTGAATGATCCGGCTGCATTCGATGACTACGTCGTGTTCGCCGAGGTGGTCTACAACGGCATCAAGGCGCAATACCCGAATCTGCCCGTCATGATCTCGATCGCGATCAAGAGTCCCGGCTCGGCCGAGATGGCAACCATCGCAACGGGTTTCGAGCGGATTCTAGACTACGTCGACGTGGTTGGGGTCAGTGTCTATCCGTACATTTTTTATAACCATGCGGACAAGGGCGACCCCGACAACATGCCCGACGACTGGTTAAGCCAGGTCCAGTCGCTGGCACAGGGAAAACCGCTGGCCATTACTGAAACCGGCTGGATCGCCGAAGATCTGATCATTCCGTCCTTCGGCGTCAATGTCCCGAGCAGCGAGGCGTTCCAGCAAGTATACGCAAGCCGCCTGCTGTCCGAAGCCGATGCACTTGACGCAGAGTTTGTCATCTGGTGGACCGTGGTCGATTTCGACGCGTTGTGGAACGGTGTTTTGTTGCAGGACCCGGTCGCGTCGATTTGGCGTGATATCGGTTTGTACGACGAAAACCTGCGTGCCCGCCCCGCGCTTGACGACTGGCAGTCATGGTTAGCACGCAGCCGGAATTAATACTGGCGAGTACCGCAAGGTAACAACTTTTAACCGGGACGCACACTTGTCGCCCGGACCGAAACCCATTCATTTTCGAACCTTCGGAATACGCCGGAGGAATTCGGTATGCTGTCGCGGCATCGTTCGACGGCTGAAGGGGAAACATGGAAAGCTACGGTATCTGGTCAATCGTTCCGCCCCTTCTCAGCATTGCCCTGTCGCTCTACTACCGAAACATTATTTTCTCATTGACGGTCGGCGCCCTGAGTGGCGCGCTGATCCTCACCGGCTTCAATCCTTTCCTCGCCATCGTCAACCTGATTGAGCAGCATGTGTTCGTGCAGGTATCCAGCAGTTCCAACACGCAGGTCCTGATCGTGATTCTGGCCATCGGTGGATTCATCAGGCTGTTGAGCCTGTCGGGTGGCGCTCGCGCGTTCTCGACAGCCGTTACCCGATTCATCTCGAGCGCCGTACGGGCGCAACTGGCGGCATGGGCGGCCGGCCTGAGCATATTCTTTACGGATTCCGGGAATGCGCTGATTGTCGGACCCCTGTTCAAGCCGGTCTTCACGCAACTGAAGATATGTCGGGAAAAACTGGCGTTCATCATCGATACCACGGCCGCGCCCGTGACGATTCTCGTCCCGTTCGCAACCTGGGGCGTCTACATCATGGGCCTGATCGAAAGCTCTTATAGCGATATCGGCCTGACGGAAAACCCCTTCACCGTTCTGTTGAGCATCTGGCCGTACCAGTTCTATGCACTTTTGGCCTTGTCATCCATACCCATGATTTTGTCGACGGGCAAGGATTTCGGGCCGATGGCCAGGGCACAAAGCCGCTACAACAAAGCTGTTGCTGCGGGAACACTGGACGATGACGAACAACAATCATCGACAGAAGACAATACTTCAAACACGGATTCCGGCATTAGCACGGTCATCTTACCGTTTGCGATCATGCTCGGTACGATGGTGGCCGTATTGGCCTACTTCGCATTGACGGAAGGTATCCAGGGCGAACACGTACGCTCCGGCATTTTTATTTCCTATATTTTCGCGTCGATGGCTTGTGCCTATTTAATGCGCAAGCGACAACAGGTCCCCTACAGTCAATCCCTGACCCACTATATTAGTGGTGCCGAGAAATTGTTGTTTAACTGCCTGATACTCATCCTGGCCTGGTCACTCGGTTCCGTCTGTAAAGATTTACAAACGGGCGCGTACTTAGCTTCGCTGATTGGTGACAGCGTCGCGCCACAGTACTTTCCCGTCATTGTTTTCTTCCTCGGTGCGTCCATGTCTTTTGCCACCGGATCGTCCTACGGTACTTTTGCTATCTTGATGGTGATCGTAGTACCCGTCGCACACTCACTCGGAGCGCCACTGCATCTGACCATTGCCGCCATCCTCAGCGGCGGCCTGTTTGGCGATCACACCTCGCCCATATCGGATACCACTGTACTGGCGTCGATGGGCTCCGGTTGCCCTCATATCGATCACGTTTCGACACAATTTTCCTATGCAATGGTGGCTGGCTTTATGACCGTACTCGCCTTTATTATCGCGGCAAGCTATGAATCTTCGATGGTCATCCTGATCGTATTAGGGCTGCAGTACCTGGCCATCTACTCGCTCATGAAGTTTTTCGGCCACGACAGCACCGGTAAAATTCAGATTGAATAACGCACACAGGTCAGCGCGATGCCAAAACAACCCAATATTCTGATCTTTATGACGGATAACCAGCCGGCGGAGTTACTCGGCTGCTACGGCAACGACGAAATTCGCACGCCGCATATCGATGCACTGGCAGAAGACGCCCTCAAATTCGACAATGCATTCTGCGTCAATGGCATGTGCTCGCCCTGTCGTGCTTCGGTCATGACGGGTCTCATGCCCTCGCAGCACGGCTTACATACCTGGATCGACGACCGCCTCCGGCACCGTTGGCCTGAGAACTGGAATGCCATCGACGAGTTCGACACTTTGCCCGAAATTCTGAGCGCGGGTGGTTACCACACGGCGTTGATCGGCAAGTATCACATGGGCATGCCTGATCGGGCGCAAAACGGCTTCCAGCACTGGATTACCAGTCCTCACGGTCACGTCACCGATTTCTGGAACAACGAATTCATCGAAAACGACACCTTGCGTTCGTACCCGGGACACAGTGTCGACTACTTTACGGAACAGACTATCCGTTACATTGAAGACCGGGTAAGCGGGGAAACAGACGACGCGCCGTTCTTCGCGTTTGTACCGTACAACGCGCCGTACGGGCACTGGCCGGCACTCAAAGGGCGCGCCAGGAACCGCTTCCGGGATTTCTACGACAACGTGCCAATGCATTCCATCCCCAGAGAAGGTCTGCACGAAAATGCGATCGCACGGTTCCTGAGGAAGGCCGCAGACAGCGGCGGCGGCATCGATCATAGTTCGGAACTCCGCATTCCCAACGATCTCGACACACTAAGAAACTACTACTCCGAAATGAGCATGGTGGACGACGGTGTGGGGCGTATTCTAGCCATGCTGCGGCGCCTGGATATCTATGAAGATACGCTCATCATCTACACAGCGGATCATGGGTTCTCTCTCGGCCACCACGGTATCTGGGGTCATAGCCAGGCGACACTGCCCTCCAACGCCCATCGCGCGACCTTCTCCATTCCGCTTATTTTTCGCCATGGTCCGCGCTTCACGACAGGCACGAACACGGAATTTATCAGCCAGATCGACCTGTTTCCGACCATACTCGAACTGGCGGGACTCGAACCGCCCAATCGCAACATCCGCTCGCCGGCGAAACCGTTTACGGCCGCGTTACACGGTCAGCGTTCCGGGCAGCACACGGAAGTTTTCCTGGAACAGGAAGAAACGAGAGCCATTCGCGATAGCCGGTGGCTTTACAAGCGACGCTTTCAAAAAGCGCCGCAACCGCCCTTTCCCGATGAGATGTACGACCTGGTTAACGATCCGCTGGAAAAAAACGACCTGATCGGGAATCCCGAATACGCTGAAATTGCGAAAGAACTCATCGCCCGAATCGACGCCTTTTTCGCCCGCTATTCCGAACCGCGGTACGACCTTTGGACGGGTGGCACACCAAAATCGAACTCGGATAAAGCCTGGCTCTGGCAGGAAGCGTGGGGCGAAGACTGGGCCGCCGGTTTCGGTGACCCAATGTCGGTCGATTCAGCGAACCACCGCGACTGACCCCGACGTTTCCCGTCGATCATCGTGATAGCCGTGCTGGTGAAATGCCTCAGGACGACGGGCTACCGGCCGCTTCGGCCGTTGCTCGTTGCAGTTCTTCCTTGAAAACGCGTCCGAATGTGCCATCGTCTTTTCGCGATTGTAGCCAGGCATCAACGAATGCCTTAAACGCCTGATCACGCGGCAACAAGAAACCGAATTCGAATGTATTAAATGGTGTATCGGGATTGACCACCTGGAGTTCCGGGTGAAGTCGTTCCTGAATGATGGCCTCTATGCGATCGGTCACCATGACATCGCCGCGGCCCGCGACGAGATTTTCGAAAATGGTCAGATTGTCTTCGTTAACCACGATCATCGCGTTCGGGAAATGTTCGCGGGAAAACGCCTCGTTAGTACCCCCGGGATTCACGATCACACGCACGCCGGGCCGGTTGATTTCGGCCAGCGTCGCGAATCGATGCGCGTTTTCGTCACGCGTAATCGCCACCTTGCCGTTTGTACTGGTTGCCTCAGAGAACAGCGCCACTTGTTTTCGTGCCGGCGTAATCGTAATTCCGCCCACACCGATATCGAACCGGTCATTCAGCAGATCGTCAATCAGGCTACCCCACTGAGTGCGGATGAACACGACCTCGACCCCCAGTGCGGTGGCCAGATCATTGGCCAACTCGATATCGATTCCACGGTACATGGATGGCGACTCCGTGCGGTAGGAAAACGGCGCGAAATCGCCGGTTGTGCCCACACGCAGAATGCCCCGGCCTATTACGGTGTCGAGTTTCGTCGGTACCACGTCGTTGCTACTTTGCGGCGCACGAAGCCCTGTTTGTACACAGCCAAGCAATACGGTGATGACGACAAGCTGACCGCCCGCCATCAACGCACGCCAAATCCTGGCGGACCGTCGCGGAAACAACGAGGAGAGTGAAAGGTCGATTTTCATTGTCTGACCGGTCCTGAAAAATACGCCGCCGGGAACGACGATCCACTGATGGGTTGATTGCCTCCGCGCACTCTACCACCGACAGCAAAAGAGCACGATTTCGTGACGATTGCGTGATCTTTGCCCTCTACGGTTCTTGTGGCGTCAACGCACTACCTGTCGCGGACTCTGTCGATACCGATATCCGGTATTGACGGACGCCACGCAATTCACGGATATTTCCAGGAGATCTACCAATGAAAATGAAACCACTCGCCGCCGCGACTCTTTGCGTGGCATTGATTATGAGTATTCCCGAACTAGCCAGGGGTGAAGGCAACAAGACATACAAAGTAACCATTACCAACCTGACCGCAGGACAACCCTTCACGCCTCCGGTGTTATTCACCCATACCCGCCGCACCGGCATATTTGCAGTTGGTGAAGCGGCAAGCGAAGCGATACAGGCGCTTGCCGAAAACGGCAACAGCACACCACTGCAGATGGCGCTTGGCGCTGACGTGCAGGTTCACCAGGTTGTAGCCGGCATGGTGCCCCTCGTTCCTGCCAACAATCCGGGCCAAACCGGCTTCAGCAGTGTCGCCACCTTTGAGATAAGCGCGCGCGGGTCGGCGAGATTCTTTTCCTTCGCCAGCATGCTGATTTGCACCAATGACGGCTTTACCGGCCTCAATGGCGTGAGACTCCCCAGCCATAAGAAAACCTACTATTCCGTGTCGTACGATGCCAGGACGGAAACCAACACGGAAGACTTCGCGGATATCGTGCCACCCTGCCAGGGTCTCATCGGTGTGTCATCGGACGATCAGGGCACCGGCATGAGCAACCCCAATCTCGCGGAAGACGGCATCATTATTCCTCACGTCGGCATTAACGGCGGCATTGACCTGTTTCCGGAAGTCCACGGATGGAGCGACCCGGTCGCAAAGATAGTGATCGAACGTGTACGACACCGCGACGATGACTAGCAATCTGTTGGAAAAACCATCCATGGTATTTTGAACACCGCAATCGGATGTTTTGAGTGACGAAGTTGGCCGCTGCCGGGCCAGCTTTTCGTGACGACGACGGTATTCCCGTTAATCCTCAATACCAGGGGTTGGGGAATAAGTCGATGACCGGGCATCCCCCGCCCGGTCATCGACCACTCTACATATCGATCGCTTCCGCGAGCTCGACCGTGCCGCCGGCCGCAAGAATCGGACAAGCCTTTGCTTTCGCAATAGCATCGGATTGGTCAGCCGCCTCAAACAAGCCGTAACCGCTGGCCGGATTCGATCCCCCGTTGTCGCTCACCGAGCCATCACTGTTGACGGTGACGGCGGCACCTACCGGGTTGCCGCCATCGATGACAGCCGCGCCCAATGCTCCCATCCAGGCGCCCCAGGCATCGAGCATTTCTTTGAGTTCAGCTTCGGTCTCGGGCTCTTCTCCACCGTGGTACACGAACAAATACTTCGCCATGCTTTTTCTCCTGTCGTTTCAGAGTATCTCCGGTAATAGAGAGTACGCCTAGTCAAGGCATGATTCATTAGGTGTTCTGCGGCGAATCCTGTTCATTAATTGTGTAGACTACACAATCAATGTCTCTCTCAACCGATACCCGCGCGCTTCAGCAATCCATCGATGCCCTCGACAGGCACGGTGTGGTGCCGGCCATGGCCACGCCGCTTCTAACGGGTGCCAAAGCGATTGCCAAAGCGTTGTTTCGGCGGAATGTCGAAGACATTGACGCTTTCTCCAGCAGCGCCAACCCGGATGTAATACCCGAGCTGAAAGGCCATCTGCAGGCACTGGCTATGGAGGTGTGCCGCCTTCTGGACAATCAGGAGGTCGGTGATTTCGCTTTCGTGCGCCGCTATGCGCGGCGGCGAGCACAACATCGCTTTCCCCTTGAGGCATCGCTGCACACCTATCGATGCAGTCATCGAATTCTCTCGAACTGGATTCGTGACGCGGCGCTGGCGACCGCGGCGCCTACCGAACAGGTTCGCCGCGTCGTGGCCGCCGCCGCCGACTTTGCGATCGAGTACACGGATGTCGTCAGCACAATCGCCACCGCCGAATACGTCGAGCACACTCGCATGCTGGCGGAAGCCGAAGGCGATCGGCGTACCGAACTCCTGCGGACGCTGCTTGACGGTTATGACGAAGCGGACAACCGGACGGCGCGATTGCTCAGGCGTGCCGGTTACCTCGAGCAACGTCAGTCTTTCTGTGTTGCGGTCGCACAGTCGATCGACCCGAGAGAGATGGAAAATACGGCACGCGTGCAGCGCATGGTCGAGTCGGTTAGCCAGGCATTGCGCGATTTGCCGGTACGGTCATTGAGTGGCGTCAAAGAAGGGCTGGTTACTATTGTCATGTCCGCCACGCGACGTTTGTCCGGCTGGACGGCTCCACAATCCTCACTCGCAGATCGGGTTTACCCTCGATTGAATCAAATCGGTCCGGCCATCATCGTCGGCCTGAGCAACGACGCTCCTTCAACGTCGCATATCCGCGGCGCTTTCAGCGAGGCACGGCTTGCACTGGATTTCGCCAGCGTTTCAGAGCGAGTGGTTCCGTACTCGGAAATTCCGTTTCGTCGGATGATGGTCCGTCTTGCGCGCGACAACATTCAGTCGGCACTGCCTGCCTGGTTGAGCAACTTCCAAACGGCAGACCGGAAGGCGCACGGTTCCCTGAGCAAGACCTTGCAAGCATATGCCGACGTCAACATGAACGCTTTGCACACCGCCCGGCAACTGTCGGTTCACCCGAATACCGTCTACTCACGCATGCAAAGAATTGCCAGCCTTACGGGAAAGAACGCGCTTACCTATCACGACCTGACGGAGTTGTTGCTGGCGATCGAGGCCGGCGCCGAATCCTGACACGCACGCAGTGGGTAGAATGCCGCGCCCGGGATATGACCAACGGGGCTCGCGGGACACCGGCCAGTTCACCACAATCCCGCCGCATTCTTTATCTCGGCGTTATTTGCTCAGACAATCCTTCAACCATGCCCTCGCCAGGCGCAAATCACGATCAAGGGTACTCGACGACAAGCCGGTCACTTGCTCCATCTCCCTGAAGGACAATCCACCGAAGTATTGCAACTGCACCAGTTCGGCTTTGCGCGGATCGATTTCAGCCAGACTCGTCAGCGCCTCATCGAGATCCAGCAACTCTGCATCGACGGAGCTATCCGACACTTTGCCCTCATGCAAGGTCACAGGGTTTTCGCCGCCGCCTCGTTTTTCCGCGTTGTGGTGTTTCGCATGATTGACGAGCATGCGCCGCATCATTCTCGCAGCCAGCGCGAAAAAATGCGCGCGATCCTGCCAGGACACATCGACGTCGACCAGCTTTTCGTAGACCTCGTGTACGAGCGCCGTCGGTTGCAATGTGTGGCCACCGCGTTCGGCACGAAACAAGCGCGACGAGAGCTTGTGCAATTCCTCATACACAAGCGGTGCGAGTGCATCGCCGGCACGTGCGTCACCGCCAGCCCATTCATTGAGTAATTGCGTTATTTGCCCCCCACCGGTCATTCGATGATGCTAGCAGCACTCTCCTACGCCGTCGATGACGCGGGTCCGGTCAGTTCAGGTAAGCAGCAAGTTCCTGCACACGAGAATCATCGACCCCGAATGTTGCCTTCAGCAAATCATGTGCTTCCCGGTAAAAGCGCTGCGCTTCATCGGTCCGACCTATCGCCCGTAGCGTGTGCGCATATTCGACCAGCGCTCCCGCCGCGGCCCAGCGCCCTTTGGCGGCTTCCGATTGCGCGATGCGGTAGCCACGTTCGGCATACTGCAGGGATCGATCCAATTCTCCGGCGCGACGGTAATGCGCCGCTGTCGCCGCCAGATACTCCACCAGGGTCGGGTTGTCCGAACCCACATCCGCTTCCTTCTCTGCCAGCACATTCAGAAACACCGGTTCCGCTTCGTCATAACGCCCCTGGTTACTGATGGCAACGGCCAGCGACCTTTGTGCGACCAGTCTTTCAGCGCTGCTTAGCGGCTCAAGGCCCGGCGACGCTTTAGCCAGAGATGCTTCGGCTTCAGCGTAGCGTTTTTGACGAATGTAGGAGCGGCCGCGAAACACTCTGAGCAGCGTCGCTTCATGGCTATTGTCACCATCCAGTTCAATCGCCAGCGCCAGCGCGCGCTCGAATGTGGCATCGGCTTCTGCATAGCGCGCCATATCCATTTGCACGCTGCCGATGCCGCGCAATCGTCGAATGTAACGCGAGCTATCCTCTCCCCGACCGGCCCGGGTAATTTCTGCGGCCTGCCGGTAGGCCGTCAGTGACTCATCCATACGCCCGAATCGTTTCAATGCCGCCGCCTTCGAACCGATCATGAAGGCAAGTTGTTCGTGGTCGGACGGCCATACCTTGATGCCTCGCTCGATTGAATCCTCGAATACGTTCACTGCTTCCTCAAACTTGCCCTGCTGAACAAGCACCAGACCGAGGTTGCTGGTTCGAATGATCGTGTTCGGCGCCATTTCTCCGTCGACGCGGATCGAGAGTTCGATCGTCTCACGATGCAATGCCTCCGCTTCCTCGTAACGCCCGAGGCGCGAAAGTGCATTGGCCATGTTGCCGCGCACATCGATCGCGGAGGAACTTTCTCCGTAATCGTTTGCGATCAGGATATCGAGACCGCGACGCTCAATGTCGAGTGCATCCTCGGTCTTGCCTGCGTCGAACAAGATCACACCGAGCCGTGCCATTAAGTAGGCCACGTTGTTATCCGTTGGCCCGAACGCATCCTCGGCGATCGCGAGCGTGCGGCGTTCGTACTGCTCCGCCTTGTCGAGATCGCCGTTTTGGCGGTGTGCTTCGGCCAGGTTATGCGTGACCTGGGAGATTGCAATCGCGTCCGGCGGGGTTTCAGCTTCCTTCATCGCCAGCGCCTGTTCCAGCATCGGAATGGCTTCGTCAAGATTGCCGAGCGCCGTCATATTACTTGCCATGATACGCATTAGCCGCGCCTGGAGCTGCGGCTGGTCGTTGAGATCCGCAATGCTTTCCTGCCCCTGGCGCAACAGGTCCACGGCCGTAATGGGCTCGCCTTTAGAGCGATGAGGTGATGCACTATCGAAGAGGCCGGATAGAAACTCCGACACTTCGTTCGCCTCTGCTGCGGCCAGGTTCGCGCGATCGCGCTCATCAGTGAGCTGGGCGGTGTAATACGTCACCAGGCCGGTTATCGTTGCCAGGGCGACAGCCGCAACGACGAGCCCACGGGCGTTACGTACGGCAAATTTCCGCGACCGGTACCACCAGTCATCGCCGCGCGCCTCCACCGGTTCGTGTCTGAGGTATCGGCCGATGTCCGCCGACAGGTCATTCGCCGTAGCATAGCGCCGTTGCGCGTCTTTCTGCAGGCTCTTCAGCACGATGTTATCAAGGTCGCCTTGCAGAAGCCGCCGCAATCGATCCACCGAGGTCGCACGCTGTTCACCGATTTGTGCCTGGTTGTCTGGCGTTGTAACGACCGTGCTGGGCTTGTTCGGATCGACGTCGACAATCGCCCGTTCATAATCGCCCCGCGTTGTCGGTGTTGTGCCATATGGCGACTGGCCCGTCATGAGTCGAAACAACAGCACGCCGAGCGAGTAAACATCCGATGCGACCGAGATCGGTTCGCCGCGCACCTGCTCGGGGCTCGCATACTCGGGTGTCATCGCGCGCGCGCCCTCGCGGGTCATCGCGATGGTCTGGTTATAGGCACCGGCTTCGAGCAATTTGGCGATACCAAAGTCGAGCAGTTTCGGATTGCCGTGTGCGTCGACCAGGATATTGTTAGGTTTGAGATCGCGGTGCACCACGAGGTTTCGATGCGCGTAGTCCACGGCCTCACAGACCTTGCAAAACAACGCGAGACGCCGGTCGATTCGCAGCCTGTTTTCGTCACAATGACGATCGATTGGCAGTCCATCAACGTACTCCATGACGAGGTACGGCAAGCCGTCATCCGTGGATCCACCATCTATCAATTTCGCGATATAGGGATGGTTCAGGTTCGCGAGAATCTGCCGCTCGGCTTTGAAACGACTGATTGCCTCGGGTGCAAGCAGCTGCGCCGCCATCAATTTTAGGGCGACGCACTGTGTATATTGCTGGTCGGATCGCTCGGCAAGAAACACGGCGCCCATGCCACCGTCGGCCAATCGCCGGGTAATCGTCCACGATCCGACTTCGCGCCCCAGCCAGGGGTCTCTCGATTCAGACGCCAGCGACTCGACCGACTTCGCGATCGGTTCGCGAAGATCGGTATCGCTGCCGGCATCTGCGGCCAGCAGATCGCGCAGTTTTGCGACCAGCGCCGGTTGCCGTCGCGCGAACTCAGCGACAAACGCGTCTTGCGCATCGCCCTGCAGGGACACCGCCTCCTGGAACGCTGCTTCGATCTTATTCCAGTGATCGGCCTTCATGGCAGAAGACTACTTTATTTTACGGTTGACGTGTTGCGGTGGCGCCGGTAATCGGCAAGCCGGACGAATCGACGTCGACGCCTGCACGCGTATCGACCAGGCTCACGCTCGTAAGCTGCACGGTATAGCTCACGCCGGTCGGTGGTGGTGGCGGGTTGCCGTCGCCGGAACCACCACCGCAGCCCGCGGCCAGCAGCAGAATTGAAACCGCATTGATCATTAGTCGCCCTGTCCTCTTGATGTACATTTTCGTGTCCTCTTGAAAGTTCATTGTCCAGCCGTCGGTTGAAAAAACCAGCCACGGTATTCTCGACAGCCTGCTAGCCCGGACTATCCATGAATAGTGCGGGCTAGAAGTCGTAGCTCACGATCAGTTCGGTTACACCGGCATCGAGCCGGTAGACCGGACTCATTTGCAGAACCAGTTCGCCGTTATCTGCACCATACGTGCCGGAACCGATCTGCACGTCGGCGGGGCCGATTGCACCATCGGCATTACTGTCGACCCAGACTTTAACGTTGCTGATATCACCCGCGTCGTTGCCGCTGCCTGAAGCGCTCAAGGTCAGTTCGGTCAGGTCAATATCCGAAGAATTGGCGGTCAGCCGGAGCCGTAACATCAGCACATCGCTGTTACCGGTCGCCACGCTTTTGTTCGGCACGCTGATACCGTTTGCGTCAACTGCCGCCGCCTGCACCAATATCGCGACCCCACCTGGATCGCGAATACTGCCATTCGCTTCGCCATCCGCGTCGTTGGGGCCACCGTCTTCGAGTTGCAATTGAATGCAGTTGTGGCCCGTAGTCATGCCCGGCGTGTACTGGCTGCTACCCGGTGCGGGACACGTACCCGTTTCGCCGGCTGCGGAGCGAATTTCGTTGCTGGAATCGATCGTGAAATCTGACCAGCCCTCACCGTCCACGTATTTGCGATAGACAGGATTCGCGGGAATCGGCATCGTCTGCGGTATGGCAACCTGCACCGTATGGCCCGCCTGCGGCAGTTGTGCGATTTCGAAATCGAACAAACCACCCGGGTAACTGAAGCGGGTATCGTCACCGCTTGCCGAGGGGCCGCCGTTGTCGCCAAAGTCGGCAACGTCCATTATCGACACCACGGCATCGTCACCCGTCGTCAGCGCTACCCGACCGAGCGACAGGGTATATCCGTTCAGTGTTTGCAAAACCGCATCCGCTCCGACACGCGCTGCAACGTAGTGGGCAGCGTTGCTCGGATCCAGATAGTCGCTCGCACCATTGTCGTTACTGTCGCGTAGTTCTTCCTCGACATCGTCGATGCCATCACCATCACTATCGGTACCGGCTTGCAGAACCGGCGCCGTCGCCACAACCCGGATGTAACGATAACGTTCTGCCGATAGAACGGGAGCGCCATCGTCGGTGACGTTAACCGCAATGCGGTAAACACCTTCTGCAAGTGTGGCGGGATCGAATGTGAACGTTGCCTGTTCGAAACCTTCCTGTGGCACAAGCAAATTGTCCGAGCGGCTCCAGTCGTAACCGTGGGTATCGAATCCGTTGGCATCGTTGGCATCGACCGACACCTGCACCACCGCACCACCCTGGGTCACCGTCGTTACCCTACGTCCGTCCTGTTCGATCGATACGGTTGGCAGCGGCGCCAGATTGTCCTCAACGATACGCACCTGGAACGAATCGACACTGCCCCTGATCGCATTGACGGGTGCACCCAGGGTAATAATCAAGGTCTCGTCGCCCTCGGCGACACCGTCAGCAAGCGTTTGCAAATTGATAACGCCGACATTGGAATTGTCAATCACAACGTCGCCGGCCGTTAATGTGTAGTCCACACCGTCGGTCGCCGTGCCCGAGACGGCGTAAGATACTGTGACCGGATAGTTCACCGCATCGCCGTTTAGCGCCAGCAGGATACTGGACTGCGAATCTTCTGAGACCAGCAGCGTATCGCCTACAAAGCCGAGCTGCGGTATGACATCGATCTGCTGCAATGCACTGCCACCGTTGCCTGCGGCATCGGCCGCGCTCCAGGCGACGATGTGTCGGCCTGGCTTGAACGGGCTTCGTCGATCCGATTGCGGTGTCAATGCGCCATCCTTGACATCCTCGGCGGTTGCGGCACCAAGATTGACGGGCGTGCGCCGACCGGTTGAGTTAACCACCATATCCGCGGGCACGGTGACAACCGGCGCGACGTCGTCAGCCGCCACGTCACCGCCCTGCTCGAACTCCTGCAGATTGTTGCGACCGTCGCCATCGAGATCGCCGGCCGCATCGGACGGATCATTCGGGTCAAGACCGTTGTCGGTTTCGAACGCATCCGGCATACCGTCACTGTCACTGTCGGCGTTATAAGCCGGGTCCAGCGGAAACGCGTCATCGGCGTCCGCGACGCCATCGTTGTCGTCATCGGCATCGCAGATATCGCCGTCCAGATCGTTGTCGCTGTCGGTCATATCGAGCGATGCAATGCGGGGACAGTTATCCACGTTGTTGGCGAATCCGTCGCCATCGATATCGGCGTCGCAGGCATTGCCGATGCCGTCATCATCCATGTCAGCCTGATTGGTGTTAGGCGTAGCCGGACAGTTGTCCAGTACGGCGTTTACACCATCGTCATCCAGGTCCTCGTTCGGATCGACCGCTGTAAAATCGTGATAGAAAATCTGTACATAGCCGCCATCCGGCGCCGTGTTCTGCGTCGTGCCGATATCGGAAGCGCCACCGGCAACGTCGTCGACACCGTTGCCGTCCAGGTCGCCCGGGATGGCGACGTGATGGCCCAGCAAGTCAAACGGTGTCGCACCCGGTTCCACTTGCGGATTTACGAAACCGCTGGCGCTGCCGTGCAGGATGCGTATTTGCCCCTCGTCCTGTGTGCCGGCCCGGTTACCACCGACCACGAGATCCGCGAAACCATCGGTATCCAGATGCCCCATCGCCATCGATACACCCAACTGGTCGCCATGGGTATCGCCGGGCAGCGACGTTACCGGCTGACCGGCTACCGTCTGCAACGGCGGTGCCGCGTTGTTGCTCCAGTAGCCACTCTCACTGCTGTAGAGATTGATGTTGCCACCGCCAAGATACGCACCAACGACGAGATCGTCGATGCCGTCGCCGGTCACGTCGCCGCCGCTCGCCAGCGACCAGCCGAATTGCGATTGGCCCGCGACGCTCGCGATCTGGAAGGATTCGCTGAGTCCACTGGCCTCGGTCCAGTCATTGGCGACACCAAGGTAACCACGGACACTGCTGATACCCGGCGTACCAAGGAGAAGGTCGGTCGCACCGTCACCATCAACGTCGCCGAATGCCTGGCTGACAACAACCATTCCATTCAACGTGAATGTCGCCGCAGGACTGTCGAGTCCGCCGGTTGCAGAACCGTATATCTCGAGACGCGTCGACGCTGCGTCGATTTGTGTGTTGACGATCAGATCGTCAATTGAGTCGCCGTCGATATCGCCGCTCATTAATTGCAGAGAGAACGAACCGCCGGAATTGAGCGCGGTCAGGAACAGGTCCGGTGCCTCGAGAATCTCGCCGTTGTTGTAATGAATCGCGATCGAATCGTTGCTGGCGATTGCCACGTCCGGATAACCATTATCATCCCAGTCACCGACGGCAAGCGACCGGCCGAAAAGCTGTTCGCCGGAAGTTGGCTGCAGCGTACTCAATTCGGTATTGACGCCATTGGACGAACCGTAGGAAATGAATACAGCGCCATCGTTGTTGTAGGTGCTGGCGCCTACCACAAGATCGGCAAAGCCATCGAGATTCAGATCACCGCCGGACATCGTCAGGCCGAATCGATCTTCGAGTATATTGTCCGCCGCGAACAGGCGCTCACCGCGAATGTTCTGCTCCACTTCAGCGAGGCCCGGAAAGCTGCCGTTTTCGAACTCCTCGAGCAAAGTGAAACCATCGCCGTCGGGATCCGCACTGGCGTCGTCGGCCACGTTCGGATCCAGGCCATGGTCCCGTTCCCATTGATCAGCCAAACCGTCGCCATCGCTATCGGCCTGGTAGCGTGGATCGCTGGCGAAAGCATCGTCAACGTCAATCGTGCCATCACCGTCACTATCGGCTACTGCGATAGCAATGTTCGCCGTGTTCTTGTCGGCTAGTTTCGGCCCTGCATCAACGATGTCCATGAGCAGTTCGTAGTGCTGACTGACACGGGCCGACGCCAGATCGATGAGCCCTCCAAGGGTAATCGTGGTCGCGGCTCCCTGCGGGAGGTCGCCCAGATTACATTGTATGCGGCTGATACCGGAACACCGTGCATCGGTGAGCACGATGGACAGACCTTCCGGCACGTCGAACGCCAGCTGCACGTTCTGTGCAACCAGACCGACCCAGCTCGTTGGTGCGTAATTTTCGACCACGATGTTGAGCGGGAACGGTACGTCCGGGTCCACATCGGTGTCCGGTGACGCCAGGCTGACGCCCACGACCGTCACGTCGACGACCGTGACCGGTGCCGACATAGTGGTGGGTGGCAGGCCTTCTTCGGCCGCGTTGTCCATGACCGCTGTCACGGTGAAAATCCCCGCACTGCTGTAGTCATGGCTGCCGAGCAGAACACCGCGACCAAGGCCGTAGTCGACCTGCGGACTGATTTCGCGGCCGTTCAGGTCCTCACGGCCGGAATTCGCCCAGCCGCCGGCGGTAGCGACCACGCCATCACCCCAATCGATACTGACCGCAGCTGGACGCAAATTTGCGTCTTCATCAACGTCGCTAAAATCTGCCGTGACAATTGACGGAAAACCATGCGCGGCTCGCAGTGCATTGTCGAATTCAATAACAACGGCGTCGGCTATTGGCGTCACGGTGAAGCCAAGCCGTGCATCGCCCACGGAATTCAGCCGGCCATCGGCTACGTCAAAACGAAACGCGTCGTCACCGTTGAAATCTGCATTCGGTACGTAGCGGTAAACAGCGGCGTTATCGGTCGATGAAACCGATACCAGCTGGCCGTTAAGCGGCGCCTCGAGAATCTCGAACGTCAGGCTGTCAAGACCGCCAGCACTCAGGAAACCATCAGCATCGTAGGCGCTGAGCCGCACGAAAATTTCTGTGTCTTCGTCCAGCGTGCAGGGCACGTCGATGTCCAGCGTGTCGTCTGTATAACACCGGGCCTGCAGTCGTTCGGGGGCGTTGTCCGCCCGGGTGACGGCAATAGCAACCTCCACAGCTTCGCTTCGCGCAATTCCATCGTCAACGTAGAAGGTGAACGTGTCCGTCGGCGCGAAATCGAAGTTTGAAACGTATTTTATTTTCGCACTGTTGTCGGTAAGGTCGTAGAACGGAGCGGTCTTGAAAACATGCACGAAGAAATCGCCGTTTTGCGGCTCTTTCTCCATAACGAAGAACGACGTCGAATTGACCGTCACCTGCTCGGGCGCACCCATATTGCCAATGATGAAATCCGGTTCATCACCCTGGTTGACGCCGGTTCCAGTCGATTTAACCTCGCCGGCAAAGGTGCCGTCGGGTCCGAATCGTTGCACACGCAGATTGCCGGAATCAGCGACATACAGAACGTCACGCGGACCGATTGCAATACTGACGGGTGAATTGAACTGGCCCGGTTGATCGCCGCTGAGTGACGAGGGCAGGCGCGCGCCAGTGTCTTCGTAGCCCTCGCATTTAAGATCGTCGCAAGCATAGCCGTAGGAGACCTGCGCCGCTTCATCGCAGGCGTTGTAGGGTACGTTATCCGCGTTCAGTTTATTGGCCCGACAACGACCCATCCAGCCGACGTATTTGCTTTTTTCCCAAACACCCGCATCGTTCATGACGGTCGGCGACAGTTTGTGGATGCGGTGATGAAACGGATCGGCAACGTAGACGAATCCCTTGCTATCGACCTTTATATCGACGCCGGCAACCGGTGCCTTGGCGTTGTCGAGGAACTGGCCGATATCGTCCAGTGATTCGCCGACCAACGTATTGTCACTGTAGCGACTAATGCGAATCAGGTCGCGGCGCCGGCGATTGAAGCTGCGCGGTAGGGGGGACGTGTACAGTTCATACAACACGTTGATTCGCGGGTCGCTCGCCAGTGCCAACAGTGAGCTGCGCGGGCTGTCGATGGTTGTCCGCCCATGCGTGCGCTGGTCCGAAAGATCGCTCGCAAAACTGAAATAGTCGAGCACGCTTGGTTCACCGATGCTGCCGTCACGAAACGGATTGTTATTTAACTCGATCCAGAGGCGGCCGTTCTCCAACGAAAAGCGCTCCGATGGCCAAAAACCTGCGTCCAGTCCCGTATTGTCGAATCTCGGATCGACGGTCGGGTACAGAGAGCGCATGGCAACGAGATCACCGCCGTCAGTCCATTTCGAGAGTCGTGGAATTTTGGACAGGGTTGGCTCGGCGTCGAAACCGCCGTTCGTCCCTTCACCGCATGCCCAAAAATAGTCGCGCAGATAATAAAAGTTCTGATCGTCAACGTGTACGAAGCCTGGTTGGTAGACGAAATCGATCGGAATTACGCCGCCGAAGACCTCGTCAGGACTGTCCGGTGCTGGTGTGCAGATTCGGTCCTGCAGAAATGCGCCACGGTCGACTTCATCCAGAAGACGGAATTGGTCGGCGAGATGCAGGAGCGGACTTGTCCGTGTCAATTCATCGCCTTCTTCACGCTCGCCAACTGGCGTTAGACGAAAATCATCAATGAAAAATGGAAACAGCGGCGCCTCGAACTGACCCGCGCCTGGATAGGTCTCGATCTCGAAGGCCAGCGGATCGAAACGCCCGTCAATCATTGGATCATCGTCTGCGCCTGAGAGTGAAATCTCGACCGCTTGTCCTGCAATCGTCGCAGCCGCGGTTGAGATCGCTCGCGGCGCCGTGTTCGTACCCGGCGGCTTGAGAGTCACGATCTGGGTGTAACGATCCGGGTCGTCCGCCGGCGCAACCGTGATGTTGCCCTGATTATCTTCTGCCTCCCAGACGATCGCATACCGACGTCCTTCCGGTCCTGCCTGCAGGCTGAGCGGCGCGTTGTTTCGTACCACGGGCGCGGGGTCTGCCAGGTCGACCACTCTCGGCCGTCCAAGCGGGAATGGGCCGACCGTCAGGTCGAGGTCCTGATCAGTTTCGCGGGCGAAGCCGGCTGGCTGCTGCAACTGTGGCGCCATCGTATCGACCACGCTGATCCGCTGCGTCAGAAAGGTCACGACGTTTTCACCCTCTGCAGCCTGGTTAGCGCGAAGGGCGTTAGTCGGATGATACGGGCCGCCGTCAACTTCGCGCGCCGACCAGACGACATCGTGCGGACCGTCACCGATGGTGAACAATCGGGAAGAGGGTGCGTCGTTCCCGAAAATGAATTCGCGACCGCAATCGTCTATCGCCTCGAAGCGGTTGCGCAAGTCGTTCTCCACACGACCAAAACGCACGCCGCCAAAATCAGTTGCCTGAATTTCAATGACCTGCTCGGTGATCGGACTCGCATTGGTTGCCATGTCGCGGAAGTACGGCGAACTCGTATCCCAGACGGTCAGCATTTGTGTGCCGCGATTAGCAGCCGTAAAAAACAGCGTGTCTTCGTACCATTGGGTCGCCGCCGCCTCACCGGAAACGTCGGCGGCAATCAAACCTGCTTCGGCTGCGATGCCGACGGCGTTTTCGATGAATACTCCCTTGGTCGAATTCTTGCCCAGCCACTTCGCGGAAAAATGCTCTGCACCGATACCGAGAGGAATCAGTGAGGCCGGCAACGTGAAGTCCATAATGAGATTCATCGTCGTGTTCGCTTCCCATTCAAGCGCGTGGCGCCCGGCCGGAAATTCGGGCCGCTGTTGCAGTCGTTTCGACGTCGCTGCATCCTGATCCCGGTAAGCAGCGAATCCAAGGTAGGGGTTGCTTACACGAACACGAACGTCGGCTTGCGGATGGTAAACGCGTGGCGTACCAAGATCGGCGAAGACCTGATCGAGGGGGTCGAAAGGAACGTAGAGAATACTGGCGAAACTTTCTTCCACACCGTAAATGTAACCGTCTCCATCAATATCCTGGTTGGGACGAATGGTGCTGCCGAACTTATACACACAGCTGAATCCGCTAAGGTCTCCGGTCGCAGGCGCGTTCGGAAATACCTCGAGATTGGTCGGCAATTCCAGCGTCGGCGGCGTGTTCTTCAGCGACAGATCGGCTGCAAGCGCGGCCATTTCGAAGCCGGTGCCAAGGTAACTCGGCGCAGCTACACCCCCGATGACGCCGCCAACGTGTGCCGTCATGAGAGCGCTTTGTGTCGCGATCACTGCGGTATTGTCATCCGGCGTCGCATCAAACGGGCTCGCGGCCAGTAACGGACTGCCAGTAACGAGGCCTAACAGGCCACCCGCCATCGTGATTGCAACTCTCGACAGCCTACTTACGGGTTCGGGATGCCGGTATCCACCGCTGATGCACATGTTGGTACTCCCAGGAAAAATGCCTTATAGGAGTACAAGCATCAAGTTGGCACCGAATTGCCCAAAATATCCGACGTTTGTGCTTCTGGGCGACAGATGTAATCCCCCCAGGCCGCACTGGAGACCAATTGGTGGTCGCTGGCGCACGATTCCACAGCAATGGTGCTGGCCTTACGGTAATTGAGGACACCCATTAAAATCGAGCTGTGCACGACAATTGATGGGTGTCCCCAAATTTCCCCAAATTTCCAGCCTCCAAATACCGTCCTATATCGGAAAATCCCTTCCTGGATTGATTATTGGAGCTATGGGGCGATAATCGGAAAGGCTGCGAACCGTGATTTTCATAGCGAATGGAGTAATTGCGAATGGCCGTATGCCGCCGCTCTTTGGTACTACTTGCCCTCATCTGTCTGCCTGTCGGGACATTGGCGGACATCGATGAGCGCGCTGTTGAGGGTATATGGTTAAGCGCCGATGGCACCGGCTGGATAAAAATAGTGCTGGGGGACAGTGGCCCAGTCGGCAGCATAGCTGGTTCAGCAGAAAATTCCGGGAAGCGTTCAGCGGCCGACAAGGACGACCTAAACCCGGATCCGGCGCTGCGAGACAGGCTGCTCCTGGGGTTAAAAATAATGGACGGCTTTACCCGCGCGGGCAATGGCAAATGGAAAAGCGGAAGAATCTACGACCCGAACAGCGGTAAAACCTACCAATGCAAATTAACTGTGGTTGACGAAAATACGCTGGAATTACGTGGCTATATCGGGTTTTCATTGCTGGGCCGAACGGAAACCTGGACGCGTAGCGAGGTAGCTGAGTGATAGAGCCGTATTGACCCCGGAAATCACCGGTAGCCGCAACCGCGCTTAGATTGTTTGAGGTCAGCCGATCCATGCCCTCCTCGCCGCGCGCCGGGCGTAGCCGATCAGCGCCAAAGCAGCAATCAGGATGAAGAACGGCAAAACGAACCCGGCCGCGCCGAACACCTCAAAGCCATCTCCAATAAAAATGGCATGACTGTTTTGAACCACGATACCGAGAAGGCTCACAATGAACATCATTATTGCCCAGTGTCGCCGTAGCAGCAGACCGACACTTCCCAGGACGCCCGCAAAAACCGCAACGCCGAAGGCGATCGTCGCCCAAGCCGGCACCGACTCATAAAATGCGCGTTCTGCATTCGGCAGCGCACTCGTATCCAGGGTGATCTGAGCGAGAAACGCAGCCGAACCTGCCAGGTTCCACAGCAAGCTGGCCGCGGAAATTACCCAGAACAACTTCGGTGGGGCGTTGCTGTTCAAGCTCGCTAGTTCAGGAACCTGTACGTTCATCGGTATAACTCCTGCTTGATTGCTGGTGTTCATCCGGCGTTCTGGCCAGCATATTTCGAAACATGGCGGCAACCATTTCGTCGCCTGAAGGGATCGGTACGTGCTCTGGTTCAGACAAGGAGGTACGTTAGCTCCAGAGCGCGAAACGGTATAGAAAAAAATTAACCAGTTCGACCCACCGTGAAAAAGCGATCAAGCGCCGACGGGGTTGACCCTCAACCCAGATATTCACGAGCATGCATCAGTTCTGGCCGGTCGTCATTCGCATCAGCACAGTTGTCCAGTAACAACTGATAGTATTTCGTGGCGATGGCGATGTCCCCACCGAGCTCCGCAGCGCGACCGGCACCGAAAACACTGTAAAAACGATTCGGCGACCGCTCAAGCACAGCCGTGTATTCAGCACTCGCCAGCGCATAGCTGCCGGTCGCCAGCAACATGTCACCGTACAACTCCCGTACCGGTAAAACGACGCCCGGCGTCACCGGATTCTTGACAGTGCTCGCTTCCATTTCGGCAGCGTCGCGCATTTTCCTGAGCGCAGATTCGATATCGCTTTTTCCAAATGCAACCCAGGCCTCCGCCGCCATAATCTGAATAGCAACCTGCCCTCCCCAGTCATAGGCTATATCAAGCTTCGCGGCTTGCGCCTGGAGGAGTACCAATTCGCCGATCGCCCCCTCCGCCGTCGCATAATCGCCCTCTCGCGCTGCACCGAGTGCACGTGCAAATTCCGCAATCGCGACAAGGTGCGGATACTGTTCCCAGCGAATTCCTTCCGGCCATCGTGATTTCACACCGGCGGCCGCGCCCCAGTCGTGCCGGTCAAGGGCGAGTCGTGCCGGTACGGCAGCAAAGGCGTATGCGGTAGCGGCATGGTTCTGAAACGGCGTATCCAGTGACTTCATTTCCGTCAGAACGCCATCAGCCTCTTCGTCTTTCGCCTGTTGAAGATAGGCATACGCGAGGTAGTCCAGAGCATGCAGGTAATGCATAGAGACATCACCATTGGGCAATCGATCCGTTGCCGCGTCAGCGGCACGACGATTGAAACGCGCCGACTCCTCCCATAGCCCGCGTCGGGTCGTTATGTGCGTGGTCATATGCAGCGCGTGCGAATTTTCCGGCGCAACATCGTCATAGTGCCGCGCTGTTTCCAGAGCTTTTTCGGCTAGCGGGGGAGAGTCGTAAGCGTGAATAATGTAGTGGTGCGCGCCGGGGTGTTCAGGAATTTCAGCCTTCACACGTTCAGCTATTGCACCGGCTCTTTTTTGATTCGCATAGGTCTTGTCGCCCGCCGGTGCAGTAGCGACCAATGCAAGCGCGTAAAAAAGACTGGCTTCAGGATCGTCCGGGTTATCTTCGTGAACACTGGCCCAGCCATTGAGAAATGCCTGCAATCGGTCAGCTTCGCCTCGATTGCCTTCCCGATAGTACGCTTGCAACGCATCAACGTAACCGCGCTCTCTTGCACTAGCGTGTTTGGCGATTGAGGCCTTGTCCAGCAATATCTGACCGCCAACGAGCGAATCTGCCTGGATCGTGTCGGGCCACAACGGATGGACGTTCGTCATCGCGGCGCCCCAATACGCAATGGAACATTCGGGGTCGATCGTCGCTGCCTCAAGGAACGCTCTCTTGGACGCGACATAGGTCATATGATGCAGGAGAGCCAAACCACGTTGCAGCGGCGGCTGAGCATCTGCCGTGCACGAAGTCGGAAAGCGCACGACGCCGAGAAGTCTTCCGGCATCGTCCAGGACAATGGATTCTGCGGTGGTAGCGGCGCCAACCGCGTCCCCGGGACTACGCGTGCAACCGAAAAGGAGCAGGGGCAACACCAAGAAAGAAAAGAAAGCGGCCAGCCGGGCGGGTGTGGTCACAATTTCCGGTTTCATGGGTTTTCCTCATCGTTGTTTCGCCGATACCCCGACTTTCATGCCGAGCGCTGTAAGAATCTCGATTTGATTCTACTCCGAAAGTATTTTCGTGTCGGGCCATGCCACCTTATCGGTCGTGAACGCGATATGATGCCCGTCCGTCGGCTCCAACCGATTCCGGCACACTAACATGACCCGAAAGAACTCGAAAAATAAAGAGAAGGGGCGAATGATCGAGGTCCGCGTCGAGATCGACGGACTTGCTGCCGCCGCCACGCCAAACAAACTCAGCAACGATTTTGACCGCTTGCTCGATCAACAGGACGCCGAATCCTTTGTATTTATCCCGCTGGCAGAACCGGGAAAGCGCCTGCGACGGCTTGCCAACAAGCCGACCGCCATGGCCCGCAAGAAAGCCAAACTACCGACAGGCGATTGGTACGATGGCGAATTTTGGCACAAGAACAACCGCGACGGAGAACCCGGCGTTCTCGCGTTCAATATCAGACGGCGTCAAGCGCGCGAAATTTCCGCGGCGCTGGGTGTTACTCAGTTTCTCTGGGGAACAACCGGTGCACCGGTTGAACAGCACGCCGTCAAGATCTTCGAAGAGACCAAAAAGCATGACTGGAAAATCATGCGGCGACTGGCGTTCAAGGGTTTGTTCAACATGGCGTCTACGGTGCGAAATATCGCGGCGTTACCGACGGCCGTTCAGGAATCGCAAACCAGTATGCAGAGATTCTGGCAACTCGTGGCGGTTGTCCTGGGTCTGGCAATCACTGCGGGTGCCGTGCAGTCACTTGCGGTTGCGTTGCTGGGCTCGAATGCATCGACCGCATGGCTGACGTCGTTCATCAAGGTTCTATTCTATCCGTTTGTCATCCCGGCCGTTCTCGTGGGCGTCTACTTACGGGTACTGGCCCGAAAAGGTGAGCAGGACAGCCGTGACTTTACGGCAGCGGAAGCAGAGAATAACTGGCACAAGGTTGCACCACATTTGCTGGCCCTGTGGATGTTGTGCTGGGCCGCGGTTTTTCTGCTTAGCTCGGTGCAGTCCGTCCCCGGTACCGATTTTCCCTTTCTCGGTCGCACGAATGACGTTACGACTTCGTTTATCGTCTGCGTGTGGATGTTGTTGCCCATCGCCAATTCGAATAATTTCGACACACTCGTCCGGTCAGCACTGGAAACTGCAGTCGCTGCAGTTGTGTCTATTTTCATGATCAAATTATCGTTGTACGTCACCAATCTTCTGACCGACACATTATGGGGTATTGCGATACGCATGCTGCCGTTCGACATTCCTGAACGACTCCAACAGATCGTCAATTTTTTTATCAATGTCGGTGCCGAGGTATTTTTCGTTGCGATACTACTGGGCTACGCCTGGACCCGCACGCGTCAGCAATTCATGCGACTGTGACGGCGGCAACTCGCCGCTGCGTTCAAATTGACCGCGTCGCGATTGCCGGAGTGATTTTACTGGCTTTTCTCGCAGGGCCCGCGACGGCCACTTGTCCGACTGTCCACAACGCCAACATCGCCAACGGAATGACGTACCACGCAATTGGCTCAAGAGAAAAAGCCTGCACCATCGCGATGTTCAACGCGACAGAGAGTATTGCGCCGATCACGAGCCCGAGGCTGCTGACAATAAAATTCTCGACCAGGAAGTAACGAACGATGGCCGACCTGGTGGCTCCCAGGGCGCGCCGGATTCCGATCTGCCGCGTACGGCGACTCACGTTGAAACTGGCCAGACCGACAATGCCCAGGCCGGTAATGATGGTCAGCATACCGACGACGAAAGTGAGTATTTTGATCATAGCCGTATCGCCCAGATAGGAAAGCTTGCGCACATCATCCATGGTTGTCATATCGCGAATCAGTCGATCCTTGTTGCTGCTCGACAATAACTCTTCAACCTGTGACATCAGCGAATCGCGATAACCCGGTTCCGCCCTGATGACATAGCGTTGCAGCGCCGAGGTTCGCCGTTGCGGCACAAGCAATGACCTCTCCACACCGCTCCACCCGTTCCACGGCGCCTGCAGGCGTTCGACCACACCAACGACGTTAACGGGATCGTTGTCATTAATATAAAAGGTCTTACCGACATAGGAACCCTGTTCCTCGGCAAACAGCTCCTTGCCAAGTGCTTCGGTGATAATACCGTACACGGGCCAGGCGTCGTCATCTTCGATTTTCCATGTCACCTGATCCGCCGCAAAATTCTTGCCATCGATGATTTTCGACGCGAACGTATCGATGCCCTGTTCGTCAACGAAATAGATCGCTGAGACCACCGAAACCGTGGACTGACTGCCTGGAGCGAGTTGCAGTGACATTGACCAGCCGCCCTGGCGAAGCGGAAACGAATTCGTCGCAACTGCATTTCGTACACCGGGCAGTCCTCGGATCATCGCGAGGTCCTCGTCGATTAACGATTTCTTCAGCTCTTCCTCGTGCTCGGTAAAAGACACGCTTACCAGCGCAAAGGTGTTTGCTTCATCGATGCCGCTATCGCGGGCAACCTTACCCGCGCGTTCCTGCATAATCGCGATGGCGTTGACCATGACGGTCATGGTAACCGCCATTTGCAGGGCAATTAGTACGAAGCCCGCTTTGTTCCTCAGCATCGCGCGCCAGATCGGTCCAATATCCATCGTGCTCTCCTGCTTCTCTCAGGTAACTTATTGAATGCGCAAAGTCGTTGCGGGCGAAACATTACAGGCTCGCCAGGTCGGGTACAGCGCCGCACCCAGCGCCGAAGCAATGGCGAGTGCGACGGCACCAAGAACCATCGCCCAGTCCATCGCGACGAGATAGGCAATGAAGTCGTACTCGGCGAATACGTTCTCGATTCCGCGAAGCCCGAGCCAGGTCATTCCGATTCCGGCAAGCCCACCTGCAACACCGACCATTCCGGCTTCGATAATGTATTGCGCGAACAGAGCAGATTTGCTCGCGCCAAGCGCTCGGCGCAAACTGATGTCGTTTGTGCGTCGCATTACTTTTGCCAGCAATAGTCCAATGGTGTTTAGCAGGCATACGACAAGAAACAAAACCGCGAGACTCAGCAGCACACCTATCGAATCATCGATAACTTCACGATTGACCATCCATTCGGCCGGCGTACTCAGTCGATTGTTCAGTGCTCGGGGGAAACGCCCTAACGTTTTCTGCTCCTCAACGTAGTCGTTCAGGAATTGGAGGTAGGCAGACTTTTCCGATGTGTCTCGCAACTCCACCCACATTTGAATCCAGACACATTCGGACGCGAGGTAGGCTGCAAACGTACCATCCTCGGTTGGCTTCCAGCAATTGTTGTTACCGGCATTTCCCCATTCGCCGGAAATCGCCAGTGAAAAAGGCAGAAAAATGTCCTCGGCTCCTTCATAGGGATTGTTGTTCAGATCGTAAAACTTTGGCATCGGCAGCCACTCAGACAGAACGCCAACGACGCGGTAGGGTTCCTTGTTCATTGTCAGCATGCGACCAACCGAATCAACGCCACCGAACAGTCGCTGGTTCATCTCCGAGGAAAGTACGACGACGTGCTCTTCGGTCCGGTCTGCGGCGTCGTCCCAGGCGCCGCCATATTTAAAGGGGATATCGAACATTGCAAAGAAATCCGTCGTTGTCGCTCGGATCAGTTCCTGGAACGGTTTCGCATCCTCGCTATCGGGAAGAACGACTCTGCTCGTTTTGAAACTGATCGTCTGACGGTACGCTCGATCAGCCTGATACAAGGCACTTGCGTCGAGATAAGTGACCTGGCTGGGAGGTTCATTTGGCTCATCGAAAGGATCGTCCGGATTCCAGTTATCGAGTTGCACATGGAAAAGAACATCGTTCTTGTGAGCGACCGGGTTGTTGCTCATGACGTGCCGCACGGTCACGATAGACATACAGGCACCAATGCCGATTGCGATCGCCGCGACCATGAGTGCCGTTAACGCCGGGTTCGCCCTGATACTGAGAATGCCAAGCTTGAAGTAATATCGAATCATCTCAATCCCCGCTAGGCGATAGCCGAAGCAGCGAAATGCAATTCGGGAGGGCCATCGCTAACGTGGCCATCTTTCACGAAGATATTTCTCCGCGCACGATCAACGAGACTTAACTCGTGTGTAACCATGATAATGGTTGTTCCTGACTTATTGATGTCGGTCAGGAGATTGAGGACGCTGTCCGCCATTTGCGTGTCGAGATTGCCGGTCGGCTCGTCGGCGAGCAAGAACCGCGGTTCACCGGCAACAGCGCGAGCGATAGCAACGCGCTGTTGCTGACCGCCGGACAATTGTGCCGGATAGTGCTTCATTCGTGAGGCCAGCCCGACCATTTCGAGGCAGTTACCGATGCGGCGCTTGCGTTCGCGGGCGTCGAAACCTCGATAGCGAAGCGGTACGTCGACATTGTCAAAAACATCCAGCTCGGGAATCAGATTGAAACTCTGGAATATGAAACCGATTTTTTCGTTGCGAATTCGTGAGCGTTCCTTGTCGCCCAGTTTCGAGATATCACGCCCGTCAAGTTCGTAGCTGCCGCTGGTCAGCTCTTCCAGCATGCCCGCGATATTGAGAAACGTCGTCTTTCCCGAACCCGACGGTCCGGTCACCGACACAAACTCACCCTCGTCGACCGTCAGCGAGAATTCTCGCAACGCATGCGTTTCAACCGTGTCCGTTCGGTAGGTTTTCGATACTTTGCTCATTTTCAACATCGACTGTTCTCCTCAATCCGTTAGCAGAGCCCTGTCCGCACCGCGGAACGGGTCCAGGTTTGAAATTACGATCGTATCGCCGGGTTCCAGACCAGCGATGATTTGTACGGAACCAAGGCTGCGCGCGCCGGTCTTGATCTGACGACGTTCTGCGGTGTGATCTTTGCGGATGACGTAGGCAATACGCCCGGCACCGCTATCAAGGAACTGCCCACGCTGCACCATCAATACGTCGTTGTACTCCGCAAGCAGGATCCGCGTGGTCAAGCGCTGGTTCTGCCGCAGATTGGTTGGACCGGCATTCAGAAAACGGATTCGGCTGGCAACCTGGTTGTTGACGATCTCGGGAGAGACCGCGACAAGCTGGCCGTCAAAGCGCGCGCCGCCAACCTGAATTTCGGCCTGCATGCCGATGACCAGATCGTCCGCGTAACTTTCCGGGATCTGGGCATCAATTTCGAAACGCGTCAGATCGACCACCGCCATGACCGGAGTATCGCGAGATACCGCAGATTTCTGATCGATGAGCAGATCGCCGACGATGCCGTCGACCGGCGATTTGATCGCCAGATCGCTAACCTGGCGACGCAAATCGTCAACCAGCAGTTCCTGCCGGCTTACCTCAAAGGCGCTGGCACGCAACTCGAACGCCAGCCGCTCATCGAACAGGCCCGCATCGGCGATCGCGTGCTGATACGCCAGCTCGGCCTTGCGCAGATCGTCCTGGGCTTTCTCGAAATCGATAATCGGGATGACGCCCAGATCGTTCGCCTCCGCCGCCCGGCGTTGTTCACGCTTCGCCGCAACCAGTGCAACGTCCGCGAGGTCGGCGTCTTTGCGCTTTTCCAGTGCCTGTTGCCGGGATTCGATGCGCTGGCGCTCAAGCTCAACCTTGCGTTGACCCAGGGCCGATTCGGATTGCTGCAATTCGCTCATAAGATCGGGACTGTCGACGCTGGCCAGTATCTGTCCGGCAACGACCTGCTCCCCGGCAACGACGTGCAAGGTAATGCTTCCGGAGGCCGTGGCGTAGAGAGTAGGGCTAACCGCAGCGACGATTCTGCCTTGCACAGAGACGTCGCGGACGAGATCGCCTTTGACAACCACCGCGGTCCGCACTCGATCATAGGGCACGCTGACCGTGGCGCTGGACCAGCGTGCGACCCAGGGGGCGGCGAGCAAGATGAGCATGGCGATAGCCGCGCCCAGGCCGGCAAGCATCCATCGCCTGGCTCGCGGGTCCTTTGGTGCAAGCTCTACGTCCTGCGCCGACGTATCGGAGATTTTCAGTTCCCTAGCCTCCCCCCGGAGCATCCGGCCGGATCGGTAATTGATATGTATCTACCAGCTTGGATGCACCGAAACGCGTTTTCGTTTGGTTCGCTTCGAAAATCAACGTGGCCGTGAGCGGAGTGGGTTGACACTCGCTTGTGTTACGGTGCCGACCCGGGTTCCGCGGGGGCCCTCCCGATCAGGACGATAAGCAAGAACGAAACAACTACCGATTCAGACTAACCGCCAGCCAATTGCGTCGTTGACCGTATCGCGGATTGACTTCACGGCAGCGTTCACCGCGGCCTCCGCCGCTAACAGGCCAAGCCCTTCGACAGTGAGCAATACGACGCGCGACGTCTGTTTCTGCATATCGAACAAGATGTCGGCCTGCTTCCTGGAAATTCGTCCCGTGGCTTTCAACTTCTCAATCATCACTATGGTTTGCGCCAGTTTCCTGGCCTCGGATTCTGCATAGATCCTAACGTCAGGCCACTTTTCGCCCAATTCGCTTTTTGCGGCAGCCAACATTTTCTTTACCAGACTTGATGCTCTCAATGTCATTACAATTCATCTCCCGTCGACAATCACAGTGTCCGACTGACGTTTTTTGGCGAGCTCGAACTTCAACATGGCCACGAAAATTTGCCGGGCCTGCTGACGCGTGACAGCAAGAACGTCAACCGCGGGGATTCCCGTTCGATGAAGTCGCTGCAGGTTGTTCAGCCAACCGATCAACTGCTCGCTTTGTTCAGTGGTAATGCTGTTCATATCGATGGCCTGAGCGCGGGTATTGAGCATGGTTGCTTCAATCTGAAGCTGCTCATAGACGGCCACATAATTCTCGTAGCGGGCCTCGGGAGTACCCAGACTGCGTTCTATTTCTTGAAACAGGCGTTCGACGTCGCGCTGGATGGTGGTGATGCTCTTTTCTGTCGTCTCATCGTAACGCGACACAAACTGCACCGCGCAGCCGCTTGAGATAAGCACAATCGCGAGGCTGCAGAAAAGAGCCACGGTCCGCGCGCGCGATATTGGATAGGTCATTACGTATCCCTGGCACGATTTCGTCAGCATGCAACCATATCTGACGTAGAGTCGGAGATAGTACCAAATATGAAGCTCACGGTGGGCTAACAGCGGTGTCGTCCGGCTCGAAGCGCAATCAATGGCTCAGCAAAATGGCAGCTCTGTGAGGCCAGCAGTGCGCACTTCGTCCCCGGTATCAACGAGCAACCCGGTTTCTTCGCCGTCAACGTCAACATCAATCAATACGATCGCGATATTCCGCTGCAAGCGGGGCGAATACGCGATCTCTGATACCGTTCCGACCACGACATCATCCAACATGACGGGATAAGCGTGAGGACTCTGAGTGATCTTCTGACCTGACAAGAACAGACCTGCCCGGCGACGTTTGATGCCGCGGCTGAAGAGATCGCGAAGCGCGGCTTTGCCGACAAAATCGTCGTCCCCATCGAGGTTGACATATTTCCCCAGGCCCGCCTCGAACGGGTCGGTTCGTTCGTCGACGTCCGTTCGTAAAGACAACAAGCCACTCTCGATTCGTTCAACGTCGTTTGGCGCGCCGGGACCGATGCCATACGATTCGCCCGCTGCCTTGACCCGGTCCCACAATTCCGTGCCCCTTGCAGGGTCCCGCAGAAAAAGCTCAAAGCCGCCCTGTTTCGACCATCCGGAACGCACCACCAGCAATGGAATGCCGTCCAGGTCGGTTTCCCTGAACCAGAAATATCTGAGCTCACGCACCCATTCTCCAAACAAATCCGCCACGACGTCGGCCGCTTTCGGACCTTGTATCGCCAGTGGTGCCACTTGAAGCAGCGAGATGCGCACATCCAGATTGCGCTCGGCAGCAATTGCTTTAGCCCACAGTTGAATGTCGCTGTCCGCAATCGACAACCAAAACTGCGTTGCGGAAAGTTTCAGGAGGACCGGGTCATTGATGAGAAAACCATCGTAATCACAAACGGGAACGTATTTTCCCTGACCATTTTCGGCTCCGCTTATGTCGCGGGCTGTAAGATACTGCGCCAGAACTCCAGCATCCGGACCTGCTAACTCCACCTGGCGCTCGCAGGCCACATCCCACATCGCAACGCCATTCAGTAGTCGGTCATATTCACCGTCGGGATCGCCAAAGTTTGTCGGCATGTACATATGATTGTAAACGGCAAACGCCGCGACACCGTCCGCAACTGTCGCTTCAAAATACGGTGACTTATCGACGTTCGGCGATATAGACATACTGAAAGACATGGCTCTTTATCCTTATGAGATTGATGCGCTGGGTTGCAGCGCCGAGATCTGTTAGCAGAAACGTACGCGATGGTATCTTTCTGACGACGCCGAAGTTTTTAATCATACCGACCAAAAACACAATACAGATAACAATCGAGAGCCACCAGAGAAAGGCGTGGTCAGTACAAAATAGCGCTTGCGCGACAATTGCCCTATCGTTGGCACAAGTTGGCAATGGCCTGGCGGGTGATTAAATGGACATAGGTATTCCTCTGCGGGAGTTGGGCGATATCGACGTCTGTGCTCTCAGGGACGAAATTCTGGCTCAGGATGACGCGGCCTGGGTGGAAAATGACTACCGCCAACGATCGTATGATGTACACCAGTCTACGAAGTCGATTGTGTTGATGTTCTGCAGTGGCGATTGGCCAGAGCTGGAGGTCTCCAGGGAGTCGGGTTGGGCACGTTTGGCCGGGCAGGCGATGCCGCTAATGGAAAACATTATCGACAGCCACTATTCGCAAGGCGGCAAGATCATCAGAGCCATGGCCGCTAAACTCATCGCAGGCGGTCGCATCAACCCACATTTTGACTCCGACGAATCGTTTAAGTACGGTCACCGGATTCACGTGCCTATTACGACTAACAGCCGGGTGCGGTTCGTGATCGACGGGAGGCCCTACCAATTTGAAGTCGGCAAGGCGTACGAAATCAACAATCGATTGAATCACAGCGTCATGAATCAAGGCAAACAAGACAGAATTACGTTCATATTCGATTACGTACCGGCGTGAAGACTATATTCCGTTTGCTGGTTTTGCTGGCGCTGACCGGACCGGTCAATGCAGGCCTTACGCCGCGGCCACTGGTGGTGGCCGATCTCGACTTGCTGCGCACAGTGACCGACGCACGCATTTCCTCCGATGGTCAACGGGTCGCGTATACGGTCCAAAGTGTCAATTCTGCCAGTGACCGTCAGGAATGGGCCGTCTGGGTCCTGGATTGGGACTCCGCTTCCTCGGAGGAAATCACCGCGGGCCACGCCAGTGCTTACTCGGCGCGCTGGAGTCCGGACGGAAAGCAACTGGCCTTCGTTTCCGCCGGTCACGACGGCAATGATTCGAACCAGATCTGGCTATACGATCTGGCGACGCAGGAGATACGAAAAGCGTCGGCGATCGATAGTGGCGTATCGGACTACGCCTGGTCGCCCGACTCCCGACACATGGTACTCGTTGTCGAAAGCGGCCGTCCGAGTAGTCAGGACGCGCCCATCGTGGTCGACAGATTTCGCTTCAAGCGGGACGGGAGGGGTTACCTTGGCGACCAGCGAAGTCATCTGAAAATACTGGACATCGCCTCTGGCGAAGTCATGCCTTTAACCAGTGGCCCCTATGACGATGTGTTGCCCGCCTGGTCACCCGATGGATCCACAATCGCATTCGTATCCAAACGCGGCCCGACAGCGGATACGCATGACAATTGGGACGTGTACCTTGTCGAGCCGGTCCGCGGAGCGGAACCCAGGCGTCTGACCCACACCGACTACGCTGAATCGAACCCTGAGGGATGGGGCGGGCGACCGGTCTGGAGTCCGGACAGCACCCGACTGGCCTACACGATCGATCGTGTTCCGGGTCTCAGTTACTACGCCCAGGCACAACTTGTCAGCATGCCCGTCTCAGGCAAGTCTGGACGAACTCTGACGGCAGAGATCGACCGCAATACGATGTCACCGAAATGGTCGGCCGACGGTAAGACTATCTACGCTTTGATCGAAGACGAAATGCTTGTCTACCTTGCCGCAATTCCAACCGATGGAGGCAAACCGAAGCGTCTGACGCCAGCCGGTAAAAGCGTTCGAAATTTCGACACCAGTGATTCAGGTCGCATCGTCGTGACGTTCGGAACGCCCGATCAGCCTTACGAAATCGGCGGACTCGGCGCGGGAGAATTTCGGCAGCTAACAACACAAAACGGTGAATGGAGACGCAAAGTCAAGCTCGGATCGACCGAAGCCATCGAATTTTCAAGTGCGGATGGCACGCGTATTCGAGGGCTTATGCTAAAACCTCCCGGGTTTGAAAGCGGACGCCGCTATCCGTCCATTGTGCGAATTCACGGCGGTCCGGTTGGGCAGTTTCGCAAGGAATTCAATTTCGAGTGGCAACTGCTGGCAACCAATGGCTATGTGGTATTGGGCGTCAATCCACGCGGCAGTTCAGGGCGTGGTGAACGTTTTCAGCGTGCGATTTCCGGCGATCTGGGCCATGGCGACGTTCCCGATATTCTGGCGGCAGTGGATTTCGCCGTCGATCAGGGCATCGTTGACAAGGATCGCCTGGGTATCGGCGGCTGGAGTTACGGTTCGATGCTGACCAACTATGCGATTGCCTCGGACACTCGTTTCAAAGCGGCCACCAGTGGCGCGGGCGTCTCGAACATGCTGGCGCTTTACGGAGCCGACGAGTGGGTTCGGCATTGGGAACTGGAACTCGGCCGTCCCTGGGAGACTACCGAAACATGGTTGCGTTTATCCTATCCGTTTCTGCACGCGGATCGCATTTCAACACCAACCCTGTTTCTTTGCGGCGAACTCGATTTGAACGTACCGCCGGCAAACTCGGAACAAATGTATCAGGCCTTGAAAAGCCTTGGAGTAGATACCCGTCTCATCATCTACCCGGGCGAGTATCACAACATCAGCAGGCCCAGTTTTCGTCGCGATTTGCTCGAGCGATATCTGGCCTGGTATGGCAAATATCTGCATTGAGCAATCGAGGTTAGGTGAATTGAAACTGCGTTCGATAGTGTTGCGAAAAAAAATCCCCGCCATCCTTCTGTGCGGCTTGTTTTCTGTTGGCTCGGCCGCCGGCGCAGACCGCGTTCCAACCGCGAACGAACTTCTCGCCGGTCTGATTGCGATACCGACAACCGGCGAATCCGCCAGGGCCAGGGAGGCCGCCGAGTTTCTTGCCGAGCGGTTGCGTTCCGCCGGATTTCCCGGCGAGGACGTCCAGTTGCTGGGCCCATCCAAAACCGTAGGTGGTCTCGTTGCCCGGCTCCCGGGTCGCGGAGAAAAACGGCCGGTGTTGTTACTCGCTCACCTTGACGTCGTTCCGGCAGTCGCGGAATCCTGGTCAACCGATCCTTTTCGACTGACAGCCGATGACGGGTATCTTTATGGTCGCGGCACTTTGGACAACAAAGCGGGAGCCGCGAATCTGATTTCGAATCTCATTCGGTTAAAGCAGGAAGGCTTCGTGCCCGAACGGGACCTCGTGGTCGTCCTGACGCTGGACGAAGAGACCGACATGCTGAGTGTGCGATGGCTTTTAGATCACCACAAAGCCCTTCTTGATGCAGAGTTTGCGCTGAACACGGATGCCGGTGGCGTACAGCTCATTGATGACAAGGCGGCCGTTTTCGGTATCCAGGCGGCGGAAAAGGTATACATGACACTGGAACTTCGGGCCTCCAATCCCGGAGGCCACAGTTCGGTGCCACAACCCGATAACGCTATTTATACGTTGGCGAAAGCGCTCCACCGAATTTCGGACTACCGATTCCCCGTCAACTTGAACGACATTACCCGCGCCAATTTTGCCAACCCGCCTGAGTCAGCCGGAAAATCGGTCGGACTGGCGATGCGCAGACTCGCGAGCAACCAGGCGAATCCACAAGACATTGCCCTGTTACAAAACGATCCGTCCACCAACGCTCAGATGCGTACAACGTGTGTGGCGACACAGATATCCGGCGGCCACGCCGAAAACGCATTGCCAACCTATGCGATCGCGGTAATCAACTGTCGCATCCTGCCGCAGGAAAGTGCCGCAAATGTGGAATCACGACTACTGAAGGTTATTGCCGACGACGCGATCAGCATGCGGCGGACCTACGAACCGGAAGCGAGCCCGCCATCCGCGTTAACTCCGGAGGTGCTGGATCGAATCACCCGAATCGCCAGCAAGATGTTTACGGGCGCGAAGATTACGCCCGTGATGGCCACGGGTGCGACCGACGGATTGTATACGCGCGGCGCGGGAATCCCGACATACGGCATCTCGGCGATCGCCCTGCCGTCGGCGGACAATCGCGAACACGGAATCGATGAGAGGATCAAACAGTCCGCATTCGACGACAGCGTGGAATTCTGGTATCGACTCCTGATGACGTTATAGCCCGCAGGACAGTGATGAAGTCGGAAACGAAAGACGCAAGCCTCGCCATAGCAATTGATGCCCTGCGCTGCGGTCGTCCGCTTAGAGCGGAAGAGTCCTGCCGCGATTATCTTGTGATGAACCCCGGTTGTATCGATCATCTGCGTTTGCTGGGAAAAGCGTTGCTGAAGCAGAATCGCTTGCCCGAGGCGGAGACACAACTGCGATTCGCGTTATCGCTTAACGCCGGTATACCACAGCTTCACGAAGACCTGGGCAGTGCATTGGCGTTGCAGAAGAAATTCGAAGAGGCAATCCCTTTTCTTGAAAAAGCCATTCAACTGGAACCACGCCTTCCGCTCGCCCACAAGAAACTGGGTCAGGCTTTATTTGCCGTGGGTCGTGGCGCAGAGGCCGACGAACAGTTCGAAGAATATTTCGATAAGGACCCGGAGTCTGGCGCGGTCGCGCTTGGTATGGACCACTTCAAGGCAGGGCGTAAAGACGAGGCGATCGCTGCATTCCGCGGTGTCCTCAGGAGCAATCCGGATAACGTCGATGCCATGAGACAGCTTGCCATTGTCTATTGGCGAGGAGACAAGAACCTGAGTGATGCTGAGGCTCTCCTGAGACGCGCGGCGGAAAAGGCAGCGGATTTCGTCTCTATTCGACTTGTTCTTGGCGCTGTTCTTATCGATGCGAACAAACATACCGATGCGATCGAGAGCTACGAAGTCGCGGCGAAGCTCGAGCCGGACAATCCAGCGGCATGGTCTGGTCTTGGTAACGCCTACGCGCAAGCCAGTTACCCCGAAAAGAGTATCAGCGCATTTGCGAAATCGCTAGAACTGCAGTCCGACTCGCCCGCAACGCAAATGGGCTACGCGCACGTATTAAAAACGGTCGGCGATCAGCCGGGTGCCGTGAAAGCGTACCGAGCCGCAATCGCCGGCAAACCAAATTTCGGTGAGGCTTACTGGAGCCTTGCTAACCTGAAGGTCTTCGAGTTCGAAGAATCCGAAGTCAGCGCCATGGAAAAACAGTTAACGCAGAGCGGCTTGACTGACAGCGAAGAGGTTCATTTCCGTTTCTCTCTCGGCAAGACTTACGAAGATCGAAAGGACTATGAGCGCGCATGGCACTATTACGATACCGGCAACAAGAAGCAACGGCCGCTTGTCTCGCATGATCCGCTGGAAATGGAATTGCGCCATGCCGAGATTCTCAAAACGTTCGACCCGGCATTTATACGAGAGCATTCGGGCAATGGATGCGATGCCGCGGACCCGATTCTCATCGTTGGCTTGCCTCGTTCCGGCTCGACTTTGGTGGAACAAATTCTCGCCAGCCACAGCCAGGTCGAGGGCACCTCGGAACTGCCTGCGTTGAGCAAGATTGCCGCATCAATGGGCCGCTACCGACCGGACGATATGCAGTTTCCGCGGGCCGTGCATGAGCTCCGGGGCAAGGATTGGCGCGCATACGGCATGCAATACCTGGAGGCGGCGCAACGACACCGTCAATCGGACAGGCCGTTTTTTACCGACAAGTTGCCGAACAATTTCCCGTTAGTAGGACTATTGCACCTGATATTGCCGAACGCCAAAGTGATCAATGCCAGACGACACCCGCTTGACAGCTGCATGGGTGGCTACAAACAGTTGTTTGCGAGAGGCCAGAACTTTACCTACGATCTGGCGGATCTATCGCATTACTACCGCAACTACGACGCCGTAATGAAGCATTGGCACGAGGTTCTGCCGGGCAAAGTACTGGACGTACACTACGAAGAAACGGTCAGTGATCTCGAGTCTCAGGTTCGGCGCATACTGGACCACTGCGGCTTACCGTTCGAAGAATCCTGCGTTCGTTTCCACGAAACCAAACGAGCCGTCAAGACCGCAAGTTCGGAACAAGTCCGGCAACCGATCTATTCGGGTGCCTTAGGCAAGTGGAGAAAATATCAAGGTCATCTTGATATGTGGATTGAGGATCTTGACGACATCATTGCTGACTTGCCGGACGTTGTCAGAAACGCGGGTGTTTGAGCGAATCGGAGTGCATTCAGTTTCGTGAAAGGAGTCATCACCGAACATCGTTCGACCATCATTCGTTGCTGAGCCGAAAACCGAATAGTATTCGGGAGTGCTCTTGCGTACCGGATCGTATAGTATGCTTTGAATAACCTTGAAAATATTCGGGGCGAATAACGCCTCGCAAGGAATAAGATTTGATCGTGGATCGCGCCGGCAACCGTTAAGGCATACAGTTGCGCGCGTTCGGACACGGCGGTTGGCATGTAGTCAAACCATATAGTTTATCGGATCGGGGGATCGCACGAATGACTCAGGGAAACACACATTTCAATCCAGCCGCAGTCTGCAATAACGCCAGAGCGGATAACGAGTCGGTACCAGATAGCCGAAAATTCGTACTAACACCTCTGGCCGCTGCAATTGTTACCGCGCTCGCATCGGCTGGACCGGCGCTGGCTCAGGATGACAGCAGCGGCAAGCTGGAAGAGATCGTCGTGACCGCGAGCAAGCGCGAAATGAATATGCAGGATCTCGCCCAGAGCATTAATGTTATCTCCACGACAGACATCAAACGGCAGGGTTTGCAGGGCATGGAGGACTTCGTTCGTGTTCTCCCCGGTGTCTCTCTGGCGAGTTCCATGCCGGGACGCAATACGATCGTCATGCGTGGAATATCCACAGGAACGCAGGAGTTTCGTACCGACAGCCAGGTTGCCATGTATCTCGACGAGCAGCCCATCACCACCATATCGCAGCAATTGGACGTTCGGTTAATCGACATAGAGCGTGTCGAATCGCTACCGGGGCCGCAGGGAACTTTGTTTGGCTCCAGTTCGCAAGCGGGCACGATTCGTTTCATTACGAACAAACCAAATACCGACGCTGCGAGCGGCCAGATTGATACGGGCGTCTATTCCATCAATGGAGGGTCCGAGAGCTACGATATAAGCGGCCATATTAACCTGCCATTGTCGGATAATTTCGCCGTCCGGGCGGTTGGCTATGTCGATCATCAGGGCGGTTACATCGACAACGTTCTGGGCACGACGCTGGAGGGCAGCGGCACGAACGCCGACGTTGTCGAGAATAATTTCAATGAAGCCGACTACGTCGGTGGTCGAATTGCGGCGTTGTGGAACGTCAACGAAAACTGGGACCTGTATCTTTCCGCCATCGGGCAAAAACTTGATAGCAAAGGAAGCTGGGAAAGCGATCCTGCGCTGGGTGACTACAAGGTTTCGCGGTTCTTCAAGGAGACCCGGGATGATAAGTGGTACCAGGTATCTGGGACGATCCAGGGCGACCTTGGATTTGCTGAAGTCCTCTCGACGACGTCTTATTTCGAGCGCGACATTGTCTACGAGTGGGACAACATGGTGTACGAGCAATGGAAAGATGCCTATTTTGCGGCTTATCCACTGTACAACTCTGACTACACCTATGGCACTACTTTCAATGACCAGAAGGTCGAGCGATTCGCGCAGGAGTTTCGCCTTACGTCGTCAGGCGATAGTCGCCTGCAGTGGATGATCGGCGCGTTTTATGAAGACGTTACGGATGGTTGGTTTTTCGGCGCGCGAAACCCGGATTTCGTTGGCACGACCGCATGGTACGCGGCTCAGGCGTACGCCGCCTATAACGTCTACAACGGCTACGACACCCAGTATCCATTGCCGGCGACGGATATCGGTTATTCCAACACGTTCGACAAACGGATAAAACAGACAGCGATATTTGGCGAGCTTAACTATGACCTGACGGACCGGTGGTCTGTCAGTTTTGGTGCTCGCTGGTTCGAATTCGATCGAAACGAATCGGATAATTACCAGTTCCCGCAAGGATTGCCGCCGGCAGGTTCGGCCGACACGGGTGGCACCTATTCTTCCGACAGCACGGAAAGCGATACGATTTTTAAAGTCGGTACGAGTTTCCAGCTTTCGGACAACAAGATGGTCTATTTTCTGGTCAGCGAGGGATTCAGGCTCGGCGGCTCAAACAGCCAGCGCGCGGCCGACACCGGACTCGTGCCACAAAGATACGATCCGGACACGATGACCAACTACGAGGTAGGCTTTAAAAGCCAATGGCTTGATGACCGCTTGCTCATCAACGTATCCGTCTTCGATATGATTTGGGATGACATACAGATTTCCCAGTTCAGTGTTGGCGGCAGGTGGTGGCTGCGCGGCACAATCAATGGTGGCAAAGGGGAAGCAAAAGGAGCTGAGATAACGACCACCTGGAACACGACAGAAAACCTTACGCTCCAGTTTTCGGCGTTCTTTAACGACGCAAAATACACGGAAGATATTGTTCGTTTCAGTGACGTCGTATTGGCGGGCAGCCCGATGACGTGGTCCGCAGATCGCAAGTACAACGCGTCGATCGACTATACGATCAATGACGTTTTCGGTGGGAACCTGTGGCTGCGTTACGACTACTACTATGAAAGCGAGAAGTGGGATACGCTGAATAACATCGTGGCAAATAATCGGAGCGGGCTCGTTCCGGCCTACAGCATCAGTAACGCGCAGATCGGCCTCAGCCGGGAAAGCGGGTGGGACGTGACGCTGATCGCTTACAACGTGTGGGATCAGCGCGCAGTAAACTGGCTCGTAACAAACACCAACGGTGCTTTTTTTGGCGACACGCGTTTCGCAAATGATCGTACCTATGCAGCACCGCGGACGGTCGGGCTCAATTTCAGCAAGCGATTTGAGTAGCGGGCAGAACTTGGCGAACCATAATAGCCATCGCGTGCAGACAGCGTTCGCGCCTGCAGGTTGACGCCCCTTGGTGACTCTCGTCACGTCATCGGTCGTACGGGGCAGTCATCAAGGTGAAAGCCACGGGGGCGTGTACCTTCTGGACCTGGAAAGCCAGTCCGTCAGGCAAACGCTCGACTGGAATACTGCTGACATTGACTGGGCGGGACGTGGCGCAGATCGCGGTCTCAGGGGCATCGCTTTCGACGGCGACGTAGTCTACGTCGCCGCCAGCGATGAATTGTTCGCTTACACACCCGACTTCGATCTGCTGGGCTCCTGGCGAAACACCTACCTGAAACACTGCCATGAAATCGCTATCTACGAAAGAACGCTTTACCTGACATCGACCGGCTATGACTCCGTTCTGGGATTCTGTCTGGACGAACGCCGATTCACCTGGGCTTTGCACATCGATGTTCAGAATTTCAAGTTTCGTCGGGCAACTTACGATCCGTCAGGTGACGACGGTCCGCTGCTGTTAAACAAACTGCATATCAACAACGTATTTTGCAACCGTGATGGAATGTATATTAGCGGGCTAAAGACCGGCGGTATGCTGCACTACAATGCGGATACCGTACTGATGTCGGTAGAGTTACCACCCGGCACGCACAATGCCAGACCCTTTCGCGACGGCGTACTTTTCAACGATACTGTCGCCGGCCGGTTGCGCTATACGGGACGCGGCGAAGGTACTGAAGATCGCGCAATGGCCATGCCTCTTTACAACCCGAGAGATCTGCTTAACACTGACTTTGACGATTCCGGCACAGCACGGCAGGGTTTTGCGCGTGGACTGTGTGTGTTGTCCGAAAGCGTTGTCGCCGCTGGATCGTCCCCCTCGACGATATCGGTCTACGATCTGGCCGGAAATCAAACATTGTTGAGCGTGAACCTCACAATGGATATTCGAAACGCAATTCACGGGCTCGAGGTCTGGCCGTACGCATAAGTGCGGGCCTCATGCGAGCCTGCCAGCAGGCGACGACGCTGTAGGACAGCTTTGCGAGAATGTATGCACACATTTGCCAGCGGCACGGAGATTGATATCAAACCACTGACAATTCCGAAGGCTTTGCTTTTCTCGACCGCGTTGCTGCTGTTTTCGAACGCCGGATACGCGGCGGACCAGGTTTGGCAAAATCTCGAGGGCAGCGGGAGCGGCGTGCAAAAGCTCGATCCGCGTATCGGCTCAGCGCGGCACATCGTCGCAGACATGGTCGCACTTCGCGCATTGCTGCTACCCACCGCAAACCGAACCGGAGAGACTCCAAGCCTGACGCTACCGATGCCGGACGGCCGCATGCTGGCGTTCTCTGCTATCGATTCGCCGATAATGGCGCCCCAACTGGCGAGTAAGTTTCCGCAAATCAAGACCTATGCCGTCCGCGCAATCACAGATACCGCTATCACTGGTCGCATTGACATTGGCCCGAACGGATTTCACGCTTTGCTGCAGTCGCCGGACGGTTCCGTCTTTATCGACCCTGCCAGGGTCGGACCATCGAACACGTACATCAGTTTTCTTAAACAAGATTATACCGGTGGCGTTGATCACTCCGACCAACCGACGTTCTCCTGTCGTGCCCAAGTCCGCAAAACTGACTTTACCTCGTCAATTGCACCAACATTTTTTTCGCTGGACAACGCCACCAATGACATCCTTGTGTATCGCCTCGCGGCCGCGACAACCGGTGAATACAGTCAGGCAGTGGCTGGAGGAGACGCGGTTAATACGCTTGCGGAAGTCGTGACGGCAATAAACCGGCTCACACAGATTTTCGAGAGAGACCTGGGTATCCGTATGTTGCTGGTGGCAGGCAATGACGGTCTCATTTATACCGATCCGTCAACCGACCCATACAGCAACGCCGATCTCGACGCACTGCTGGTCGAAAATCAATCGAATATTGACGATGTCATCGGTTCCGCGAACTACGACATTGGCCATGTATTCTCGACCTCTGACGGTGGGTTGGCGAACATCAATGCCGCGTGCGATGACAGCTTGAAGGCAGGTGGTGCAACCGGTCTCGAAAATCCCGTCGGCGATGCGTTTTACATCGACTATCTCGCGCACGAACTCGGCCATCAGTTCGGTGCCGATCACTCATTCAATGGAACCACCGCTCTCTGCGGCGATGGAAATCGCTATGCACCGACGGCGTTCGAACCGGGGAGCGGCAGCACAATAATGTCCTACGGGGGCATCTGCGACGAGGAGAATGTCCAGGAAGATCCCGACCTGCAGTCGCCCAGCCAGGGTTTCATGGACCCCACGTTTCACGCGGGCAGCATCGCGCAGGTCAACCAGTTTGTTCGATCCGGTTTCGGTGCAACGTGCCCGGCAAGCCTGGCCGCCGGAAATGTTGCGCCGTCAGTGGATGCCGGCCCGGACTACGTCATTCCTGCCGCAACGCCGTTTACGCTCACCGGTACGGCATCGGACGCGAATAATGGCGACGTCCTGCTGCACCAGTGGGACCAGATGGATCTCGGCTTTGAAACGGACAGCACATCCTACGGCATCGACCTGGTGACCAACCCGCTGTTCCGCTCATTCGTACCGGTCCCATCGGCGTCTCGGACTTTTCCCCGGCTACCCGATCTGCTTGACGGGACACCGGACAAAGCCGAAGCACTTCCTGTGACCTCGCGCACAATGAATTTCCGCCTGACTGTTCGTGACGGTAATGGTGGTGTAAATGACGACGCGATGCAGGTATCCGTTGATAACGAAAAGGGCCCCTTCGTTCTACTGCAACCAAACACGGCCGTGACGCTCAATACAATGGCGAACCAGGTCGTAGAATGGAATGCGGCGTGTACCGAACTGGCGCCGATCAGTTGCAATAACGTCGACATATTGTGGTCTACGGACAGCGGCACGACATTCTTGCCATTGGCCGTGAGTGTTGCGAACGACGGAGAGCAGTTGGTCACTTTCCCGGCGACAAGCAGTTCCACAGCGCGTTTGATGCTCACGTGTTCCGATAACGTTTTTTTCGATGTATCCGATACCGATTTTTCACTGGCCCAGGATGGAAGCGGACTCACGCTGGCGGCAACGGGTAACGGGGGCAGCAGCGATTGCGGTACCGGTTTGCCGATGGGCGATGACCCTGAGCCAAACGATGCTCCCGCCGATGCGCAGGCGATTACCGCCCCGTTTTCGGTCGATGGTACGGCAAACAGCGACAATGACGTGGACGACTATTTCGTCTTCACCGTACCGCAGCAAAACCTAACCTACACGATCAATCTGACGATTCCGGCCAACGCAGCGCTGGTTCGGAACAATCACGATATTTTTCTACTCGACGAATCAGGCACCAACGTTATCGAACAGAGCGCCATGATCGGCTCTGTCGATGAATCGATCTCGCGATTATTGAGCAATGGCGCGACCTATTACATCCGGGTCAGAGCGACGAATACCGTCGGACAAAATTCCGCCTACACATTGTCAGTGAGCAATGCGAGTACACCCCCGCCTTCTCCGCCCCCGGTTTCAAGCGGCGGCGGTGGTGGTGCATTCGGCGTTTTCACACTGCTTGTCTTGTCACTTTTCTCAAGCTTTGGATGGCGACGAAGCGCCGCCGGCCGGGTGCTACTGAGATAACACGAATTTTGAAATAACTGTCAGATTGCTGGCTCATGCACAATTGCCCGCCAGCACCAGGTTTGAATGCCCCTATGGCCCGGCACATGCCTTGTCCAGGCTCGCCGTCACGGGGCCAAACTGGTTTGCACCCTTGAGCTGGTTGCCATCGGCAGAAACCTCGATGGTATCGATAATCGGCCATTCAATGGCATATCCATCTCCGGTCTTCTTCCAGGACCCCTGAAATCCGCCACCCTCCACCGTCTTGTCTTGGCCGATGGAAACCTTGATGCCATTGAACCAGCGCCATTCCCCCGACAAACCATCAGCCACGGCTGAAATGCGTGTGCCTGAAACAGGCATGCCAAAGATGTTGGCTCCTGAAAAAGATTGACCGTCCTCCGACAGTTTCACCATGTCAAAAATTGAAGGCCATGCAATCGTGTAGTCACCAAGACTTGACGCCACTCGCGTCCAGCTTCCGGAAATAACGCCGTTACGCACGACACCGTTCTTTTCTACGATGATATATGCGCCATTGAACCATTTCCAACAGCCCACAAGCTCTGCTTTTGAAGTCGAACCAGCCAGTCTTGTCTCCGGCACCGGCACCGGCGCAGGCGTCCGTACAGAAACCTCCCGCTGCATTGAAGCAAACGGTTTTTCCGGACTCGTGCCGGCACTCCGCTTCGGAGTCAATGCTCTAAGGCCCGGATCGGCAATAGCAAAACTACCATCGCTTATTGACCAAACCCTTCCCTTGGAGTCGCTGCTTATGTGCTCGCCCAAGAAACTGCCGCTGTGCCTCTTCCACCCTGAGCCGGTCCACTTCATCAACGCGAATTTTGATTTCAATCTGCCACCAAGCCAGATAGAACCGTCCATGCCCCCACCGAGAGCGGGAGATAACAGAGTAAAATCGTCCGGTAGTGCAACGTTTACCCACTTGCCTTGCACCTGACGGCTCACAAGAAAACGTTGGTTCCTGTTTTCAGGTTGCATGTTTTTGTGAACAACCCAGGGGGCTCGATCCTGGTCAACTACAAATTGAGACACATAGGCGGGCAGCGCCTCACCAACTTGCTTCAGGCTTCCGCCATCCCAACGAAATACCGCTCCGCCAAGCGCCCAAATCACGCCGTCAACATCCGAAAGGATGCTGACCATTTTTCGGCTATCGGCTTTTACCCAGGCATCATCGACGTGTCGATACAGTGTGCCCAGGGTACTGGTACCGGTCATGTCAGCCAGAATCCATGGCGAACCTTTTCCGTCCGCAGCGATCGCAATGGGAAAATCGCTTTCAAGTAGTTGGCTATCCGATTTCCAATGTTGTTTCGTATCGACTCCCGGCTCAAATCTCTGACCATTCCATTTGAGAATTTCGGGCCTGTAACCGGCTCGAAACAGTGCCGGAAGTTTCCGGATAACCCAGACTGAATCATCCTGAGAAATCGCATAACTGCTAACGCCCAGGTTTGGAGTACGTAACCGACCCTTGCCTTGCATAACCGGCAACAGCCCTTCCAGGATATAAAATTTGTGAAATACGGGGTTCCCTTTCGGGGTAAATATCGGAACATCGCTCGCCTCAACATGAAAGCCTGGTTCCCAGTCGGAGCCTGTCCATTTGTACAAAGAAGGAAACTTTTTGTATTTCCGGTCGCTATCCTTCATCCAGATCGAACCTTCATCGTCACTGGCGACATAAATCGGCCGATTTATTTTCGGCATTTCTTCCCAGCCACCCGGTGTGTGGCGAAAGACATTGAAGGTGTTTCCTTTGGTATTCCGCTGAGAGGTGACCCACGCTTCTCCTGACCCGTCAACCGCAAGTAGTCGCGCCGACATCCCGGTTTCTTCCCAGCTAGTGCCCGTATACCGTAAAACAGTACGCCCTCCTTCGCGCACGGCCTCGTCTGACAGTCCCCACATCGCTCCATTCTTGCCGATGGCAATATCTGTCAGTTTTGTCGGCAGGCGCTTCCACATATTGCCTTCCCTTCGATACAGGTCGCTGGTTTTCGTCACAACCCAGGGACGACTTTCTGCATCGAAAATCATTACGCGTACCATGCCCGCCAGTGAATCAAGCAGATTGGGATCAAGCTCTTCAACAAGCACTTTGCCCCCCACCTGGCTATACCGGATCAATGCACCGCTGTTAGTGTTCCGGTCAGCAGGATTCTTGTTTCCATCCAGACGTTTTAATTGCCGGGGTACATCCCACTCAGGCACTCTTGCGCTTGTCTCCCACCAAATCTTACCGTCAGCAATTTCCGGATTTCTCATCGGACTATCAGCAATCCACGTTATGACGGCATTGGCCGGTATCGCGACAAGAAGGAAACTGCATAGTGCAAGGTACCGGAACACGGTCTTTTTCATTTTTTTCCCTTGTAACATTAGAAGAATAATTGATTGCCTGACACAACGCTCAAATCCTGAGAACAACGTAAACCTGCAATATGTGCATTGAATCGAAACTAGCGCCTTTTTGTTACTCCCTAATTGAACTCATTTCTCGGATTTATGGCTAGGTACCTCGTCAAACAGTTTGTAACTGTATTGAATTTTCTCAGCGCCGCTTCACTTTTTCCTAAATATCGGTTGCTGATTTGGTCCTTTATCGGGAACCACATAACCAATTGCTGCTTCGCGGCGAGCGTATGTTCCGTAGATTAAGGGTGCCGTGATAACGACCACAATTTTTGGCACTCCAATCGTAGTAACGAAAAAAACGGTGGTTGGGTTACGACTTCGCCGAACACTTTGTATTTTTTTTGGTCAATGGCCTCACGGCGAAATAGAGGGTTGATGATTCTTGGTCATTTTAGGTGGAAAAGGCGACGATTCTCTTCTATTCAAGAAATAGGTCAAGAGTAAAACGATAAAAAGTATCACCATAAACGCTGGCAACAAACTAAAGCCGAACAAAGGAAACTTCTGCAGATCCGTATAATAAAATGGAGTTATTTTGACGATTAAACCAGGGGAGAAAAAAACAAACAAATTGACCACCCCATGTACAGCAGTGCACAGGAAAATGTTTTTGTAAATTACGTATATTGCTGCTAAGAAAACACCTCCCAAAAATGCGGAGAAAAACCCATCACCATGAAACGCACCAAAAATAATGGCAGATAAAAGTATTGACCTACTTACGTTGTAGCGAGATAACAAACAACCCAATATACATCCTCTATACACAAACTCTTCGACCATCGGTGTAATGGTGGTATTTGTAAAAACGCTAACAAAATCGATATTCTCGACAGTTCTATCGGCAGCGGCTAAATGTAGGGCGTCGATACTATCCTGAGCTGTGTCAACACTAAGCATACTGCTGTAAAAGATATTTAAGACTAGAGTTCCGTACCTGAAAATTACCCCTAGAATCATTACAAGTAAGAAACTAGTCAAATTTAGTTTGGTTTTTCTAGAATTAGAACCACTCCAAATTATTGATTTTATAGGCAGCTTACTGGGATAAATGAGAACCGTTATTGCTAAATAGAATACGATAAATAGAGCTAGTTCAATAATAAGCG